>JBKHXZ010000173.1:0-3041 GCA_046565785.1 Acidimicrobiia bacterium
TCGGTTCGCTCACTCCCAACACCGACTACGACTTCCAGGCGACACAGGTCGAAGACGACAACGAGTCGGAGAAGTCGGGAGCGGTGGATGTGGACACGCCGATCCAGTTCTCGATCCTGAGTGTTGAAGTCCTCGATACCAATGATGGCTCAGGCGGATGGCAGTACCTGTATGCCACCTTTGACGCTGACATCGTCGTAGACGCAGCAGCGACTACGAGCGACTTCCAGGTTCACCCTGCGTCTGACCCGGCTCTGACCTACTCGGTTACCTCGATGCCCGTGGTGACCTTTGGAACGACAAACGAGCTGACGCTCGAGTTCGAGATCAAAGCCGACACCGACCCGGACACAGCCTGGGTGCTGACGATTGCAGAAGGTGCGTTGGACGTCGGTGCGGACGCCGACCCCAACCCGGCAGTCACCTTCGACTTCAGCCACTAACCAACCGTCCAATCCCGACCGGACCCCGGGTTCCCCCTTCCCCGGGGTCCGGTCGCGTTCTCGCCGGCTGGTCCGTTGCCCCGACAGCGGGAACTTCAACGAATGGCCCTATCCGAACCGGCTGTCCGGGTGGAGAATGGCGTTGCCGCTGGCGCCGTGGCGAAGTGGAGAAAACGCTGGAACCGTCCGACCCGGAGCGGCGTCTGACCGCGGTACATCCTGAAGGAGAGAGAAGTGTCCGCATCACGGTCAGTTCGCCGCCGCCTCGTGGCGGTGGGGGCGGCCCTCGCAGTCCTCGTCACCCTGTTCCCGGCGGTCGGGTCGGCAGCGGTGGTCGAGGCTTGCCCCACCAGCCTGCCGTCGGCCGGCTACAAGGATCTCGGCGGTCTCAGTGCCGAGGCGATCGACGCCATCGACTGCATCACCCACTACGGCATCGCCACCGGGACCAGCTCGACGAACTTCACTCCCGCCGGGGAGGTCGCCCGCTGGCAGATGGCGCTGTTCCTGGTGCGGATGGCCGACGATCTCGGCATCGTCGTCCCCACCGTCACCACCTCGAACTTCGACGACATCTCCGGATATCCGATCGACACCCAGCGGGCGATCAACCAGCTCGCCCAGATGGGGATCACCGCCGGCGTCGCTCCTCGCACGTTCGACCCGGCCGGGGTGGTGCCCCGCTGGCAGATGGCGCTGTTCCTCACCCGCATGCACGCCAAGGCCGGGTACACCCTGCCCAGCGGCGCCAGCATGGGCTTCACCGACATCACCAACTACCCCGCCACCACCCAGGTGGCGATCAACCAGCTCGCCCAACTCGGCATCGCCAAGGGCACCTCGACGACGACGTTCAGCCCGGGCACCAACGTGTTCCGTTGGCAGATGGCGCTGTTCCTGGCTCGCCAGTTGCAGGCAGGCGGTGCGTCGCCCTACGACATCAGTGTCAGTCTCGACCCGGCCACCGCCCCCACTTCCAACTCGGTGACGGCGACGGTGACGGTGCTCACCCCGGACGGCAAGCCGGTGGTGGGACGCCTGGTCGACGTCTTCGTCGGCACGTTGGACTCGGCCGGGCGGTGCGTCTTGGACACCGACGCCAAGATCGGGACCAGTGACGCCGGGACCTCCACCAACTGCACGATCGACAACAGCGACCCGAAGACCAACACCTCGGGCAAGGTGAGCGTGGTGCTCACCCACAACTCGACGATCGAAACCGACCGGGTGTTCGCCTGGATCGGATCGAGCGGACAGGTCTTCGACACCGACGTGGTGTCGCTCTACGCCTTCGCCGACCTGGTGTGGACCGCCCAGCCGACCGCCATCGTGGTGCCGGCGAAGGTGGTCAAGTTCGGGACCAACGCGACGGTGACCGGCTGGCTGGCCGATGCGGGCGGCAACGTGGTCGCCGCTTCCGGGTTCCGGGTGGTGGTGACGGTGACCCGCAACTCGAATCAGATCATCGCCCAAACGTTGACGACGAACTCCAGCGGCCTGTTCAGCTTCTCCTACACCGGTCCGTCGGATCCCGACAGCGGCAATCCTTCCGCCGAGATCGTCGACACGGTCAAGGCGTTCTGGGACAAGGACGCCGACGGCGTCGACGACGGTGCCGCCGAGTTGGATGTCACGTCGACCGTCACCTGGGACGACGACGATCCGCGGGCCGACACCGCAGTGCTCGGACAGAACTCGGTCTCGGGGCTGGCCGGCCACACGGTGACGCTCACTGCCACGGTGAAGGACAAGTTCGGGGCGCCGATCTCAGGGGCGTCGGTCGTGTTCACCATCACCGGGGTCAACGCCCAAGTGCTGGGTGCGGTGACGACCAACAGCTCCGGGGTGGCGACGAGTTCGTACACCGCGACCAACCTGGGTTCGGACACGATCGACGCCGCGGTGGATGTCGACGGTGGAGGAGACGACATCCTCGCCGCCCAGATCGCCGATCTGAGCCACTACACGGTGGAAGTCGCCCCGGATCTTCCCGGAGAGACCACCTTCAATGTGGTGGCGGTGAACACCAGTGCCAACACGATCGACGTGGTGGCAGGTGCCAGCTACTACCGCCTGGCCTACGACTCGAACAACGACACGTTCACCATCAACGGGGTGGGCAGCAAGACGATCTCCGAGTTCGAGACCGCCCTGTCCGGCCTGAGCCTGCCCGCCACTGGCAAGCTGAAGACCAACCCGTACGACGCGGATTCGAGCGCCGCCACCGCCTGGATCCTCACCACCTAACCCCAGAAAGGGCGCCGCCAACCCAGGGTTGGTGGCGCCAGCCAGGGGCGCCGCCGGCCCACGGTTCGTCCGCTTGTTCGAACCGTGGGCTCGTGGGGCCCTCCCGGGACCCCTGGAACCCTGGGTTGGCGGGGCCCTTTTCTCGCTCTGGCCTGTGGTTCATGCCGGACCACAGGCGCTTTACAAAACGTCAAGAAGTCGGAAACCGAAGGCGTGCAGTCGACGTCTGAGACCTCGCACATCCTTGAAGGGAAAGGACCCACGGCGCCATGACTGCGCTCACCACGGCTTCGGCCGAACAACTGCGGGCTCGCCTCACCGGCGACCTCTACCTGCCCGGCGAGGCCGGGT
>JBKHXZ010000174.1:0-3654 GCA_046565785.1 Acidimicrobiia bacterium
TGGCCCACGCCGGTGAAAGAGGCGAGCTGTTCCAAACTCGGCGCCAACCCGGACGTCCCCCACACAGACGCTCGATGTGGCGTCCCCCGCTGCGGTATCTACGCCGCCCGCACTCCCGAAGCGGCGATGAGGCGGCGGCCATCCGAAGGCGGGTGGGCGGTCGGCTTGATCGCCATGTCCGGGAAGGTGGTCGAACACGAGTCGGGTTTCCGCGCCCGCCGGGCCGAAGCTCGGGCAGTCGTCGTGCATCACGAAGGTCGAGTGCTGGCGGCTGAAGAGCCTCGCATGGTCGACCTCGCCTTCCGGGCGACGATTGCCACCACCGCCCTACTGGGCCGGCCGGTCGACGAGTGGCCCGACGAACGGATCGCCGTCACGTTGCGGGCGGCAGAAAGGAGACTGGTATGGACATCGGACCTGAACTCAGGGTGATCCAGGTGGATCTGGAGCGGATCATCCCGCTCACCGATCTCGAAGAGCCGGCGAACGAGGCGCTGGAGGACATCGAGGAGGACTGAACCAAGACGAAGTCCGTCTCATGCGACGGATCCGACCGTTTTTCGATCCGTCGTCCTACTCGTCGAAGCGGAGGTGTTTCACCGAGCGGCCCTGGCGGCGCAGCAGCTTGAGCGCCTCGATCCCGATCCTGATGTGGTCGTCGACGAACCGGGCAGTGACGCCACGGTCGGACTGTTCGGTCTTCACCCCTTCGGGGATCATCGGCTGGTCGGAAACCAGCAGCAACGCCCCGGTGGGGATCTCGTTGGCGAACCCGGCGGCGAAGATCGTCGCCGACTCCATGTCCACCGCCATCGCCCGGGTCTTACGGAGGTACGCCTTGAACTCCTCGTCGTGCTCCCACACCCGACGGTTGGTGGTGAAGACGGTGCCCGTCCAGTAGTCGTGGTCGAGGTCACGGATCATCGTCGAGACCACCCGCTGGAGCTGGAACGCCGGCAGCGCCGGCACCTCGGGAGGCAGGTAGTCGTTCGAAGTTCCTTCGCCCCGGATGGCGGCGATCGGCAGGATGAGGTCACCGATCTGGTTCTTGCGCTTGACGCCACCGCACTTGCCCAGGAACAGCACCGCCATCGGCCCAGCGGCGGTCAGGAGATCCATGATCGTCGCCGCGTTGGGGCTTCCCATCCCGAAGTTGATCATCGAGATGTCGTCGGCGGTTGCAGTCGGCATCGGCCGTTCCTCGTCGACGATCTGCGCCCCTGTCATCTCGCAGAACCGGTCGAGGTAGCCACCGAAGTTGGTGAGCAGCACGCACTGGCCCAGGTCTGCCGGCTGCACGCCGGTGTATCGCGGCAGCCAGTTGCCGACGATGTCGGCCTTGGACTTCATCGCACCAGCTCCCGCTCCGGCTCTACTTTGAGGATGACCCGCTCGGACTTGATCGGGTTGTCGTACGGACGGCCGAAGTATCGCCGCGAGAGTGCGTCGATGTGGTCCCGGGCAGGTTGGCCGCCGACCGTTTCCACCACTCGGCCGCGAACCTCGACGAACGAGTACCCGTTCGCGGCATCGATGATGGTCACCGAGACCCGGGGGTCGCGCCGGATGTTCTTGAACTTGCGACGGTGAACCTCGGTGTTGAGGTAGAGGTGGGTGTCGTCGGCGTCGACCCACATGACGTGGGACTGGGGACTCCCGTCCAGCATCAGGGTCGTGAGAACCGCAAAGTTCTTCCCGGTGGCCAGCGTCTTGGTCTTCTCCTGCAACATCCCCCGATCATCCCCCGCGGTCGCGTTCTTAGCGAATCAGCGCTTCACAGATAGCGCGATCTGCATAAGAGAAAGTCGTCACCAGCCTTGTCCTCACTCGCAGAAATTTCTGGTGTGCAGATCGCGGCATCCATAGCGCGCTCATTCGCTAAGAACGCGTCAGGTGGTGGAAGAGGAGGGCGGCGGCTTGGCCGACGTTGAGGGAGTCCACCTCACGCGCCATCCGGATGCGGACCCGTCGATCGGCCATCGCCAGCACCTGCGGGGACAAACCGGGGCCCTCGGCACCCAGCATGACCACGGGCCGGTCGATCGCCTCCACCGACCCGATGTCCTCCGCCTCCGGATGTGGCGTCGCCGCCACCAGGGTCATGCCCGCCGCTCGCAGCCTTTCGAGCTCGCCCGGCCAGCTCGCCGCCCGTCCCATGGGAAGGTCGACCACCGTTCCCATCGACACCCGCACCGATCTCCGGTACCAGGGGTCGGCCGTGGTCGGGTCCATCAACATCCCACCGACTCCCAGCGCGGCCGCCGCCCGAACGATCGACCCCAGGTTGACGTGGTCGTTCACCCCCTCCACCACCGCCAGCGAGCCCAGTGTGGCGAGGTGGGCCACCGACGACGGAGCCGGCCGCCGGCACAGGGCGAGGATCCCACGATGGAATTCGAACCCGACGACTGCAGCCATCGTCTGCGCGTCGAGCAGGTAGACCGGGGCCTCCAATCCGGACGGAATTCGGTGGCGAGCCCGGGTGTCCACCAGCAACGACTCGACGAGCACACCGGCGTGAGAGGCGATCCGGTCGACCACCGTCGGTCCTTCGGCAATGAACACACCCCGCTCGGCTTCGTAGTGACTGCGAAAACGGGGCTGGTTGAGTCGCCGGAACCCGTCGAGCCGCGGATCCGCCGGATCGATCGCCATCAGAGGGGGATGTCGGCCACCGAAGCGAACACGTGGTTGGGCCGGTACGGAGAGTGGGCGATCTCCTCTTCGGAGGTGACCCCGGACAGCACCAGCACCGTCTCCAACCCCGCCTCCAGCCCACCCCGAATGTCGGTTCGTAGGTTGTCGCCCACCATGTAGGTCTCCTCGGAGTGGATGTCGAGGTAGTTGAGGGCGGTCCGGAACATCAGCGGATTGGGCTTGCCCACCACGTACGGCGCCCGACCGGTGGCGGTTTCGATCAGGGCGGCGAACGCTCCCGCCGCCGGGATGATCCCATCTTCCTCCGGGCCGGCAACGTCGGGGTTCGTGACGACGAACTGGGCCCCGGCGGCGATCAGCCGTACAGCCCGAGTGAGGGTCGCCGGGTCATGCCGCCCTTCACCCAACACCACGTAGTCGGGGTCGATGTCGGTGATGACGTATCCCACCCCATGGATGGCGGTGGTCAGGCCGCTCTCCCCCACCACGTAGGCGCTGGCTTTGGGCCGCTGCGACTCGAGGAACCTGGCGGTGGCCATCGCGGAGGTGAAGAGCCGCTCGGCAGGGACGTCGAGGCCCATCGCGCCGAGCCGATGGGCCAGGTCACCAGGAGTGAAGATCGGATTGTTGGTGACGACCAGATACTCGCGGTCGGATTCGTTGAGTCGAGCGATGAACTCCGCGGCACCGGTAATCGGGGTGCGGCCCTTGACGAGCACGCCGTCGAGGTCCAGCAGGAAGTGTTTCCGGTCCATCCGCCGCAACGCTACCCGGCACCGTTCCTGCCGCAGCATCCAGCACCGAGGCGGCACATCGCGTTCTGCCACGCGAATCGCGCTATTTTTAGAGCGCTGGTTCGCTAAGAACGCGTCTGGGCGAGGGCGTGGGCGATGCCGGTGAGGGCTGTATCGACGTCGGCTTCGGTCATCACCGTCGACAGGGCGAACATCCCTCGCGGCGCGGAGAAGATCCCTTCGCACAGCAGGTTCAGGTGGA
>JBKHXZ010000175.1:0-7753 GCA_046565785.1 Acidimicrobiia bacterium
CGCAGGCAGCGTACCGAGGTTCTCCCTCCCCCAAACGAAGCCCGTAGGGGCGCGACGCAAGGTGAACCGACGAGCTCGCTCCGCTCGCAAGAACCCCCCTGGCCCGCCACAGGCAGGCCTGTCCCCCCCATTGCTTCGCTCCGGGGGGACAGAGCGAAGGGAGATCATCCTCGGCTGTCTCTCCCCAACGGACCGCTGGGGGGATTTAGTCCTTAGGGGCTTTGACGCACAACACGGGGACGCGGGTGTCGTGAAGGATGTCGAGGGCGTTGGAACCCAGTAGCAGCTTGCCGGTTGCCGACCGGGTCCGGATGCCGATCACGATCATCGTCCCCCCGTGGTCGTCGACCGCGGCCATGATGTCCTGCGCCGGTGTGTTGCCGCGCACGTAATCGTGGGTCGAATAGTCGACCCCGACCTGTTGGAGCCGCTCTTCGACCGCCTCGATCGCCTCGGCGTTGGCCAGGGCTTCCTCGGCGGTCTGCCCTGCGCCGCCAACCGCGGAATGCAGGACGACCAGGCGCTCGTTGCGCAACTGCGCTTCCTCGATGGCGCGTTCCATAGCGGCGTTCCCCTCCGGAGTGTCGATGTAGCCGACAACGATGCTCATGAACTCCGATCCCTTCTCGCTAATTGTTTGATACCAGACAGACGGCGCCGACGACGCCTCACCTACGATCCGCACCCAGCATGGTTTCCGCTTCCGATCCTGGCCACCGGCCGAACGACCCCCCTGACCGGGAACTTCGTCCGCTCCCCCTTTCCGGCATCCGGGTAGTGGAAGTGGCCAATCTGATCGCCGGCCCGTACGCCGGCATGATGCTGGCCGACCTGGGAGCCGATGTCACGAAGATCGAGCCCCCTTCAGGTGACCTCGGCCGCCACTTCGGCCCGTATCGGGACGGCGAGTCGGTCTTCTTCCTGTCGGTCAACCGAGGGAAGACGTCGGAAGTGATCGACTTCCGGTCCGAACCAGGTCGCCGTCGAGCTCGGGACCTGGTCGGCGAGGCCGACGTCCTCGTCCACAACTTGCGCGCTGGCGCCATGGAAAGATTGGGGTTGGGCGAAGAGGACGTACGCGCCTACAACCCGACCATCGTCTATGCGGTGGTGTCCGCATTCGGCGCCGAAGGCCCGTACGCCGAACGAGCAGGAATCGACATCGTCTTCCAGGCCGAGTCGGGCATGATCTCGATCACCGGGGAGGAGGGCGGGCCACCGTCGAAGACCGCCACCACCATCGGGGACTACGTAGCGGCCACGAACCTGGTTGCAGGCATCTGTGCGGCCCTCGCCGAACCCAGCCGTCCTGGCAGGCGGATCGACGTGTCGCTTCGCGACAGCCTGCTGGCTGTACAGGGCGGATGGAATGCGGTGGCATTCCACAACGATGCGCAACCGCCACGAATCGGGACCGCGTCGATCTTCACCGCTCCCAACCAGGTGTTCGCCACCAGTGACGGCCATATCGCCCTCGCAATCGTCTCCGACGATCACTTCGCGCGGCTCTGCCAGGCCCTCCACCTGACCGAAGCGGCGACCCGCTGGCCCACCAACGACCAGCGGATGGCAGCGGTAAGCGAGATCGCCGCCCTCCTCCAGCCGGTGTTCGCCGCCGCCCCAAGCCAGCATTGGCTCGATCTGCTGACCGAAATCGGATTGCCAATCGGTCGTGTGCTGACACTGCCCGAAGTCTGGGACGATCCCCAAGTAGCCCACAACGAGATGGTGGTCGAACTCGAACATCCCATCGCCGGTCGCTTTCGGGTCATCGGGTCGCCGATCCGGATCGACGGCCGGCCCACCACCAACCGACGTCCGCCGCCGACGCCCCACTAGCTCCGCAGGATCAGGTCGGCCGCCCGCTCACCGATCATCACTGCCGGCGCATGAGTGTGTCCACGGTTGAGTGACGGCATCACCGAGACGTCGGCGACCCGCAGTCGGTCGACACCACGCACTCGAAGCCGCTCATCGACCACCTTCCCGATGGCGGCCGTGCCGACCGGGTGGTACAAGGTCTCCGACCAGCGACGGACGACCGCCTCGCGTTCTGTGTCGTCTTGGGGAATCGCATCAGGGCGGATCGGTTCGGTGACGACAGACGCCAGTGGCTCGGTGTCGAACACCTCCTGGGCGCGTCGGAGACCCCAAATCAGCGTCTCGAGATCGTGGTCGTCGGACAGGTAGCGGGGATCGATCAGCGGAGGCCCGAACGGGTCCCTGCTCGCCAGCCGGATCGTTCCACGCGACCGGGGCTGCAACAGGATCACACCGACCGTGTACCCGTGACGATCGGCCTCGGTGTCGCCGTGGTCCAAGAACGGCACCGGGGCGAAGATCAGCTCGATGTCCGGCCCAGGGAGATCCGAACGGCTCTGAAGGAAGGCATGGGCCTCCCCGATGTTGGAGGTCAGCAGCCCTTTCCGTGCCAACAGATACTTGAGGAGTTGGACCGGGGTCTCGGCCGTCACCAAGGTGTCGGTACGGGTGGTGGCCATGATCAGTCCACAGGCCAGGTGGTCGGAAAGGTTGCGGCCCACACCGGGTAGGTCCACCACCGGTTCGATCCCTACCGAACGCAGGTGTTCACCATCGCCGATCCCCGAGAGCATGAGGATCTGCGGCGTGTTGATCGCTCCGGCGGCCAGCACCACATCACCCCGCACCCGAGCAGTCCGCAACTCGTCGCCGACCAAATAGCTCACACCGGTCACCCGCCCGTCATCGAGGACCAGACGGGTGACTGTTGCATCGGTCTCGATCGTGAGATTGCGCCGCTTGCGCACGGGATCCAGGTAGGCGTCGGCGGAGGAAACCCTCCGGCCCCTGCGCTGGAACACCTGCGTGTAGTCGACCCCCCGGTTGTCCCCGGCGTTGGCGTTGACATTCCGAGGGATCCCTGCCCTTTGGCACGCCGCCACGAACAGGTGGGTGCCCGGGTTCGGGTCGCGCTGTTCTTCGATCCTGATCGGACCACCGACACCGACATGACGGGGATCCCGACGCACCGCGTCTTCGGCACGTTTGAAGAATGGAACGACGTCGGCGTAGGACCAACCGTCCACCCCCCAGTCGTCGTAGTCGGCGGGGTTTCCTCGCACCCACATCATGGCGTTGATCGACGAACTCCCACCCAGGCCTCTCCCACGCGGCCAGTAGAGCTGCCGCCCGCCGAGTTCGGTCTGGGGAACAGTCCGGTAATCCCAGTCGAGATCACCGTGGAACAACTTCGAGAACGCCGCCGGGATCGCCACCTCTTTGGGACGGCGAGCACCCCCCGCCTCGAGCAGCAGCACCGCGCGATCCGGGTCCGCCGACAGCCGTGAGGCAACGACACATCCCGCCGAGCCGGCGCCGACGATCACGTGATCGAACATGGCGTCCCAGGCTACGGGACCGGCATGCAGCCCGAAGCGGGCAGCGGTACCGTCCCCCGCCATGCGAGCCCACATCGACGTCGTCCTGGAGCTGGCCGACGCCCTGCGCTCGGCAGGCGTCGAACCTGTCGAGCCCGGAGCACCCACTGTGGTGACCGCCCCGCGCGGGCAGGTCGACTGGGCGAGCACTCTCGCGGAACTGACGTCGCTGTTCCGGAAGGCCAAGGCCGCCGCGGAAGCCGGCCATTCGGTCGTCTTCGTGATCGGTGTGGACGCTCTCTTGGGTCGCGACGGGGCACTCGACGCAATGGCCGCCACCGGAGTGGTCTCGGCCGCCCGCACCCTCGCACTCGGACTGAGGAAGCAAGGTGCGGTGGCCAACTGCATCGCCGTCGATCGTTCGACTCCGAACGAGGAGACCGCCCGATGGATCGTCCGGCTTCTGGAAGCCACCCCGGATGGACCAACCGGGGAGTTGCTCCAACTCGGAGGCGGTCAGATCGGGAAGGCGCTGTCGTGAGAACTGCCATCGTCACCGGCGCGGCCCGCGGCATCGGACGGCAGATTTCGCTACGACTCGCCGAGGATTACGAGCGTCTCGTCGTTGTCGACCTGTCGCCCACCCTCGCCGACACCGCTTTGGAACTCGAAGCGCTCGGCAACGAGGTCGTGGCGGTACAAGCCAACCTCGTGGACGAAACGGGGATTCGGGCAGTCGTCGACGCTGCGGGCACCGTCCACGCCGTCGTGAACAACGCCGGGATCACCCGGGACGCGCGGCTCGTCAACATGGACGAGGACGACTTTCGGTCGGTCCTGGAGGTCAACCTGGGCGTGCCATTCCGGCTCGTGACAGCGTTGGCCGGTCGATGGGGTTCCGGTGCCACGATCGTCAACATCGCCAGCCGTGCGTACTTGGGCAATTTCGGCCAGTTCAACTATTCGATGTCGAAAGGGGGCATCGTCGGCCTCACCCGGGCGCTGGCCATCTCGCTGGCCCCCGAGGTCCGCGCCAACGCCGTCGCACCTGGCTTGACCGCCACCGAGATGGTCGAAACCATCCCGGAGGACGTTCTCGATCGCATGATCGCCGCCATCCCACTCGGACGTATGGGCCAGCCCGAGGAGATCGCCGAGGTCGTGGCCTGGCTGGCATCTGACCGTTCCTCGTACGTGACCGGCCAGGTGATCGTGGTCGGAGGAGGAAGGAGCCTCACATGAGTGTCACCCACCGTCGCTCCCGGATTCTCGTCGCCGACCCCATCGCGGAGGCGGGCCTGGACATCCTGCGCGAGCACTTCGACGTCGATGTCGAAACGGAACTCGACCACGATCAACTGCTCGATGTCATCGGTGAGTACGAAGCACTGATCGTCCGCTCAGCCACCAAGGTCACCGCGGACGTGGTTGCCGCCGCCCACCGGATGAAGGTGATCGCCCGAGCCGGGGCGGGTTTGGACACCATCGACGTGAAGGCGGCGTTGGAGCGGGGCATCGAAGTGATCAACAGCCCGGACGCCAACACCTTGGCAGTCGCCGAGCTCACCATGGGCCTGATCCTGGCGTTGGCGCGCAACATCGCCCCGGCCGACGCGTCGATGAAGCGAGGCAAGTGGGAGAAGTCCCGCTTTGCCGGAATCGGTCTCTCCGGAAAGACGCTTGGGATCGTTGGGTTCGGCCGCATCGGGCAGGCCGTGGCAAGCCGGGCTGCCGCGTTCGGCATGCGGGTGGTCGCCAACCAGCATCGCCCCACTCCCGAGTTGTACCTGGAGGCCGGGGTGGAACCGATGGACCTCTACGACCTCCTCGCCCAGTCCGACTTCGTGACGGTGCACGTACCTGGAAGGCCGGAGAACGACGGCCTCGTGAACGCCGATGTGCTGGCCGCGATGAAGCCGACCGCCTACCTGATCAACACCGCACGCGGATCCGTCGTCGACGAACAGGCACTCTTGGCAGCACTCGAGACCGGTCAGATCGCCGGGGCGGCCCTGGACGTCTGGTCGACCGAGCCGGCTGTCGACAACCCGCTCGCCCTGCGCGGCGACGTTCTCGCCACACCTCACCTCGGCGCGTCGACCGGCGACGCCCAGACGTCGGCAGCCGAAGATGTGGCCCGCCAACTGGTGGCGTTGCTCTCGTCCCGGCCGGCCCAGTCGGTCCTTCCGCTCCGCTTCGTCCCCCTGGACCAGGTCGTCCCCCACGAGGCGACCGACCCCAGACGGTCCACCCGGTTGGCCGCCTCGATCCGGGACGAAGGCATCCTGCGCAACCCACCGATCGTGGCCGCCGTGGGCGACAGATATGTCGTGCTGGACGGCGCCACCCGCACAGACGCCCTGCGTGCGATGGGAGTTCCGCACATCGTCGTCCAGGATGTCCCGGTCGACGACGGGCTCGATCTGGAGACCTGGCACCACGTGATTCGATCGATCGAACCCGACGCGCTGCGTCGGGTTCTGGCAGACATCCCTGACGTGACCTCCTCGGAGGCCGATGCGACCGAGGCCTCTGATCGAGTGATCGAATCGGGTGCGTTGTGTTCGGTTCGCTTCTTCGACGGGTCCGCCCTCATCCTGTCGACGACGGGAGGCACCAACCGCTTCGATGCGCTGGCTGCGATCTCCGAGGCGTACACGTCGGCTGCGGTGGTGTCCCGGACGTTGGAACGGGATCTGGCCAAGGTCGCCACCTGGTACCCGGACGGGGTAGCCCTGGTGGAGTATCCGCAGTTCACGGTGGAACAGGTGCTGCTCGCCGCCCGTTCGGGTCGTCTTCTCCCTGCCGGCGTGACCAGGTTCCTGATTCCGGGACGTGTGCTTCGTCTGGAACTACCCCTCGACATGCTGACCGGCGACCTCGATCTGGATGCCAAGAACCGCTGGCTGCACGACTACCTCGCCGAAAAGGAACGGCACGGCCGCATCCGCTACTACCGCGAGCCGGTCTACCTACTCGACGAGTAGGGCCGTCGAAGAACACGGTGGTCCACGAGTTCGCTCCGCTGACAACCCCCCTCCCCCGACGCTTCGCAGGAATAACAAGGTTCTACCCTGCCCGGGGTGCAAGTGCTCTCCACGAATGTCAACCGGAACTCAGAGGAGTATCGGGCGAATCGGGCAGCCATGGAAGCCAAGCTCGAGGAGTTCGAAACCCTCCAGGCTCAGGCTCGCCTGGGTGGTGGGCAGAAGTACATCGAGCGCCACCGGGCACGGGGCAAGCTGCTCGCCCGAGAGCGCATCGAGCTCCTGATCGACCGTGACACTCCTTTTCTCGAGTTCTCGACCCTCGCAGCCTGGGGGTCGGAAAAGCCGCTCGGCGCCAACGCCGTAACCGGGATCGGGGTGGTCAACGGCGTCGAATGCGTGCTCTCTGCGCACGATCCGACCAGTCAGGCGGGGGCGTCGAACCGCTACTCCCTCCCCAAGGCACTCCGCGCCCAAGAGATCGCCCTGCAAAACCGGCTGCCGCTCATCAACCTGGTCGAGTCGGGTGGCGCCGACCTCCCAGACCAGGGAGAGGTGTTCCTGTCCGGAGGCAAATGGTTCCGCAACATGACGCACATGTCGGCCCGGGGAATCCCCACCATCGCCCTCGTCTTCGGCAGCTCCACCGCAGGTGGCGCCTACGTCCCGGGGATGGCGGACTACGCCGTGATGGTGAAAGAACAAGCCAAGGTGTTCCTGGGTGGTCCGCCGCTGGTGAAGATGGCCACCGGTGAAGAGTCGACCGACGAGGAGCTGGGCGGCGCCGAGATGCACTCACGGATCTCCGGCCTATCGGACTACTTCGCCCAGGATGAGATCGACGCCATCCGCATCGGACGTCAGATCATCGGGCACCTCAACTGGCGCAAGCTCGGATACGGGCCCACGATGTCGCCCGACGAGCCGATCCACGACGTCGACGACCTGCTGGGAGTGGTTCCCCACGACCTCCGTATCCCCATGGACATGCGCGAGGTCCTTGCCCGCACCGTGGACGGCTCCCGCTTCGAGGAGTACAAGGCGCTGTACGGGACGTCGCTGCTCACCGGGTGGGGTTCGATCCACGGATTCCCGGTAGGGGTGATCGCCAACCAGCGTGGTGTGATCTTCTCGGACGAGGCGAAGAAGGCGACCGAATTCATCCAGCTGTGCAACCGCTACGACACCCCACTCGTGTTCGTGCACAACACCACCGGATACATGGTCGGCAAGCAGTACGAGCAAGGCGGGATCATCAAGGACGGAGCCAAGATGATCAACGCCATCTCCAACTCCACCGTACCTCATATCGCATTGATGGCAGGGGTTTCGTACGGGGCAGGCAATTATGGGATGTCGGGACGAGCGTACGACCCGCGATTCGTATTCGGATGGCCCAATCACAAG
>JBKHXZ010000176.1:0-4135 GCA_046565785.1 Acidimicrobiia bacterium
GCGATCGCGCGAGCCTGGTTGCGGCCTTTGGGCGTCAAGGGGCGGACCCGATCGTCGTCGGTCCACGTACTGCGGTCACCGGCGGCGGCATGTCGAACCAGCCAGACCGTCCCCAGCGACATGAGCCGGTCCAGGTCCGATCCGAGCAGCGCCTGGTCGTGCTCGTAGGTGGCGAGTCCGGCGGCTTCGTGAGGCTCCAGCCAACGAATCTCGTCGACTTCGTCGTTCGGACGAAACGGATCCTCGGTCCGGTGTCGCATGGCGAAATATCGCACGACCTTGCGGCGACCCGACGAAACCAGGTATTCGACCTCGGCGAGTGGGGCGATCACTTCAGCCCGCACCCCTGTTTCCTCCTGAACCTCGCGGATGGCGGTGTATTCGGGAACCTCTCCGGGATCTGCTTTTCCCTTCGGCAGGGACCAGTCGTCGTAGCGGGGACGATGCACCAACAGCACCCGTGTGGTGCCGTCGTCGTCGGGGCGAATGACCAGGCCCCCGGCCGCCAGGATCGGATTGTCGCTCACGTGCGTTGCAGTGTGCCTTCTGACGCTTCGAAGAGCGAACCGATCGTCGGGGCGGTATCGGCCTGTGTCAGGTCGATGCTGACTGCGCCACAGGCACTGCACACGTATCGAATGATCCCTGCCCCGATCGACTGGCCGGGGCCGTAGCTGTGCCGGGTACGGCAGGTTTTGGGGGCGCGCCGCAGAAGGCGGAATCGAGATGCGCGGTGTCGGGCCATGTCGATCGCCAGGCTATTCCACAGAGCGTCCGATTCCCGGTATCCGACGACGAACGAGGTCGAAAGCTTCGGCCGCGGTGTGGGTGATCGTGACGAACTCCTGACCGGAGGCGATCGTTCGGTCGATCGTGTTCTTCAGGTCGGCCCACGATCCTCCGACCGCCGCTACCGGAAAGGTGGGAGCGCCCCGGGCCGGTGCCAAGAATGCCACGTTCCATGCGACGATCAGTTCAGCCAGGGTTCCGATACTGCCGGGAAGGGCGATGGCGGCGTCGCTGAGTTCGATCAGTCGGGAGATGCGGGAGGTGATCGAACGCTCGTGGATCTCGTCGGTGACGTAGGGGTTGGCTCCCGGTCTGTCCACGAACACATCGGGAGCGATCACGCCGAACACCCGGCCGCCGACTTCGGCAGCTCCCTTCGAGACCGCCTCCATCGTCCCGCCGTATCCACCGGTGGCGACCGCCCAACCTTCCGACGCGATCGCCCGTCCTAGCCACTCCGCTTCTTGCCACTCGGGTGACGACCGGGACGTCGTCGAGGAGCCGAACACGGCGATCACGGTCAGTGCACGAGCTTCCGGATGCTGGCTTCGATTTCGTGGCGACCGTCGTCGAAGAGGGCGTTGTGCATCGAGTTCTCCAACCAGATGAGCGTGCTGGCGGATCCCAAGGCTCGACGGAGGATCGGACCGCTACGAGGATGTGTCGTGTCATCGGTCCGGGACTGGATGACGAGCGACGGAAGCGAGACCGCGCCCGCCGCCCGGAGCGCTTCGCGGCTGAGAGTGAACAACTCGGCGGCGGCGATCAGTGGAAAGCCCGGGGTGTGGATCCAGTACGGAGCGACTTCGGGATCCAGTGGGGGTGGAGCCTCTTCCGGCCAGCGGAACTCGGATACGAAGAAGCGGGCGATACGGGCGAAGCGAATCCGCCGATCCCGGAAGACCACGGGGGAATTGACGGTGGTGAGTGTGTCGACCTTCGTCCGGGACGCAAGCAATATCGAAATGAGACCACCCATGGACAGTCCGACCAGGTGCACCCGATGGTGGTCCCCGACCTGACGCGTCGCATCCAATGCCGCGTCGACCCAGTCCGCCCGTCGTACCGGGGCAAGGTCTTCGAGATTGCCCCCGTGTCCGGGAAGCAGCGGTGCGATCACCGTGTATCCGGCCGTATGCAGTCGGGCTCCCAAGGGGCGAAAGTGTGCAGGGTTGCCCGTGAAACCATGGATCAACACGAAGGCTTCGCCGTTGGTTCCGTCCCATCGGAACGGAGCAGCGAGAGGACTGCGGAGAGAGACGACCCGATGCATCACGATCGGACGGTACCGACGGCGTGCGAAGATCGTGGCGTGCATCGGTGGTTCCTGATCTTCGTCGTCCTCCTCGCCTCCTGTGGCGGACCGCCTCGCACCGGGGTGTTCTTGGAGGGCACATTCGAGCTGGAGGACGACAGGCAGGAAGGTGTGGTCACCGAAATGCGATATCTCCTGAGGTTCCCCGAACGCTGGCAGCCGGGCGAAACGCTGCCGTTGGTCGTGTACCTCCACGGCTCGGGCGACGACGACTACGACAGTCGCTGGCTGACCGGTTTCGGGGTGCCGGCCGCAATCCGGTTCGGCCCGGTCGGCGACCACCAGCGCTTCGTGTTGCTGGCGCCGCAGGCCGCTCCTGGGACGTCCTGGGAGATGGCGGGACAGGTGGATGCGGTGATGCGACTGGTCGACGAGGTCATCGGCGACCATGGACTCGATCTCGACCGGGTCTCGGTCACGGGGATGAGCATGGGCGGGTACGGAACCTGGCATCTCGTGACTCGTTACCCAGACCGGTTCCAGTCGGCGGCGTCGGTGTCGGGGAGCGGTTATGGCAGAACCGAGTTGCCGACCGATCTCGACGTGTGCCGCATCGCCGACGTCCGTTTCCGGGCCTACCACGGATCCGAAGACCTGGTTTCGGCGCTCTCCCTGAACCGGGCGGTCGTGGAGGCGTGGGAGGTCCGCTGTGGTGCGGAATTGGATTTCCGGGTGGTCGAGGGGACGGGCCATTTCACCACCGCCGACGAGGTCTATTCCGACCCTGGGTTCTACGACTGGTTGCTCACGGACTGAACGGCGAACCGGCGGTCAGAGGCAGCGGATCTCCGCCGTCTGCGACGATGGATGCCTCGCACTCGGTACGGGCCGCTTCTGCCCCCTGGACGGTCAGCCCTGCCACTGAGATCACCGCAATGGTCGTGTCCTCCGGATGCACGGCCGTCATGTCGGCGGGGGAAAGCAGGTTGCGGCCGGGGCCGTCGACTCTCAGATACACGGGGTCTGCTCGGGGTGCGTCCGGACTGACTTCGAACGGCACGACCGGCGGACCCACCCGCTGATTGGGGCAGACGATCACCAGTCGGTAGGCGTGGGCGCCTTCGGTCCAACTCCCCGGGGGAAAGGTGCGGGTGAACGCCACTGCCAGCGAACCTCCCGGTTCGGTGGCGACGTTGGCCGGGCTCAGGTTCGGGCCAGTACAAGCGGCCGCTGCGATCGCCAGTCCCAGCAGGACGCTGCGTCTCATGCTCGGCAGTGTGCCATTTCCCGACGGATTCGTTTCCGTTCGTACCGATGCCCGGTACAGGCGGGGTGCGGCGTGTCCTAACCTCGCTCCGGTGCCGACCTTTCGTGCAGACATCCGTGAGATCGCGCCGTATCTGCCTGGACGATCGATCGCAGAAGTGGCCCGGGAGAACGGGTTCGACCCCTCCGAGATCGTAAAGCTCGCCTCCAACGAATCTCCCCTGCCCCCGTTGCCTACGGTGCAAGAGCGCATCAGGGACCATGTGGAGGGAGTCTTCCGCTATCCGGACAACGAGGCGGTCGAACTCCGGTCTGCCATCGCCGAGGCCAACCGGGTCGACCCGGACCATGTATGGGTAGGCGGTGGGTCGTCTGAACTCCTCAGGGTCATCGCCATGGCAGTGGGTGGGCCGGGAACCTCGGCGGTGTACGCCTGGCCCTCGTTCGTCATCTATCGGTTGGCATCCACCCTCAGCATGAGCGACCGGGTCGAAGTGCCGTTGGTCGATCATCGTCACGATCTCGACGGGCTGGCGAAGGCGATCCGGCCGGACACGACCGTCGTGTACGTGTGCAATCCGAACAATCCGACCGGGACCCATGTCTCGGCGGACGACCTCGCTGCGTTCGTGGAACGGATTCCCGAGCGTGTTCTGGTGGTGGTCGACGAGGCCTATCACGAGTATGTCACCGCGGGGGACTACGGCACCGCTGTGCCGTTGGCCGTGGAGCGGCCCAACGTGGTGGTGACTCGCACGTTCTCCAAGATCCACGGGTTGGCGGCGTTGCGAGTGGGGTACGGGATCGCCCGCCCTGATGTCATCA
>JBKHXZ010000177.1:0-8396 GCA_046565785.1 Acidimicrobiia bacterium
GGGACAGGCCCGGCGCCCGCCGGGCCAGGGGGGCGGTCGTAGGAACTCAGCCGGCGAGTTGTTCCATGATTTCGTCGGAGACGTCGAAGTTGGCGTAGACCTGCTGGACGTCGTCGAGGTCTTCGAGGGCGTCGATGAGGCGGAAGATCTTGGCTGCGCCGTCGGCGTCGACGGCGATGGTGGTGGAGGGAAGCTGGGTGACTTCTGCCGACTCGATCTCCACCCCGGCCGCTTCCAGCGCTTCCCGTACCGCACCCAGCGCCGAGGGTGTGGTTTCCACCTCGTACCCGTCGCCCGATTCCCGCACGTCGTCGGCTCCTGCCTCCAACGCGGTGAGCATGATCACGTCTTCGTCGCCTTTGGCGGAGATCAGTCCCCGCTGGTTGAACAGGTATCCGACCGATCCGGGTTCTCCCAGGTTGCCGTTGTTGCGGGTCATGGTGGCCCGCACGTCGGAGGCGGCCCGGTTGCGGTTGTCGGTGAGGACATGGATGTAGAGCGCCACCCCACCCGGCCCGTACCCCTCGTACTAGGTCTCTTCGTAGGCGACGGCGTCTCCGCCTTCACCTGAGCCTCGTTTGACCGCCCGGTCGATGTTGTCGTTGGGCATGGAGGCGGCTTTGGCTTTGGCGATGGCGTTGGCCAGGGCCATGTTCATGGTCGGGTCGCCGCCGCCTTCCCGGGCGGCCTGTTCGATGGCTCGGGCGAGCTTGGCGAACAGCTTGCCCCGCGCCGCATCTTGACGGCTCTTGCGGTGTTTGATGTTCGCCCATTTGGAATGTCCAGCCATGGTCTTTCCTCGGATCAGATCATGTCGACCAGCATCTGGTGGATGCGGGTGTCGGTGGTGAGTTCCGGGTGGAACGACGTGCCGACGATGTTTCCTTGCCGCACCATCACCGGATGGTCGTCGACGGTGGCGAGCACGTCGACGCCGCCGCCGACTTTCGCCACCCACGGGGCGCGGATGAAGACGGCGTGGAACGGGGTGTCGAACCCGTCGATGTCGATGTCGGTTTCGAACGAGTCGTTCTGCCGGCCGAAGGCGTTGCGCTGTACGACGACGTCGAGCACCCCGAGCAGCGGCTGGTCGCCTTCGGTGACGGCGGCCGCACAGTAGATGAGCCCGGCGCAGGTTCCGTAGGTGGGGAGGCCTCCGCCGATCAGTTGTCGGAGCGGCTCTGTCAGCCCCCACCGGTCGGCCAGCTTGCCGATGGTGGTGGATTCCCCGCCGGGGATGATCAGGGCGTCGATGCCGTCGAGTTGTTCGGGCAGCCGGATGGCGCGTCCTTCGACACCGAGGGCGTCGACGACGGCCAGGTGCTCCCGAAAGTCGCCCTGCAGGGCGAGTACTCCGACGACCGGCACCGGTTCACCAGCCTCGCCGGGCCAGCTGTTCGGATTCGGCGAGGGTACTCATCTCCAGGCCGGGCATGGCGGCGCCGAGCCCGGCGGAGACTTTGGCGACGATCTCCGGGTTTTCCCAGTTGGTGGTGGCGTCGACGATCGCCCGGGCGTACAGCTCGGGGTTGGAGCTCTTGAAGATGCCGGATCCGACGAACACGCCGTCGACTCCCAGCGCCATCATCAGCGCGGCGTCTGCCGGGGTGGCGATGCCGCCGGCGGCGAAGTTGACCACCGGCAGCTTGCCGGTTTCGGCCACTTCCCGCACCAGGCCGTAGGGGGCGCGCAGGTCGCGGGCGGCGGTCATGAGCTGTTCGTCCGAGAGGGTGGTGAGCCAGCGGATCTCAGCGGTGATCTTCCGCATGTGGCGGACGGCTTCGACCACGTTGCCGGTGCCGGCTTCGCCTTTGGTGCGGATCATGGCCGCCCCTTCGCCGATGCGGCGCAGCGCCTCACCCAGGTCTTTGGCGCCGCACACGAACGGGGTGGTGAAGGCCCATTTGTCGATGTGGTGGTCTTCGTCGGCGGGGGTGAGGACTTCGGATTCGTCGATGTAGTCGATGTCGAGGGCCTGCAACACCCGGGCTTCCAGGAAGTGCCCGATGCGGGCTTTGGCCATCACCGGAATCGACACTGCCGCCTGGATGCTTTGGATCATCTCCGGGTCGGACATGCGGGCGACTCCGCCGTCGCGGCGGATGTCGGCGGGGACCCGTTCGAGCGCCATGACCGCTACCGCGCCGGCGGTTTCGGCGATGCGAGCTTCTTCGGGGGTGACCACGTCCATGATCACGCCCCCTTTGAGCATGTCGGCAAGCCCTCGCTTGACCAGATCAGTGCCTCGTTCCACAACTGCTCCTTTGGGTGAACCCGAATGGTACCGCCGTTGAGTTGGGTCAGTTCCGGGCGCGGCTGTATGCGGCCAGGTAGCGGTCGACGACCGTCGGCCAGTCGAAGGCGGCGGCCCGCTGCCGACACACCGCCCCGACTCGTGCGGCTTCGGCGGGGTCGTTCAGCAGCCGGACGATTTCGCCTGCCAGCCGGTGTGAGTCGCCTACCGGGAAGATGGTTCCGGTCCCGCCGAGCACGGCGGTGAATGCCGGGATGTCGGAGGCGACGACCGCTGCTCCGGCAGCCATTGCTTCGGCGACGACGATCCCGAAACTCTCCCCGCCGGTGTTGGGTGCCACGTACACCGCCGCCGAGGCGAGCATTTCTCGTTTGAAGGTTTCCTCGACCCGGCCCAGGAATTCGACCCCCGGGGAGGGGTCCGCCCGGCGCGCGCCCATGACCACCAGTTCGGCATCTGGGATCTGGGCCCGCACCGAAGGCCAGGCCCGCAGCAGGATGTCGAGGCCTTTGCGGGGTTCGTCTCGCCCCAGGAACGCCACCCGATGCGACACCTTCTCACCAGTGCCGAATCCGGCGACGTCGACTCCGTTGGGGATGATCTCGACCGGGCCGAACGAGGGGGGGATCGCCCGGGCGGCGACCGGGGAGACGGCGGTGATCACCGAGTGAGCCATCGCCTCGCGCCAACTTGGAGGGATCAGCTTGTAGGTGGTGGAGACCCAGCGGGGAGCGTCGGCGTGGAAGGTGACCACGTTGGGCAGGCCGGCGACCAGCGCAGCCGTCGACACCCGCGGCATGAGCGGTTCGTGGATGTGCACCACGTCGGCTTCGGTGATTGCCTCCCGCACCGACCGGGGAACACTTGGACCGAGGGCGATGGGGGCGACACTGGCGTTGGCCCGAATCCGCACCGTGTTGCCCACACTGCGCGCACCGTCCCGTCGGCCCGGTCCGACCAGCCACGCCTGATGGCCTAGCCCGGTGAGCCGTTCCACCAGTTCGACCGTCACCTGCTGCACCCCGCCGGGGGCGCCGAGGTCGTAGGGGCAGACGACCGCGATCTTCATCACGTCAGGTCGCTCGGCCAGTTCGGTTGCAGCAGATGCCACTGTTCGGGGGCGGCACGGATGAAGCTCTCGAATTCGGTGGCGAGTTGTTGGGTGATGATGCGGATCCGATCGCTTCGGTCTCCGTCTTGGGGGATGTCCACCGGGGGCCGGACCACGACGTGATGACCGTCGGGGGTGAAGTAGGTGGCGACCGGCAGCAGCGGAGCTCCGGTCCGTAACGCCAGCGAGGCCGGTCCGGCCGGCAGCGTGGTTTCTTCCCCGAAAAAGCTGACTTTCACTCCCCGCCGTTTCAGGTCACGATCCGATAGCAGGGCGACCACCCCGTTGCGGGCGATGACGGCTTCCAGTGCCCGGATCACTTCGCCGCTGCCGGTGGCGAGGATGATGCCGATGTCGAGGGAGGTGCGCATACGCAGGAACCAGTTCCGGATGCGATGGTTCCGGAGGTTTTCGGCGACGGCCACCACTTCCAATCCGAGCCGGGAGGCGACCGGGGCGGCGTATTCCCAGTTGCCGAGATGGGGGAGCGCCACGATCGTTCCACGCCCGGCGTCCCGGGCGGCGGCGATCCATTCGAGGCCTTCGTCGGTGGTGCGGGCGTCGACGAAGTTTCGTCGGCGGGGCCGGATCCACAGCGCTTCGGCCCAGTAGCGGCCGTAGGCGGCGAACGTGTCCCGTACGTGCCGGTCGACGTCGGCGACCCCGATCCGTACGGCGTGGCGGCGCACCATCGTCCGGCGTCCGGTGTCGAAAAGGGCGAACAGGCGGCCGCCGAGTTCGCCGAGGCGGACCACCACCCGGAACGGAAGGATTCCGACGACTGCGACGCCTGCCCGCATCGCCACATAGGCGAGCATGTCAGCGGTCGATCTGGTCGTACGTCATCCAGAAACGCTGCCCGGCGGTGAACCAGGCGGCGGCGACGAAGATCCACAGCATCGGCTCGATGAACCCGGTGAGCATGCCCAGCGTCACCAGCAGCACTCGTTCGGCCCGGCCCATCAGCCCGCCCCGCCCGTCGATCCCGACCGCTTCGGCTTTGGCCCGCATGTAGGGGATGAGCAGGGATCCGCCGAGAGCGAGCAGCGACAGCAGCAGGATCCGCACTTCGCCCCGCTGGCTGACGGCCAGACCGGTGAGCACCGAGATCTCTCCGAGACGGTCGACGGTGGCGTCGAGGAAGGCTCCGCGGGCGCTGACCTTGTTGGAGGCTCGGGCGACCGCCCCGTCGAGACCGTCGAGGGCGGAGCCGGCGAGGGCGACGAGGGCGCCGGTGATGATTTCGCCGATTCCGATCAGCACGGATCCGCCGATCGCCACTGCCAGTCCGAACAGGGTCATGAAGGTGGGTGTGACCCCGAGTCGGGCGAGGAAGCGGCCGATCGGTTCGAGGATTCCCTGCACCCTCGGCCGGACCCGCATGTCGATCATCCGGGCAAGCTACCACGGTGGGCCATTCGGCCCTTCGGATCATGCCGTTCGGAGAGCCAAACGGCGGGAACAGGGTCTAGGGTCGATGTTCTGTTCGACAACCCATCGGAGGAGGCACGGTGATCCCGGAGAAGATCCGCAACGTCGCTCTCGTCGGCCACGGCGGCAGCGGCAAGACCTCGCTCGCAGAGGCGCTGCTCCACGTCGGTGGCGTGACGTCCCGCCTCGGGTCGGTCGACTCCGGCACATCGATCTTGGATCACACTCCCGAGGAGCAGGAACGCAAGATCTCGCTGGAGTTGGCGACGGCGGTGGTCGACTGGAACGACCATCGAATCAATCTGATCGACGCTCCCGGCTACGCAGATTTCGCCGGTGACGCCCGTGCCGCCCTCCGTGCCGCCGACCTGGCGCTGTTCGTGGTGTCGGCGGTGGACGGTGTCGAAGTCGGCACCGAGCTGATGTGGCGGGCGGCGGCCGAAGAGGGGATCCCTCGGGCGATCATGATCACCAAACTCGACCGGGAACGGGCCAGCTTCGACCGCACCCTCGGCCAGTTGCGGGAGGCGTTCGGCAAGCGGGTGGCACCGATCCAGGTGCCGATCGGTTCGGAGGCGTCGCTGCGCGGCGTGGCCCGGGTGGTGTCGGGCCGCTGTTACGCCTATGAGGCCGGTTCGAAGACCGGCAAGCTGATCGACACTCCCGACGAGGTGGCCGACCTGATTTCGACCACCCACACGTCGCTGATCGAGTCGGTGGTGGAATCCGACGAGGCGCTGATGGAGGCGTATTTCGAAGGGGTGGAACCGGAGCGGGAGGTGGTGGTCAAGACCGTCCACCAGGGCATGCTGGACGCCGAGATCTTCCCGGTGTTGGTGTCGTCGTCGACCAAGCTGATCGGCATCGACCTGTTCGCCGAGTTCCTGGTGGATTTCGCTCCCAACCCGCTGGAACGGCTGGTGCCCCCGCTCGAATCCGGCGAACTGGTCCCTTCGGCGGACGGCCCGACGGCGGCGTTCGTCTTCAAGACGGTGTCCGACCCGTTCCTCGGCAAGATCTCGATGTTCCGGGTGTATCGGGGTTCGGTGAAACACGACCAGCATCTGGAGGTGGCCGGCGGCGAGACGGTGCGGATGCACAACCTGTTCCGCATGCAGGGCAAGGACCACACCGACGCCGAGGAGATCCTGGCCGGGGGGATCGGAGCGATCGCCAAGGTCGAGTCGATCACCACCGGCGACACGTTGCGGACTCCGGGAAGCGACCTGCGTCTGGCCCCGGTGAACTATCCCCGGCCGGTGATGGAACTGGCGATCGAACCTCGTTCCAACCAGGACGACGAGAAGCTGTCGATCGCCCTCACCAAAGCCCAGGAGGAGGATCCCACCATTTCGGTGGAGCGGCGGTCCGAGACCCACGAGACGATCCTGGCCGGGCTGGGAGACATGCATCTCGACGTCACGCTGCAGCGCATCGCTCGCAAGTATGGGGTGGAGGTCAACACCCATCCGCCCACCATCCCGTATCGGGAGACGATCACTACCAGCGTGTCGGTGGAGGGCAAACACAAGAAGCAGTCGGGCGGTCGCGGCCAGTATGCGGTGGCGTTCGTCCGTTTCGCTCCCCGGCCGCGGGGCAGCGGCTACGAGTACATCGACAGCATCAAGGGCGGGTCGATTCCCCGCCAGTTCATCCCGGCGGTCGACAAGGGCATCCAGGAGGCGCTGGCCCGGGGGATCCTCGCCGGGTATCCGGTGGTGGACATTTCCGCCGAGGTCTACGACGGCAAGTACCACTCGGTGGATTCGGACGAGTTGTCGTTCCGCATGGCGGGTATCGCCGCAGTGCGGGCGGCGGCGGCCGATCTGAAGCCGGTGCTGTTGGAGCCGGTGGCCCGGCTGACCGTCCGGATTCCGGAGGATCACACCGGGGATATCATGGGCGACATCAACGCCAAGCGGGGCCGCGTTCTAGGCATGGACACCGACGGCTCGCTCCGGGTCATCACCGCCGAGGTTCCGCTGGCCGAGGTACAGCGGTACGCGATCGACTTGCGCTCGATGACGAGCGGACGCGGCACCTTCGAAGTGGAAATCGACCATTACGAGGAGGTCCCGCACCAGGAGGCGCAGAAGATCATCGCCGCCGCCCAGGAGGCTGCTAGCTGAAACAGAGGAGCACATGATGGCTGAGGTGACGATCCGTCACGGTGACCGGGAGACGACGGCCCCCGTCGTCGAGGCATCCGAAGGAAACAGCGGGTTCGACATCTCGGCGGTTCGCTCCGAGCTGGGTCTGGTCACGCTCGACCGGGGGTTCGGCAACACGGCAGAAAGCCCCAGCGCGGTGTCGTTCATCGACGGCGAGCAGGGTGTCCTGTTGTATCGGGGCTATCCGATCGAACAGCTCGCCGAGCATGCGACGTTCCTCGAAGTGTCGTATCTCCTCAACTACGGGGAGCTGCCGAACAAGGCGCAGCTCGCCGACTACGAGGAGACGATCCGCCATCACACCCTGTTGCGGGAGGACATGAAGCATCTGCTCGAGGCGTTCCCGCATCGGGCGCATCCCATGCAGATCCTGGCGTCGGCAGTGTCGGCGATGGCCACGTACTACCCGGACGCGCTGAACCCGAAGGACGAGACGTCGGTGGACATTTCGGCCCGGCGGCTGATCGCCAAGGTGCCGACGATGATCGCCTGGGCGTACAAATACTCGGTGCACCAGCCGTACATGTATCCCCGCAACGACCTCGACTACGTGTCGAACTTCCTCCACATGATGTTCGCGGTGCCGGCCGAGGACTACGAGATCAATCCGACGGTGGCCAAGGCCTTGGAGGTGCTGTTGATCCTCCATGCCGACCACGGGCAGATCTGTTCGTCGACGGCGGTGCGGCTGGTGGGGTCGGGCGAGGCGAACATCTTCTCGTCGGTGTCTGCCGGGATCCACGCTTTGAGCGGTCCGCTGCATGGTGGTGCGAACCAGGCGGTGTTGGAGATGTTGGAGGAGATCGTTTCGTCCGGCGACGACGTCGACACTTTCGTCGCTCGTGCCAAGGACAAGAACGATCCGTTCCGGCTGATGGGTTTCGGTCACCGGGTGTACAAGAACTTCGATCCTCGGGCTCGGATCATCAAGAAGGCGGCCGGCGACGTCCTCGAACAGTTGCACATTTCCGATCCGATGCTGGAGGTGGCGATGCATCTGGAGCAGGTGGCGCTGGAAGACGACTATTTCATCGAGCGCAAGCTGTATCCGAACGTCGACTTCTATTCCGGCATCCTGTACCGGGCGATGGGTTTCCCCACCGAGATGTTCACTGTCCTGTTCGCCTTGGGCCGGCTCCCCGGCTGGATCTCCCAGTGGCGCGAGATGAACGCCGATCCCAAAGGCCGCATCTACCGCCCCCGCCAGGTCTACGTGGGCCCCCCCGTCCGCGACTACATCCCCCTCACCGACCGGACCTAGACGGGCGAAGGCCCCCCTGGCCCGGCTGGCGCCGGGCCTGTCCCCCCAACGTCGCTGACGCTCCTGGGGGGACAGAGGAGGCGGGGATCATCCTCATCATTCTCTCCCCCCAGCGCAGCGTCGGGGCTCTTGGACAAAGGTCGGCGGATCCGCGGAGCGAAGCGGGGC
>JBKHXZ010000178.1:0-20813 GCA_046565785.1 Acidimicrobiia bacterium
CTGGCTGACCGCAGAAGGGATGGCCGAAGTCGCCGAATGGACCGGCCTCACCCCTGCCCAGGTTCAGGCAGTCGCCTCGTTCTACACGATGTACAAGCGGGACCGTACCGGGAAGTACCTGGTCTCGGTGTGCACTTCGATCTCCTGCATGCTGCTGGGTGGCGACGACGTTCTCCACGCGGTCGAGGACGCATCCGGAGTCCCGCATCGCGAAACCGACGAGGACGGTCTGATCTCGGTCGAACACGCCGAGTGCCTCGGCGCCTGTGGCGGGGCGCCCGCAGTGCAGGTCAATTACGAACTGATCGAAGGGGTCACACCCGAGAAGGGTCGAGCCCTGGTCGAATGGTTGCGCAAGGCCCGCCCCGAGACCGTCAACGGTGACGAGATGCAGCAACTGTTCGGCGGGATCCGCTCCTTCGACTGGGCGATCGCGGAAACCGACGGCGCCGTCGGACCGGACCCCGCCTTCGGACCTCTGGGGACCACCGGGGAGCCCTCGTGAACAACCTCCTCATCACCCGCCGGATGACCGCCCATCCGACCGACAGCCACACAATGGAGCGTTACGAAGCCACCGGCGGGTATGTCCAGGCCCGTCGGGCAGTGGGGATGACCCGGGATGACCTGGTAGAGACGGTGAAGACCTCCGGCCTGCTCGGCCGTGGGGGGGCGGCGTTCTCCACCGGAATGAAATGGAGCTTCCTCGCTCCCGCCCGTCCCGCCTATCTGGTTGTGAACGGCGACGAATCCGAGCCGGGAACGTTCAAGGATCGTCAGCTGCTCGAACGCGACCCGCATCAGATGATCGAGGGCATCATCATCACCTCGATCGCCAACGAGGTCCACCACGCCTTCATCCACATCCGCGGCGAGTATCCCAAGCCGGCTCGGCGAGTGCAGCAGGCAGTCGACGAGGCTTATGCCGCCGGATACCTCGGCAAGGGGATCTTCGATTCCGACTACGACCTGGAGCTGACCGTCCACCTCGGCGGCGGCGCCTACATCTGCGGGGAAGAGACCGCCCTCATCAACTCGCTCGAAGGCCGTCGCGGCGAGCCGCGTCTGAAGCCCCCCTACTTCCCGGCGGCCAAGGGCCTGTACATGAAGCCCACCATCGTCAACAACGTCGAGACGATGGCCAACATCCCCCACATTCTCGCCATGGGGGTGGACGGCTATCGCGGTCTGGGACACTCCGAGGACACCGGCACCTTCATGTTCTCGGTTTCCGGCCATGTGAAGAAGCCCGGCAACTATGAGCTGCCGCACGGCATCACCTGGCGGGAGCTGATCTACGACATCGCCGGCGGCATCCGCGAAGATCGGGAACTCAAATGCTGGATTCCCGGTGGGGCATCCGCGCCATGGTTCGTACCGTCTGAACACCTGGACCTTCCGATCACCAAGTCCGACACCGGACAGGCCGGCTCGATGCTGGGTTCCGGGGCGGTGGTGGTGATGGACGACACCACCTGTGTGGTCAGGGCCGCCGAACGGGTCGTCCGCTTCTTCGCCCACGAGTCCTGCGGTCAGTGCACCCCGTGCCGGGAGGGCACCACGTGGCTGGAGATGATTCTCCGTCGGATCGAGGCGGGTCAGGGCCGGATGATCGATCTCGACCTGATGCTCGACGTGTCCGACAACATCTCGGTCGGTCTGGGTTGGCCCCCCAAGCAGACGACGATCTGCCCGCTGGGACCTTCGGCAGTGTCGCCGATCATCTCGATCGCCAAGTACTTCCGAGACGAGATCCTCGACCACACCGAGAACGGGGGCTGTCCGCAGCTGCGTAAGCCGGTCCACGTTTCGATCGGCGGATCCGCCTGAGCGGGACCATCATCGACGGCGATGGCTGTCGAAAGCTCCGGGGTGTGAGACGACGCTCGCACGTCTGGTTGGTGCTCGCGGTGGTGCTGGCGTCCGCTTGTGACGGCGCGACTGAACCGGTGGCGTCGACTGTGCCCGACACGTCGACCACCACGATGGAGGTGGACGCCCAGCTGGCGGTGTACGACGTGCTCGGACTCGCCAACCATCCGAACGGCGCCCAACTCCGTATCGATCGGATCGAGTTCCTCGCCTCCGGCACGGTGGTCACCGGACACCTCATCAACGGTTCCGCATTGGAGATCTCGGTGGGCGGGGGCGTCACCGAGCTGCGCACCGGAAGCGGTGGTGTCGCTGCTCTCGTCGAACCCATGGAGCCCATCACGCTCGACTCTGCAGAAGAGATCAGTCTCACCATGCGGTTCGATCCGTTGCCCCTCGACACTTCGTCGCTGACCTTGGTCTTCAACCGGGGAGGTGGGTCGTCACCGTCGAGTCCGACTGCCACCGTTCCATCCTTCGAGGTCGGTCCGGTCGGTCTGGGAGAAGGCACCACCCGCCCACCGTTACCCGATCCGGTTCCGGTCGCCACGGCACTCACGGACACGGCCGGAGTCGAACTGCGCGTGGAGGGGATCAACTTCACCGAGACCCGCATCGGTATCGCCGTCCGACTCACCAACCCCACCAGCCTGGAGGCGCGGATCACTCCGTCGCTGGCGCCCACCGTGCTGGTCGACGACCTGGGAAACCGCTACTCACTGGTACTCCCCGAAGGGGAGAACAGCGTCACGATCCCTCGCGCCGGAGCCGTCGCCGGCACGCTCGTCTTCGCCGGTCGAATCCATCCCGACGCGTCCAGCCTGGGGCTAGGGATCAACGTCGGCACCGAAAGCCGGGTGGATCGTGACCGGATCTTCCCCGAGTTCGTGGTCCGCGACATCCCGCTGGCAGGGGCGGCCACCCGTGCCGCGCTGCCGGGCCCCGTCACCACCGACGTCGGGGCATCGCATCCGGCCGGAGTCGACATTGCCGTGAGCAAGGTGGGGTTCACCGACTCGACGATCAACTTCTCCATCGAGATCACGAACTCCCGCGACGTCTCTGTCGCCTTGGCGGCGGCAGGCACTTTCGTCGCCGACGATGCCGGCAACGGGTATCCGCTGATCAGATCGACATCCAACCCGCAGTTGGTGATACCGGAGAACTCCACTTCCGAGGCCACGCTGTCCTTCTCGGGCCGGATCGCCGACGGTGCCACGGCAGTGACCCTCTTCGTGAACGAAGGCCGCTCCGTCGACGACCCCGAGACACGGGAACCGGCGATGACGTTGGGGCCGGTGACCTTCGACCGGGCGGACACTCCAGCCGAGGTGATCGAGGCCCTGGTGTTCCCGGTCGGTCCCCGCACCCGCGTCGAACGAGCCGAACTGGTGGTCTCGGAGATCGACCGGATCACCCAGACGCTGGAGGAGTTCGATGCGGTGGACGTCGATGGTGGCTTCCGGCTGACCTTGCCCGACAGCATCCTCTTCGACTTCGGCAGTGCCGAGCTGCGGCCAGACTCGGTGCAGGCGCTCACCCTCATCGCCGAGGTTCTCGAGTTCTACGCCGACGCCGAAATCGTCGTCGTCGGTCACACCGATTCGGTCGGCTCGGTATCGGCGAATCAGCGGCTCTCCGAACAGCGAGCTCAGAGCGTGGTCGACGCCCTGGTCGGCGATCACGGGGTGTCTCTCGACCGGCTGACCGCCGAAGGTCGCGGAGCCGACGAGCCGGTGGCCGACAACACCAACCCCGACGGGTCGGACAATCCCGAAGGCCGTCAGCTCAACCGCCGAGTCGAGATCGTCGTCCTCACCGACGAACCGGTCGAACTGCCCTGAGACTCACCCACAAGCGGTGGTTGCATCGTCGATCCCGAACGCTTCGTCGGAATTCGGGTTTTCGAGTGCCTCGGCCACCGTCTCTCTGACCCGTTCCGGATCGGGAACGGCAAACCCACGTGCGTCCCATCCCTGCCGCCACCGGTTGTCGAAGCCGATCACATGGATGTGATCGATCTCGGCCGCGGTGCGGATCATCAGCGGGACGGCGTCTCGAGGCACGTCGGTGGTCACGTGTCGTTCCATTGCATCGAGGATTCCTCGGATCCCCCGCAGGAGCGACACCAGGTCGGCTTCGGCTGCCAGTGAAGCCAGTACGCAGCGTTGCCGACGCATGCGGTCGTAGTCGGAGGACTGATACCGCTCCCGTACGTAGGCGAGCGCTTCGGTACCGGTCAGTTCCTGTTCTCCGCGAGGGATACGGATCATCGTGTATCCCCCGGTGTCGGGGTCGTATGCGGGTCCGTACACCGAGCGAGGGACGTCGATGGTCACACCGCCGAGAGCGTCCACCACGGCGGCGAAGCCGGTGAGGTCGACGAGAGCGAAGTAGTCGATGTCCAGCCCGGTGAGTACTTCGGCCACTTCCACCAGCGCCGCCGCGCCCGGGTCGATCCCTCCGAAGCGATCCGGGTGACGCCGCGCCCACTCGTACACCTCATTGACGATTCGGTCGGGCACCACCGACCCGTCGGCCAGCTCGAGTCCGCCCCAGTTGCGGGGGATGCTGAACAGAGCCGCATCGCCGGTCGCCTGGTCGACGGAGGCCACGATCACACTGTCGGTGCGCAGACCCGACCGGCCGGGGCCGGCGTCCCCGCCCAACAGCAGGACGTTCAATCGACGGTCTTCGGGTTGAACCGTGGTGGTGGTCGTCGACGGGACGGTGGTCGAGGTCGTCGTGGTGAGGGGATCCTCCGAACCGTGAAGGCTGGTCGTGGTCGTGGTGCTGGTGGTGGTCGTTGTCGTGGCGGTCGTCGCGGTGGGTGCGGCGAAGATCGCATCCAACCTTCGCCCGGTCTCGAACCCCACGTAGCCGACCGCGGCATGTGGCGCCAACACCACCACGGCCAGGAGAATCACGACGATCGCACTCCGGCCTCCGCCGACACTCCACGCATGGATGGCAGGAAGCACGCGGAGGACGGCGACCAATGCGTTGGCAACCGCCACGACGAAGAGGATCCGGGGTTCGGTCAGGCGAGCGGCCAGTTCCGTCGGTCCGAGAACGACCACGAGGACGATGCCTGTCCCGGCGAGTACCGCCGAAACGCCAACCAACGTCCACCCGAGCCCCCGCCGACCCACGTAGATCTGCCCCCACCCGGGGACCAGGACCGACCGGAGACCCGCAGCGAGCCCGCGTGACCGCCGGCGTGTTCCCCTTGCCATTTCGACACAACGATATGCCGATGCCGCCCGGTTCCCCGGTGCCCGAATAGGGTGACCGCCATGGAGTTTCCGGTCATCTATCGCCGCCGGGTCCGTTATTCGGACGCCGACGCCCAGCAGATCGTGTTCAACGCCAACTACGCGGTGTACTTCGACGACACGCTCACCGACTTCCTCGATGCGGCCGGCCTGGGCATCGAGGTGATGCCCGCCCGGGGTTACGAGATCGTGCTGCGCAGAATGGAGATGGATTTCTTCGGTTCGGCTCGCATCGGTGACAACCTGTGTGTCGGGATTCGTTTCGTTCGGCTGGGCCGGACCTCGCTCACAGCCCGGGGTCGGGTGTGGATCGAGGGAGAACCGGATCGGATGCTCGTGGAGACCGTCAACACCCAGGTGATCGTCGACGCAGAGCATTTCCGGCCCACACCGGTCCCAGATTTCATCCGCGAAGCGATCGAAGCGCTGCAAGGCCCGATCGCCGAGTGAAGTTGGGCGCCACCCGCCCCATTCCTATCCTGCGCGGACGGCCCCGAAGCGGAGTTGGAGCGGCGTGTCAGAACAGTTGGTGACCATCACCGTCGATGGCAAGGAGATGCAGGCCAGGCCTGGCGAGCTGCTGATCAAGGCAGCCCAGGACAACGGCGTGTACATCCCCCGTTTCTGCTGGCACCCCCGCATGAACCCGGTGGGCATGTGCCGCATGTGCCTTGTGGAGGTCGAAACCCCGCGGGGTCCGGCATTGGTCACCGCCTGTACCAACCCGGTCAATGACGGGATGATGGTCGACACCCAGAACGACACCGTGAAGAAGGCCCAGGAGGGCATCCTCGAGTTCCTGCTCGCCAACCATCCACTGGACTGCCCGGTGTGCGACCGGGGCGGAGAGTGCCCCCTCCAAGACCAAACGATGTCGTACGGCCCGGGCGAGTCTCGTTTCGTGGAGGAAAAGCGACACTTCGAAAAGCCGATCCCGATCTCTGACCTCGTGTTGCTGGACCGGGAGCGCTGCATCCTGTGCGCCCGCTGCACCCGTTTTTCCGAGGAGGTGTCGGGCGATCCGTTGATCGAGTTCACCGACCGAGGCAACGTCACCCACATCGCCACCTTCCCCGACCTGCCGTTCTCCTCGTATTTCTCCGGCAACACGGTGCAGATCTGTCCAGTCGGAGCCTTGACCGCCACCGCCTACCGCTTCCGTGCCCGACCGTGGGATCTCACCGCGGTCGAATCCACCTGCATGCATTGCACCGCCGGAGACAAGATCACCATCCAAGCCAGCCAGAACGAGGTACTGCGTTTCCTCGGCGTCGACTCCGAGCCCACCAACCACGGGTGGCTTTCGGACAAGTGCCGGTTCGGGTTCGAATACATCAACTCGCCGGACCGTCTCACCACCCCGCTGATCCGCCAGGGCGACGGTCACCGCGAAGCCACCTGGGCGGAGGCGTTGAGCCTGGTTGCCGATCGGCTGGCGTCGATCCGCGACAACCACGGCCCCGACTCCATCGGCGCGATCGGGGGCGCCCGTAGCACCAACGAAGACGCCTACGCCCTGTCCAAGTTCATGCGGACCGTCATCGGCACCAACAACGTGGATGCCCAGATGGACGACGGACTCGAGCCACAGTTCCTCGCCGCGGTCGCCGGCCGCGCCCTGATCGGCAACCTGGAACGGGCCAAGGCGATCCTGGTGCGGGGCCCGGACCTCAAGGAAGAGCATCCGACGCTGTATCTGCGGGTGCGCCGCGCCGCCCAGGAGCTCGGCGCCAAACTGATCGTGATCCATCCCCGAGCCACCGGACTCGACGATCGGGCGACCTACACCATTCGCTACCGCCCAGGTTCGGGCGCCGAACTCCTCGCCGATTTGCGCTCGGCCGACGGCAGCCACCCTGAGGTGGCAGAGGCTTTGGCCCAGGGCCCGGTGGTCGCGCTGGTGGGACGCACCGGCTACGGAGAGGACCCTCGACTGGCCGAGGCCGTTGCCGCCTGGGTGCGGACGTTCGACGATGCCGGCGTCCTGCCGCTCGCCCGACGCTCCAACGTGTACGGAGCTTTGGACATGGGTCTGGCTCCCAACCTGCTGCCCGGTCGGGTGTCGGTGAATGCGCCCTCCGCCTTCGGCGACGCCTGGGGTGAACTGCCGTCGACTCCCGGTCGGTCGACCGCTCAGATGCTGGACGGATCCCTGAAGGCACTCATCCTGATGGGCGCCGATCCTGCCGCCGACATGCCGAACGCCGCCGCTGCCCAGAAGGGCCTGGATGCCGCCGAGTTCGTGGTGTCGATCGACCTGTTCAAGAACGCCTCCAATGCCACGGCCGACGTGATCCTCCCGGCTGACGGGTTCGCCGAGAAGGACGGCACTGTCACCAACCTGGAAGGCCGGGTGCAGAAGGTGAATGCAATCACCACCGGTCATGGCCAGTCCCGGGCCGACTGGTCGATCATCGAGGATCTGGCGATGCGGATGGGCCGGCCGCTCGGTTTCGATTCGGCCGCGGGTATCGCCAAGGAAATCTCGACCGTCGCCCCGGCCTATGCCGGTGTCACCTGGGATCTGTTGGATTGGGACGAACGCGACGGGGTGGTGGTCCCGTACGGGGATGCCACTCAGCCCCTGTCCTATCTCCCGGCCGACACGCCCGGGGAGATCGTGAAGGGCCCGCTCGTGCTCCATTCGGCCCGCACGATGTACGACGACGGCGTGTTGATGCGCAACGGACTTTCGCTGCACAAGCTGGCGCCTGGGGCGGCGATCCATCTCCATCCGGACGACGCCCACCGACTGGGCGTCAGCGCCGAGGCGGTGATCACCGCCGGCGGGGCATCCACCACCCTTCCGGTGATCCGCGACGAATCCCTGGCTCGGGGCACCGTGTACGTCCCTTTCAACCAGCCGGGCGGTCCCTCGCTCGGTGCCGGCCTGCTGATCGAGGTGACTCCGGTCTGATCATGCGGAGACGAATCGCACGCGCGTCCGGCCTGGTCGCAGTGCTGTTCGGCCTCCTGGTCGGCTCCAACCTGTTCACCGCTGACGGGATCGAAGGGCTGGAATGGCTCGTCATCGGGGGGGCGGCGGTGCTCAGCCTGGGGGGAGGCGTGACCTTCCTGTACGGACTCGAACGCGGTGTCCGATGGATGCGTCTTACCGGTTGGGTGGCCTACTCCCTGGCGCTGCTCGTGCCCAGTGGGCTGATGCTCCTCCAGCTTCTGGCAATCGCCGGCGGCCTCGCCCCCGGATTCGGAGAGAGCCACGAACTCAGACGTACTCGAGTTCCGTCGTGATCTCGATGGAGCCTTCGATGGAACGGGCTACCGGGCAGTATCGAGCATGGAACGCCAAGACTCGATCGACCGCTTCCTTCTGATCCTCCTCCACCCCGGACAGGTGATAGGTGACGTGGATCCGCTTCAGGATGAGGACCCGACCGTCCTTTTCGACCTCACCCACGGTGGTTGATCGAAGGGCTCCGTTGCTTGCGTTGATGCCACGCGCCTCCAGCGCGCCTCCCAGGGTGCCGGTCAGTCAACCGGCGGCGGCCGACACCAGGTAGTCGATGGTGGTGGCATCAGGCGGATAGTCGTCGGGCGAGACGCCGTAATGCTCGGCGATGTCCGAATGGACACCGAACGTGATCGGTTCGGTGAGCGCCGGCAGCCAGGCACGACGCATCGGTCCCTTGATCCGCTCGACTTCGACCACCGACCGGTATGCCACCTCACTCACCACGCAGCTCCTGGATCGCGTGAGTCCGAACATAGCGAGGACCTCCCCCCTCTGCCTCGCTGCGCTCGGCTGTCTCCCCCCAGCGCTGCGCTGGGGGGAGAGATTGAAGGCCCATCTACCGATCTCCCCCTAATGGGCTTCGCCCTGGGGGGAGAGACTGTCGAGGATGGTCTCCCAGTCTTCTGTTCCCCCAGCGCAGCGGTGGGGGGACCGAAGGGACGCGTAGCGGACCTTCGAGGGGGGTTGTGAGCGAAGCGAACTCGTTGGTCCGCCTGGTTCGCGGAGAGCCCCCCTCTGCCTCGCTGCGCTGGGGGGAGAGAAGCTCACGGTTCCCAGAGGTCGAGCATCACTCTGGTGATCTGGCCGGCGTCGTTCAGGAAGACCGACACCGCGTACCACTCCAGACACGAGCTGATCCCGGCCGGCTGGATCGTCAAGTGGCGGGCAGCCTCCCAAGGAATGTCGAGGGGTGGTCCGGCACAATGAGGGATCTTTCCTACCGCCGGATACGTGATCCCCGACTCGTCCCGAAGTGGACCGAGCACTTCGAACGGTCCGGCATACCCGTTCCAGCCTTCGACTTCGACTCTCCATGCACCGGCATCGTTCGGATCACCGAGGACCTTCTCGTGGTCCACGCCCAACGAGATCGTGACCTCGTCCGCCCACGGTAGGTCGGCTTCCTCCCCACGAACCAGCGCCCGCAGTCCGTCGGTGATCGCCAGATCGGCGTCGGTGACGGTTTGATCATCCGAACGGTCGGCGATGGTGAACGGGACCGAGAACTCGATGGCCTCCTCGCCGCCCTCCTGCACGAGGGAGAGCAGGTAGTCACCGGGTTGCAGGCCATGTGCCCGGTACTGGAACAGGCCCCACGCCTCGGTCCAGTCGGTGGTCATTACGAACGGAGGAGCATCGATGTCCGGCGGTCCTCCCGTGGAGTCCAGCAGGGTGGTGCCGATGCTGGCCTCGAACGGTCGAGCCAGCCCCCACACCTCCACGGTTCCGCCCGGTCCGACGACCGGCTGACCGAGCAGGTGGAATCCGTTCCCGGACGGGCTGGTCTCGGAGTAGGGGGTGGTGTCGATGACGAGCTGGTTGCCTTCGCTCACTCGCACCGAGGTGGTGCCGGGAACGGTGATGAAGATGGCCAGCGACCCGTCGGTCCAGCGGCCGACGAAGCCGATGCTCGACTCGTGGGTTCCCGATTGCGCGTCCCAGGCATACGGCACGTCGTCCAACACGAAAACGGTGGTGCCGTTCACCTGATGACGGGTCATCGTCGGGACGCCGGCAGGGCGGATGTCGGTGGTGATTCCGTCGATCGGCCAGTACCCGGTGTCGAAGTCCTGACCGAAGGTGACGACCGTGCGCAGGCATCCTCCAAGCCCGAACTGGCGAATCGAATAGACGTGGTCGGTGCGTCGCCGGTGGGTTCGGGCATCGGCCCGATGTCGTGCTGGCAGGGGGCGATCTCGGGCAGTGTCGGGTCGTATTCGGTGATGAACGCCGTGTTCACCCACCCGACGAGGCGCATTCCGTCGAGTTCCCCACCGTCGACCACCCGGGTCGGGTCGAGCAGTTCAACTTGCCGCCAACTGCCGCCGTCGGCGACGACCTCGATGTTGTCCAGCGCCCGGATCCCGGCGTAGTCGGGGGGCAGAACGGCGATCAGAGCGGCGCCCGGGCCGGGTTCGGCCCTCACATTCAGTACGTCGTCCTCGGCGACGCCGGTCACCTGATGCGTGGGGATGTCGGTTGGGCCGGCGCCGGGAATCGTGGTCGTGGTGATCGGTTCGCCGACGCTCGTCGTCGTCGAATCGGGCACCAGTGTGGTGGCATCCGGCACGGTCGTCCCGACCACGTCGTCGGTGTCGGGGCCGGACAACAGGCCCGAGACAGCGACCACGCCGATCACTGCCAGCACCGCGGCCGCACCGGCGAGCGCCGGCATCCAGGGGTTGCGGCGTCGGCCGTCCCCACCCAGCCGTTGCAGCGAGTACCGAGGGTCGACGGCGTCGGAGCGTCGCTCCAGATCTTCGAAGGCCTGGCGGAGGCGATCGTCGGAGTTCATCGTTCGTGTCCTTCCAGAAGGTCGGCGAGGGTGGCCCGGGCCCGATGCAGGTGAACCCGGGCTGTGGCGGCGGCGCAGCCGAGGATCTCGGCGATCTCGTCGACCGGACGATCCTCGAGGTAATGGAGGGCGATGGCGGCGCGCTGTTTGGGAGGAAGGGACGCCACCGCCTTCCACACCTCGTCGTGAGGCTCCGCCGGCGGAGGAAGCGCATGCTGGGTGCCGAGGCGGGTTCTGCCTCGTTCGGCCACCTCGTCCCGCTTGCGGCGGGAGGCGGCCAGGTTGATCGTCACCCGCCGGGCGAAGGCGCCCGGCTTGTCGTATCGGGAGATCCGATCCCAGCGCCGGTACACCCGGGTCATCGCTTCCTGGGCGAGATCCTCGGCCAGGAGGTGACTGCCGGCGACAGCGGCAGCCAAGGCCACCATCGGACGGAACTCGCGCAAATAGAAGTCGTCGAACGACGTCTCGGTCATCTGTCCTACTTCGATGGTCACATGAAACACACCGCCCAGGAGCGTTTGAGGTTTACCTCCTGCGCGCAGTGTTTTGTTCGGTCTACCTCGGCTCCGTAATCTCGGGGGCCGTAAACCGATCCACGAACGGCGACGGGTAGATGGACCTCATCGACTTTCTGATCATCCTCGGGCGCGTCCTGGCGACGTTCGTGCTGCTGTTGACGGTCACCGTCTTCAACGTCTGGATCGAGCGCAAGGTGATCTCGGACATGCAGAGTCGGATCGGCCCCAACCGCGCCGGACCGTGGGGCATCCTGCAGACGGTGGCCGACGGACTGAAGCTCTTCTTCAAAGAGCAGATCAACCCGAAGAAGGCCGAAATGGGTGCCTTCATGCTTGCGCCGTTCCTGGCGGTGATCCCTGCCTTCCTGCTGTTCATGGTCATCCCGTGGGGGGCGCCCTTCCAGATCGGGGACCGCACCATCCACCTGCAGGGAACCGACCTCAACATCGGCGTCCTGTTCATCCTCGCCATGTCGTCGCTGGCGGTGTACGCCGTCGTTTTGGCCGGATGGTCGTCAGGATCGAAATATCCGCTGTTGGGCGGGGTGCGAGCCACCGCCCAGGCGATCTCCTACGAGGCTGCGCTCGGGTTGTCGATCGTGGCGGTCGTCCTCTGGTCGGCCACGACCGGCGATACCGGTGGTGGCACCCTGTCGCTTCAGGAACTCGTCAACCGTCAGTCCGGCACACTCGACGAGGTGATCCCCCAACTCGGGTTCATCACCCAGTTTCTGCCTCGCTGGAACGTGTTCCCGCAGATCGTGGCCTTCGTCATATTCGTGATGGCCGCCGTAGCCGAAACCAACCGGGCGCCGTTCGACCTGGTGGAGGCCGAACAGGAACTTGTCGGAGGGTTCCACACCGAGTACTCGGGCATGCGTTTCGCCATGTATTTCCTGGCCGAGTACGTGAACATCTTCTCGATGTCCGCCCTCGCCGCCACCCTGTTCCTCGGTGGATGGAACGGTCCGACCTTCGGGTTGGAGTCGGGGATCATCGCCGCCGCCCTGCCCACCGTGTGGTTCCTGATCAAAACCTACGCCATCTTCTTCATCTTCATCTGGATCCGGGCGACGCTGCCTCGCCTCCGCTACGACCAGCTGATGACCCTCGGCTGGAAGCGACTGATCCCCGGCGCTCTCGGCTGGCTGCTGCTTTCGACAGTCGTCATCGGTGTGCGACGATTCGGGCTGCCGTGGGCGTGAGGTGAGACGATGGGTGTGATCAGCGAACTGATGAAGGGCCTGCGGGTCACCGGACGCCACATGTTCCAGCCCCGGGTCACCACCGAGTACCCCAAGGAGTTCCGGGACAAGCCGCAGCGGTTCCACGGCAGGCACGTCCTCAACCGGTATCCGGACGGGATGGAGAAATGCATCGGGTGTGAGCTGTGTGCCGGCGCGTGTCCCGCCCGTTGCATCTACGTCCGTGGACAGGACAATCCGGCGGAGGCCCCTGTCAGTCCAGGGGAACGCTTCGGGTTCGTCTACGAGATCAACATGCTGCGCTGCATCTTCTGTGCGCTGTGTGTCGAGGCGTGTCCCACCGAGGCGATCACCATGACCCACCTGTTCGAGATGTCCACCACCAATCGGGACGACGCCATCTACACCAAGCGGGAGTTGCTCATGGATCGGGACGGCCACGTCCCGCACATGTTCGGGGACGATCCGCTCGCCGATCTCGACGAACTCCAGGTGGCGGACGGCTGGGTTCGCGCCACCGCCCCATCCGGCAACGCCGCCTACGAGGGGGTCCGCCAGTGGCAGGGGACTCCCGGTCCGGCCAGTTGGGATCCCGAACCCGACCAGGAGCAACGGGACGCATGATCGAACTGATCCTGTTCTTCGTGTTGGGTGCTGCCGCGATCGTCGGGGCCCTGGCAGTCGTCTTCGCCCGCAACCCGGTCTACGGAGCATTGGGCCTCCTCGGGACCCTGTTCTCGCTGGGTGTGATCTATGTCGTGAATCTCGCCCATCTGGTCGCCGCCGTGCAGGTGATCGTCTACGCCGGGGCGGTGCTCACCTTGTTCCTCTTCGTGATCATGCTCATCGGTGTCGACAAGGACGAGGACACCAGGGAGTCGATCGCCTTCCACCGACCGCTGATCGGCGGCCTGGCGCTCATCACTCTCATGGTCGGTGGGGGACTGGCCATCGGTGGTCGCTTCGACTGGGTACCGACCGCAGCCGGATCGGAAACTCCGCCTAACGGCACCGTGGAGGCACTGGCCGGACGGCTGTTCACCGACTGGGTGCTGGCCTTCGAGGTCACCGCCCTGTTGCTGACGATCGCCGCCGCAGGGGCGATCGCCCTCGCCTATTTCCGCCCCGACGGCTCGGAGCCAGGCGAATGATCGAAGTCACAGCCGGCTGGTACATGACGCTCGCAGCAGTCCTGTTCTCGATTGGGCTACTGGGCGTCCTGGTTCGGCGCAACGCCCTGATCATGTTCATGTGCGTAGAGCTGATGCTCAACGCCGTGAACCTCACCTTCGTCGCTGCCGGGCGGGCGCTCGGATCACTCGAAGGTCAGGTCTCGGTGTTCCTCGTACTGGTGGTGGCGGCCGCCGAGGTGGTGGTGGGCCTGGCGATCATCGTGGCGATCTTCCGCCGTCGGGAGACGGCGTCGGTCGACGAACTGTCGGAGCTGAGCGGATGAGTCCCGACGTTCTCGTCCCTCTGGTGATCCTCGCCCCCCTGCTGGGGGCGGTCGCCCTCCACTTCCTCGGCAAGCGCATCGGCGAACCACTCGCAGGCTGGCTCGCCACCGGTGCCATCGGCACGTCGTTCCTGCTGGCGGCGGTCTCGGCGGTGGACTTCGTCCGCGGTACAGCCCACCACGCCGACCACATCATGTTGTGGGATTGGATGCCGGCGATCGGCGCCGCCTTCGAGATCCAATGGGATCCGCTTTCGGCGCTGATGACCCTGATCGTCACCGGGGTGGGCACGCTGATCCACATCTTCGCCATCGGGTACATGCACGGCGACGAACGGTTCGGCCGGTTCTTCACCTACCTCAACCTGTTCGCCGCCTCAATGCTGTCGCTGGTCCTGGCCGGCAACTACGCCATGCTGTTCCTCGGCTGGGAACTGGTCGGCTTGTGCTCCTACCTGCTGATCAGCTTCTGGTACACCCGGCCGTCTGCCGCCGCGGCCGGGAAGAAGGCGTTCATCGTCAACCGTATCGGCGACTTCGGATTCATGATCGGGCTGATGCTGGTGTTCGTGAACTTCGGGACGCTCAGCTTCGACGGGATCTTCGAACGAGCCGGCGAAGTCCTCACCACCGGCACCGCCACCGCCATCGGGCTCCTGTTTCTGGTCGGTGCAGCCGGAAAGTCCGCCCAGATCCCGCTGTACGTCTGGCTGCCCGACGCCATGGAAGGCCCCACCCCGGTCTCGGCCCTGATCCACGCCGCCACCATGGTCACCGCCGGCGTATATGTGGTGGCCCGGTCGGCGGCGATCTTCGAACTCGCTCCGGCGGCCGGTATGACCGTCGCCACCATCGGTGCGCTCACCGCCCTGTGGGCGGCGTCGATCGCCATCGCCCAGACCGACATCAAGAAGGTGCTGGCGTATTCCACGATCTCCCAGCTCGTCTACATGTTCCTGGCAGTCGGTCTGGGCGGGTACATCGCCGGGATCTTCCATCTGATGACCCATGCCTTCTTCAAGGCTCTGCTGTTCCTCGGTGCCGGTTCGGTGATCCACGGCATGGGCGATGAACAGGACATGAGGAAGATGGGCGGGCTCCGCAAACACATGCCCGTCACCTCGACCACCATGCTGATCGCCACGCTGGCGATCGCCGGGTTCCCGCTGCTCGCAGGGTTCTGGTCGAAAGACGAGATCCTGGCGGTGGCCTTCGCCGCCGGAGGCTTCGCCTCGGTCCTGTATGTGATCGGACTGATCACCGCCCTACTCACCGCCTTCTACATGACCCGGCAGTGGGTGATGGTGTTCCTCGGCGACGCCCGCTGGGACGAGGGGATTCAACCGCACGAGTCGCCCCGTGTGATGACGTTGCCGCTGGTGGTGCTGGCCGGGCTCAGCGTCGTCGCCGGATTCGTCAACACGCCGTTCCGCCTCGGTCTGGAGCATTTCCTGGAGCCGGCGTTCGAAGGAATCAAGCTGGCGCATCCACCAGAGGGGATCGGCATGTTCCTTCTGCTGGCCGCTATCTCGGTGGGAGCCGGCCTGGTGGGAATCGCCATGGGCGGGTTCGTCTACACCCGGCCGCATGAGGTGTGGGATCGTTTCCAAAACGGATTCGGCCGGTTGTGGCAGGCGTGGTCGGATGCCTATCGGGTCGACGACCTCTACGGCTCGGTGCTGGTCGTACCCGGCCGCAAGCTGTCCGAGGCAGCGGCGTTCAAGGTGGACCTCCCGGTCATCGACGGACTCGTCAACGGGGTCGCCCGGGTGTTCAAGGAGACCGGTAGTCGTGCCCGCGTCGTGCAGTCCGGGTATGTCCGTAGCTACGGCGTGGCGTTCGTCGCCGGGCTTCTGCTGGCCGTCATCTGGCTGCTGATGGTGGGTGGCGCCTGATGCTGACCTGGCTCATCGCCGCTCCCGCCCTCGCCGCCATGGTCGTGGCGCTCCTCCCGCGCAGCCGCAAGGAGCTCTACCTGCCGGTGGGGTTCCTGGCGTCGTTCGTTCCGCTCGCACTGGCCGGCGTCGTGTTCTTCGAATTCGATGCCGGTGAGGCCGGCTTCCAGTTCGCCGAGCGGGTCACCTGGTACGAGCCGTGGGGTATCGAGTGGAACATCGGCATCGACGGCATCTCCCTGGGCATGGTGGTGCTCACCACCATCCTGTTCCCGATCTCGCTGGCCGCCAGCACCTCGATCGACAAGAAGGTCAAGGAGTTCGTCGTTTCGGTGCTGTTCCTCGAAGCCGGGCTGATCGGGACGTTCCTCGCTCTCGACCTGTTCCTGTTCTTCGTGTTCTTCGAAGCGATCCTCATCCCGATGTACTTCATGATCGGGATATGGGGGTCGGAGCGCCGTATCTATGCCGCCATCAAGTTCTTCCTCTACACCGCCTTCGGGTCGGCATTGATGTTGGCCGGGATCATCGGGCTGGCGTTCCTGCATGCCGGCCAGGCCGGGTCAGCGAGCTTCGCCTACCAGGATCTGCTGGGCCTCGACCTCGGCCAGTTCGACGAGCGGCTCCTGTTCGCTGCCTTCGGGCTGGCGTTCGCCATCAAGGTGCCGATGTTCCCGCTCCACACCTGGCTCCCCGACGCCCACGTGGAGGCGCCCACCGCCGGATCCGTGCTGCTGGCCGGGGTGATGCTGAAACTCGGTACCTATGGCCTGCTCCGTTTCAACCTGGGATTGTTCCCGCAGGCTTCGGTGGATGCGGTGCCGATCATGGCCACGCTGGCGGTCATCGGGATCGTGTACGGCGCGGTGGTGGCGATCGTGCAGCCCGACCTGAAGAAACTGGTCGCTTACTCGTCGGTGAGTCACCTCGGGTTCATCGTGCTGGGAACCTTCGCCCTCACCTCTGCCGGCCTGCAGGGTGCGGTCATCCAGAACGTCAACCATGGGCTCACCACCGGTGCCCTGTTCCTCCTGGTAGGCATGATCTACGAGCGTCGCCACACCAAGAAGATCGCCGAGTTCGGGGGCCTGTGGAAGGTGATGCCGATCTACTCCGGCCTGTTCCTGTTCGCGGCGTTCGCATCCATCGGCCTGCCCGGGCTGAACGGCTTCGTCGGTGAGTTCCTGGTGCTGATCGGCGCCTACGCCACCCTCCCATGGCTCACGATCGTTGCCGCGTCCGGTGTGGTGCTGGCCGCCATCTATCTGCTGTGGGCATACGAGCGGGTGTTCACCGGTGTGCCAGACAAACCCGAGAACCGAGCGCTGTCGGATGTGAATGCCCGGGAGATCGGGCTGATGGCCCCACTGGTCGTCCTGATTCTCGTGCTCGGTCTGTATCCGCAGATCCTGTTGGAGAAGACCGAGGCGTCGACCGAGGCGGTGCTGGATCGGATCGAAGCGGTGACCGACTACCGGGCGCCGGCGCCGGGTCGACTGGCCGACCTCTACGTCGCCGGGGGTGACCAATGACCTTGGCACAGACCGCGCTCGCCCTGCCTGACGTGTCGTGGCTGGCCATCGCCCCAGAGATCGTTCTCGGAGTCGGCGCGGCCCTCGTTCTGCTGCTCGACGTGCAGTTCCACCCGCCGATGCGGCGGCTGGGTCTGGCCGTCGCCGGGGTCCTGACGCTGGCCTTCGGTTTCACCGTCTGGCAATGGATCCGGGTCGAGGATCTGGAGGCGTCTCCCGGGGCCGACTTCATCGCCCAGATCCTTCCGTTCGGGCAGATGATCGTTCTCGATCAGGGGGCGGTGTTCGCCCGTTTCGCCGTCCTGGTCGCCGCGGCTCTCGGGGTTGCAACCGGATGGCAACTGTTCGAGCGGCTCGGCCGGCGCGGCGCGGAGGCGCTGGCGCTGGTGTTGTTGTCGACGTCGGGGTTCATGCTGATGGCCGCCTCGACCCACCTGATGATGATGTTCCTGGGGCTCGAAGTCGGGTCGATCGCCCTCTACATCCTGGCCGGCATCACGCGTGACCGGGTGACGTCGGACGAGGCCGCCATCAAGTATTTCCTGCTCGGCTCGGTCGCCTCCGCCGTGTTCGTCTACGGCGTCGCCCTGGTGTACGCCGGAACCGGTGAACTGTCCATCCTCGGTGCTCGCAGCTTCCTCGCCGGCACGGTCGTCACCCGCCCGGCGGTGTTGCTGATCGGCCTGGCGATGCTGGTCGTCGGCCTCGCCTTCAAGGTTTCGGCCGCCCCCTTCCACTCCTGGGCGCCTGACGTGTATCAGGGTGCACCGGCGGGAATCGTCGGGTTCATGGCTGCCGCCGCCAAGATCGGCGGGTTCGCTGCCCTGATTCGAGTACTCCACACCGCGTTCCCGTCGATGCTCGACGAATGGGCGCCGCTCATCGCCGGGATCGCCACCCTGTCGATGGTGCTGGGAGGCATCTTCGCCCTCGTCCAAGACGACGTGCGTCGCCTGTTGGCGTATTCGGGGGTCACCCACGCCGGTTTCATCCTCACCGGTTTGCTCGGCGGCGGTGCCGGCACACGGGAGATTTGGTTCTACCTGGCGGTGTACGTGCTGCAGCTCCTGGGGGCGTTCGGGGTGGTGGCCCAGGTGGCCGGTGCCACCGGCGGGCCGACACCGATCTCGGCCTTCGCCGGACTCGGTCGCCGGCACCCGGGCCAGGCACTTGCCTTCACGACTCTCCTGCTGGGCATGGCGGGGTTGCCGCTCACCTCCGGGTTCGTCGCCAAGTTCGGTGTGTTCCAGACGGCATGGCAGGGAGGGTTCGAATGGCTGGTGATCTTGGCAGTACTGGCCTCGGTCGTCGGTTTCGCCTTCTATCTGCGGGTGATCGTCGCCATGTACATGCAGGAGGGGGACGAAGCCACGTTCGAGTCGACCGTCACTGGGCGGGCGGTGGTGGCGGCGACGGCAGTTGCCACGGTGGTCCTGGGGTTGGTTCCCGGACCGCTGCTGGACCTCGCCTCCAACACGTTGCCCCTCTGAGGCCGGTTGTGCGGACGCGGGTCTTCGCCCTGCTCCTCACGACGGCGATCACCGTCTTGGCGCTTCCGCTGCCTGCGGTCGCCCAACGCGTACAGAGCAGCGTCGTCCTGGTCCGTGAGGACGACGTGATCCGGGAGGATCTGTATGCGGCCGGCAACACGATCGTCGTTTCCGGAGTGATCGAAGGTGACCTGGTGGCGGTGGCGTTCGACTCGATTCGTATCGACGGGGTGGTGGAGGGCGACGTCATCGCCATATCCACCCGGGTCGAGGTCAGCGGGCGGGTCGACGGGTCGGTGCGGGTGGGAGCCGGTTCGGTCTCGATCGACGGCCTCATCGGTGAGGATCTCTTCGTTGGGGCGGGGAGCATTCAGGCCGGCGCCGGGTCTGACGTGGGACGTGATGTCCTGGTGTGGGCTCGCACATTCGAGCTAGGCGGAAAAGTCGGTCGGAATGTCGAGGGGACCCAGACGACTGCTCGGGTCGCGGGTTCGGTTTCCGGTGATGTCGAGGTCACGACCTCGAATCTCACGCTTCTCCCCGGCGTGATCGTCGGAGGCGACGTCCGCTATGTGTCGGATCGCGATGCAGCCATTGCCGAGACTGCCACGGTGCTAGGTGCGGTCACTCGGGTGCAGGCCCTACCGCCGAACCTGCGAGTGCGGGCGGTGCGACTTCTCGTCCTGTTCATCTCTGCCCTGGCGGCCCTGGGCATCGGTCTCGGCATCCTGTGGGCAGCGCCGGGACGGTCGATGGCCGCAGCCTCCGCCTTGGTCCGGTCGCCGGTCCGGTCGCTGGCGTGGGGCGGGGGAGTGGCGTCGGTCCCGGTGGCGTTGGTGATCGTGGCGTTCGGGCTGGTGGCGGCGACGTCGCTCTCAGCTGCCGGACCGGTGGTGCTGGTGCTGGTTCCGGTGGCGATGGGCGTGGCATCGGTCATCTTCCTGGGGCTCCTCACGACCCCGGTGCCTCTCTCGCTCGCGGTCGGCTCCCGAATCCGACCCGCCTGGTCGACCTATGCCCAGTTCGTGGTCGGGTTTCCGTTGTTGGTGGTGGTGTGGCTACTGCCCTGGGTGGGCGGAGCGCTGTTGGCACTCGGTGCAGTTGCTGGACTCGGTTCCTGGCTGGTCGCCGACGACTCAGCCGACGCGTAACTCCGGTCTGGTTTCGAGCACCTTGCCGACCCCGCCGCTGGTCAGGGCGACGGGGGTGCGGCCGGCCCGCTCCACCAGGCTGGCTGCGATCGCCGCCCGGAACCCGGAGGCGCACAGCACCCACACCTCACCCGATCCGGGGATGTCGTCGCGGAGGTCGGGGACATAGCGATGGATCGACCCGGCGGCATGGCCGGCCGCCCACTCGGACGGATCTCGGACGTCCACCACCGTTGCGCCCTCCTCCAATGCCTCGACCACTTCGCCGACGGTGGCGGTACGGCCCGTCACCAGCTCGGCGCCGGAAAGGTCGGTGGTGGCCCCGGACACTCGATAGCCGATCCGGGCCAACTCCGTTGCCGCCCACACCGGATCCTGAAGTGGGTCGAGAACGAGGTGCACCGGCGTGCCGAACGGCACCAACCACCCCACCCAGGGGGCGAACGACGACCCCCACTCGATGCTCAGCGACCCGGGCAGGTGGCCGGCGAAGAACCGATCCCGGCTGCGTACGTCGACCACCCATGTTGACGGGTCGACCTGATTGGGGGCGGTCATCGGCACCACTACCGAGTCGATCACCCCGGGGTCACGGCGGTTGAGCGGAGCCATGTGGGCGTAGTAGTCGGGGTAGGGGAGGAGCCCGGC
>JBKHXZ010000179.1:0-12734 GCA_046565785.1 Acidimicrobiia bacterium
CCCGACCCAGGGCACTGATCCGGGCGGCGAGATGCACCGCCAGGCCGACGTAGGTGTTCGGTCCGCTCTCTACGGCTTCACCCGTGTGCATCCCCATGCGCACGCGGACTCGTACGCCGGCCGGCCAGGGATGACGTTCCAGTGCCTGCTGGGCCGAAACCGCAGCCCGCACCGCGTGTGCCGACGAGTCGAACACGAAAAAACCGCCGTCACCTTCGGCTGCCAGTCTCCGACCGCCTCCGGCCCGAAACTCCTTGTCGAGCAGCGCGTGGTGTTCGTCCAGCAGCCGGGCGTACTCGTCGTGGAGGCGGCGCAGCAGCCGCGTCGAACCTTCGATATCGGTGAAGACGAAGGTCAGGACCTGGGCTTCGGAGTTCACGCCAGCAATCTAGGAGAGGGAGCCCGATGCTGACGGCGCGCAATCTCGCCGCCTTGGAATGCGTCCTTACAGGTACGGACACACGCGACCTGAAAGGCAGACCGGCATGACCGAACGCGACATCGTCGACTACGACCAGCTCCGCAGCCAGATCCGACACAAGTACCAGGAGGTCGCCACCCGGCCCGACGGTGAGTATCACTTCTTCACCGGCCGCCGGGCCACCCGTCAGGTGGGATATCCCTCACCCTTGGTGACAGACCTGCCCGACGAGGTGGTCGACGCCTTCGCCGGAGTGGCGAATCCTTTCCATTGGGGGCTGCCCGATCGGGGCGAAGTCGTCGTCGATGTGGGGTCGGGTGCGGGAATGGACTCGGTCATCGCCGCCCGGGCAGTCGGCGAGACCGGGCGCGTCATCGGAGTCGACATGACCGACGACATGCTCGACCGGGCTCGACGGTCGGCCACGCTCGCCAGGGTCGACAACGTCGAATTCCGCAAGGGTTACGCCGAAGAGCTGCCCCTCGACGACGGGTCGGTCGACGTGGCGATCTCCAACGGTGTTCTCAACCTGGTACCGGACAAGGCCGCTGCCTATGCCGAGATCTTCCGGGTGTTGAAGCCGGGCGGTCGCTTCCAGGTCGGTGACATCGTGGTCGAGCGTCCGGTCCCGGAAGGGGCGCAACGCGACGTCGACCTTTGGACCGGTTGAATCGCCGGTGCCCTGCCGGGTGCAGGGTGGGAGGCAGTCATCACTGGTGTCGGTTTCGTCGCCGTCGAGTTCGGTCCCCAAGTCGACACTTTCGGAGGCGCCCCAGGAGAGGCGCGAGCACGTTCGTTCGGAACCTACGGCGTGCCAATCCGCGGATTCGTTCCGACCCGCGCAATCTGAGCGGGCTGGGGAACGTCCTATGTCATGAGGCCGGCCACACGTCCGCTCACGAGAGGAGACCCACACATGTCCACCACCGTGAATGTCCGCAACGGCATCGATGTCGACCAGCTGTTGCAGACGATCAGTGCGATCGAAGACGACCCGAAGCTGGCGTCGTTCACCTTCCGGGCGTCGAGCACCTGGGAGAACGGAACCCACAGCACCGGCTCGATCGGATCGTTCATCCATGCAGGAGCCGAGGACGGTTCCCGGCAAGCACCGTTCGTGTTGGACGGTGACGAACCGCCAGTGCTGCTCGGCTCCAACAAGGGTCCGAACGCAGTCGAGTTGCTGTTGCAGGCACTCGCCTTCTGCTACGCCGTCGGGTACGTGGCCAACGCCGCGGCCAGAGGAATCGAGATCGACCGTATGGAATACGAGATCGAAGGCGATTTCGACGTCCGGTCGTTCCTCGGACTAGACGGTGCCCGCCCGGGTTTCACCGAGATCCGGGCCAGGGGCATCGTGTCGAGTCCCAACGCCACGCCCGCACAGCTCACCGAGCTGTGCCAGTACGTACAGGACACGTCCCCGGTGCGCGACACCCTGGCCAACGGGGTGCCGGTCAAGACCACCCTCGAAGTCCGCTGAGCGAAGGGGTCGGGGCGGATCCCGCCGATCCGCCCCGACATCCCACCCGATCGACGATCCCCAGAAAGGTACGGTCCTATTCATGAGCGAAGGCCCCGGTTTCCAGCCGGTCGCCCGTCAGCAGCTTCCGTGGCTGTATGTGCTCGCTCGGCGGCTGGCAGGCGACGCCGCAGAGGACATCGTGCAGAACTGCCTGATCAAGGCGTTCCGAAACTTCGACACTTTGCGGGACCCGGAAGCGGCGGCGGCCTGGTTCCGCACGATCCTGGTCAACTGCGCCCGAGACCACTTCCGCCGCAGGTCGAGCGCCCTCGACGAGACGCCGCTGGACGACGTCCCCACCGCCTCGCTCTACCGCACGATCGCCGAGGAGGATCCGTGGCCATATTCGGACAGCGTCCACGTCGATTTCCTCCACTCGTTCCGGGAGGAGGACGTGTGGGCGGTACTCGACCGCCTCAGGCCGATGTACCGGGTTCCGCTGGTGCTGGTCCACATGGAAGGACTCGAAGTCCAAGAGGTGGCCCGCATGCTCGGGGCACCGAAGAACACGGTGCTGTCGTGGCTGCATCGAGGACGGAAGCTGTTCGAGTCAGAGCTGTGGGAGTACGCCCGGGAGAGCGGACTCCTGCGTGAGAGAGAGGAGGCGCACCGGTGATCAGTTGCACCGACGCCGTTCGTCAACTGTGGGACTTCGTGGAGAACGACCTGGAAGTAGGCGAGCGGGAGAGGATCGAGGAGCATCTAGCGTTCTGCCGCCGATGCTGCGGAGAGGTGGAGTTCGCCGAAGAGCTGCGTCGGTTCATGGCGCGCCGTCCGGACGTCGACATCCCGGCGTCCGTCCTCGCCCGCTTCGACCAGTTCCTCGCCAATCTCGAAACCCAGGAACAGACATGAGCCGCGACCTCATGTACAGCGACGAGATCCGCGGACTGGTCCAGACCACCTATCAGCATCTGGCCACACCGGACGGGCCGGGACTCGCCTTCTACGACCCCGACCAGGTAGCCGGGCTGCCTGCCGGAGCCCGGGCCTGGGCGCTAGGTGTGGGCAACCCGCTCCGGCACGCCGATCTCCGCCAGGGCGACACCGTGCTGGACTTGGGATGTGGCTCAGGAATCGACGTCCTGTTAGCTGCCCGCCACGTGGGCGAGACTGGCACCGCTATCGGCGTGGACTTTCTGCCGTCGATGATCGACCGTGCCCGGTCCTTCGCCCGTGACGCAGAAATCAAAAACGCCACCTTTCTGCTGGGCGACATCGAAGATGTGCCACTGCCGGATGGGTCCGTGGACGTCGTCATCTCCAACGGTTCGATCAACCTGGCGGCACGTAAGAGTCGGGTTCTGGCGGAAGCGCATCGAGTATTGAGGTCGGGTGGGCGACTGTGTGTCACCGACCTGACGTTGGACGACGACGACCTTCCACCGGAGATCATCACCCATCCGTCCGCCTGGGCCGGCTGAGTGTCCGGTGCCCTGGCGGAGCGTGTCTTCGTCAAGAAACTGGGAAACGTCGGATTCACCGGCATCGAGGTCGTCGAACATCACCCGTTCCGACTGACCGATGCCGCCCGCTATCCCCTGTTCACCCCCGACCTGATCGACCTGATGGAAGAGCTGCTGCCACGGGAGCGTCACGACGCGGTGGCGATCGGCGTCACGATCCGGGCGCTGAAACCCTGAATCCGACCGCTCCCGGGAACGACGATCCGTCCCCGACGACAAGTTCGAGTCGCCCGCCGTCAACCGTTCGGTGAGGGGGCGTCCCCTGGCCTAACTGCGTGCGCTCAGCCGTGCCGAAGATTCCGCCTATTGAGCGGGGTCACGACAGATGAGCGATGTATGTTGAGCGCTCTCATTCAGGAGCACACACGGCCATACACCCCGGCGTCATCGACGCCATCGGTTCCACCCCACTGATCGAACTCCGTCGAGTGGTTCCCGCTGGATCTGCCCGCGTTGTGGTCAAGCTCGAATGGGCCAACCCGACGGGCAGCATGAAAGACCGGATGGCGGTCGCCGCCATCCAGGCGGCCATCGCCGACGGTCGTCTCGCTCCGGGTGGCACCGTCGTGGAATACACCGCCGGTACCACCGGAATATCACTCGCTCTGGTCTGTGCGGCCCTCGGCTACAACCTCGAAGTGGTCTTCTCGGATGCGTTCAGCGAAGAGAAGCTGCGGACGATGACCGCCCTCGGGGCGCACATCACCATCGTGCCCTCAGATGAGGGGCGGATCACCGAGGGGCTGATCAAAGAGATGATCCGGGTTGCGGGGGAAGTCGCCGAACGTCCGGATCATTGGTGGTGCGATCAGCTCAACAACACCGACGCCATCGCCGGATATCTGCCGATGGGCGAGGAGATCTGGGCTCAGACCGGGGGCGAGGTGAACGCCTTCGTCCATGCGGTGGGTACCGCCCATTCGATCCACGGCGTGACGCAATCGCTGTGGGCACATGACGAGCGGATCCGTGTCGTGGCGGTCGAGCCGGCCGAGTCCGCGGTGCTCTCCGGACAGCCCACCGGTTCGCATCGGATCGAAGGGATCGGCATCGGATTCCTCCCGCCGCTGTGGGAACCTGACATGGTCCACGAGATCCAGTCCGTCGCTACAGCCGAGGCGTGGGCGATGGCGCGAAGGCTTGCCGCCGAGGAAGGGATCTTTGCCGGAGCTTCGTCGGGCGCCAACGTGGTGGCGGCACTGCGGCTCGCACGTCAGCTCGGTCCGGATGCGACTGTGGCCACGATCATCGTCGACTCGGGCCTCCGCTACGTCAGCACCGAGTTGTACCGCCCTGCCCCCGACGCCTGACGATCTGCACCGGGCGGACCCAGCCGCCCAAGCGTTGGGAGCGACAGAACCGCTACTGCCGGACGGCGTAGAGATCCCGCAGCAGGGCCACTTCGGCCATGTGATGGATGAACTCCCGGTTGACCCAGCGGGCGATCGAGATGACCGGCAGCTCCGGGTCGAGTCCCCACGGGTACTGGCCATAGCCGGGGCGGTCGAGCTCTTCCTCGGTCAGGGTTTCCATGCCTGCATTCCAGGCGGTGACCGAGGACCAGATCCCCTCCAACGTCACATGAGCGTGCGGTGAGAACTCGACCGTGTCCTGCGGCGGTATCGACCTGGCACCGAAGGTCCACTCCCACCGCCCGGCGAAACACGACCAGACGTGACTGAGGCGCCAGGCGATTGTGGTGAGGGTTCCGGGGGCGAAGGGGTGGGTGAATTCCCGATCGATCTGCCACTCGCCCGGTCCGTACGGCTCGCTGGTCACCGCCTCCCCCCTGGGCCGGACCGACCACATGCCCGCCACCGGCTCCCACAGGTACTCATCGTCGGTCATGCCTTCCATCCGAGCCCGGGAGAACTCCATCGATTCGGCGAGTTGTTCGACCAACAGTCCAACCCGATCGGTCCGAACCTCCATCACCACCTCCGGTTAGCGACGCTACCTGTGCCCGTCGACGTTCCTAAAACTCGGGAACACCTCTGCGGCGGTTCGCTCGAACTGGTCGCGGGTCGCCATCCGATGCGAGGCGAGCAAACTGTCGAAAAGAGGCTCGGCGGGATTGTGGAGGTAGAACGCGAAGTCGGTCGCCCCCGCCGCCACGTAACGGCCGACCAGATCGGCGGTGGCATCGACCGAAGCGAAGAACGGCTCGTCCGCCCAACCTGTGTAGTAGCAACGACGAAGCGACGCCGGGTCGCGCCCTACCTCGACACACAGTTCGTCCAACCGCTCCATACGCGCTCGAAACGCCGGCAGCGAAACGTCGGCCGGCTGATTCGCCTCGCCGAGCGTGACCACCGCGTCTGCATGCTCCACCGCGGTCCGCAGCGATGCGGGGGCTTGGGCCGCCACCCACAGCGGAGGTCGTGGGTGCTGAGTCGGCAGCGGGCGGAAGGTGGCATCGGTGATACGAAAGTGCTCGCCGTCATGGCTCACGACGTCTCCACGCAGCGCCCGATCGAGAATGGCGACCGCTTCCCGCAGGCGCCGTGTGCGTCCCCGACCGTCCAGGAAGTCGACGCCGAGAGCTTCGTGCTCGGCCGGGTAGTAGCCGCCCCCGACGGCAGCTTCCACCCTCCCGCCGGAGATCTGGTCGACGGTCAGAATCGACTTGGCCAAAACGGCGGGGTTCCGCATCGCCACGTTGGTGACCAGGGTGCCCAGGCGTATCCGTTCGGTGGCCTGCGCGACCGCCGCCAGCGTGGTCCAAGCTTCCAGCATGGGGACCTGCGGGACCCCGTCGATCTCGAACTGGTCGATCACCCACGCGTTGTCGAGTCCGATCGAATCTGCGAACCGAATGTCATCGAGGAGGTGGGGGTAGGAGACGGCCTGGATGATCGTCGCCCCGAAGCGGATAGACACGGGCGGAACGCTAACCAGACCGAGCCTGCGTCGCCCCCAGGAGCAAACGAAATCAGGTGGGACGACGACGGCGGAAGAGTTGGCGAATGGTGACGACCACGGCAACCAGGGCGAGAAGCTGCCACGGCTTCAAGGCAATGACGAGGTCGTTGGAGGTTTCGGACACGTTCGCAGCCTACCGGCCGACTTCATCTAGCCCGGGCTGGCAGGGCATCCGATGCAGCCCTGCCCCGCTCACACCCGTCACACCGGGAAGGTGTCGTGTCGAGCCATGATCTCCACCATTCGGTCCCGATCGAGTTCGCTCCCGGCCGGGAACGCCGCCGCCACTTCGTCGAGATACCGGTCGAATCCGCCCGGGGTCGTGAATTCGACCATGCGGGCGGTGGCGGCCGACGGGTTGGCGAACGTGTGTGGTGTGTCGACCGGGACGTACACGAATCCTCCCGCAGCGAGTGACTCCCGTGCGTCGCCGGCGGTGAGCAACAGCTCGCCCTCCACCACGAACCAGGCGTGATTCGTCCTTCGGTGTCGATGGGGTGGCGGCCCGGCGAAGCCTGCCGGCACGACGATCTCTTCCGCGCTGGACAGCTCCCCGCTGTCTGACCCGGTCATGAGGAGTCGAACCATCGACGCACCGATCCACAGTTCCCGCCCTTCCCCTGGCCGCCGTACAACGGTTCGCTGTCCGCTCACATCGCACCTTTCGCCGGCCACAGTGTGACGCCCGAGGCAACTACGCGTCGTCCCGACCGCGGCTGGAGTCGACCTGCACCTACGCTGCGCCGATGTCACAGACTTCCATATGAAGGCGATCGTCTACGACCGCTACGGGTCAGCCGATGGGTTGCGCGTCGAGGACGTACCGGTCCCCGAACCGCAGCCCAACCAGGTGCTCGTCGAGGTCGCGGCGACCTCGATCAACCTGTCCGATTGGGAATCGCTGACAGGCACGCCGTTCTACGTCAGGATCGACGGGTTGCGGACCCCGCGACGTCCGATTCTCGGATCGGACATCGCAGGACGAGTCGTATCCGTCGGGTCGGAGGTGACTCGCTTCCAAGCGGGCGACGAGGTGTACGGGCAGAGCCCCAAGGGAGGTTTTGCCGAGTACGCGGTGGCGTCACAGAACGCGCTCGCCCTCAAGCCCGCAGGGCTGACCTTCGCACAGGCCTCGACCCTTCCGGAGGCCGGAACGATCGCCCTGCAGGGGACAACTGGCCTGGGACCCGGCCAACGCCTGGCGATCAACGGCGCAGGAGGCGGTTCCGGGTCGTTCGCCATCCAGCTCGCCAAGAGAGCGGGTGCTCACGTCACCGCCGTCGACAACGCGAGCAAGCTGGACTTCATGCGATCCGTCGGCGCAGATGAGGTCGTCGACTACCGCACGGAGGACTTCACCCGCCGGGGTAGGTTCGATCGGATCCTCGACATGGTGGCTGGACGTTCCGTGTTCGCCTTACGCCGGGCACTCATCGCAGGCGGCCGATACCAGTGCGTCGGTGGCCCGGTGCCGGCGATGTTGCGAGTGCTGACGGTCGGCAATCTGATCTGCCGCATGACCGGTCGGCGGATGGGCGTCCTGGCGGTACGACAAGGACCGCCTCACTTCCAACCCTTGGCGGATCTGTGCGTCTCGGGCGAGATCGACATCCACATCGATCGGACATTCCCGCTCGAGCAAGTACCGGCCGCCCTGGTGCGGGTCGGGGAGGGTCATGCCCTCGGCAAGGTGGTCGTCACCCCAAACTGAGTTGCCAGGCGCGACCTGCGCCGGCCCCTACGATCGGGGCATGCTGTGCGCCTGGTGCCGTTCGCCGATGGGGTATGTGCATGGGCACGCTGCCTGCCTGGACGGGCGATGCCCCATGTTCGGACTCAATCAGGCTGAATGCTGCGACGGCGAGACCGCCACCGCCTGTCCCGCACCGACCTCCGACATTGCCGGCCAACGTCCGGCACCTTCGCAGTAACCGCCGACTGGGTGTGACGCCTCCCTCTCGGAGTCCCAGAACGTGTGCAGCAGCGAATCCCGCCCCTGATGAGATACCGAGGCGGTGGTTAGCGTCACCGTCATGACGCCCACCCGCTATCACGTCGTGACGGAGATGGTGCTCAGCTCGACGCCGGGCGACGTTCGGCGCACGTTGGAGGACGTCAACGGCTGGCCGCGATGGTGGAAGTGGGCGCACGAGGTGGCTTCGGTCAACGGTGAGGCGCCCGGGGCGGTGGGCGCTCGATATCGCAACCGGGTGAGAACCCCGATGGGGTACGGCTTCACCTACGTGACCGAGATCGTCGACACCGCCGAAGGGCGGATCGAGCTCGACTCGTACGGCGACCTCGAAGGGACCGGCCTCTTCGTGTACGAGCCGACGGCGAAGGGGGCGTCCACCTCGAGTTCTCCTGGCTGGTGCAGACGGCGAAGCGGTGGATAAACCTGGTGGGATCCGTCGCCCGTCCGCTCTTCACCTGGAACCACGACCGCCCGATGACCGACTTCGCCCACGGCCTGCCAGGAGCATCCGACGGCGAACTCTTGTCGATCTCACACACGACCTTGGCGCCGACGCATCCACGCTTCTACCGGCTCGAGGAGTGAAGCGGTCGGGATCCATAGAGTTGGGTGTGGCGAACGCGGAGGAACCATGTCTGAGATCACGCTGACCACCTGGGGACATGCCGGGATTCGCCTGGAACGGGACGGACATCGATTGGTCATCGACCCGGGGTCTTTCACCGACCCGGCGGTCCTCGACGGGCCGAAGCGGTGCTCGTCACTCACCAACATCCAGACCATTTCGACATCGAGCGGCTGACCAAGTGGGCGTCGGCCGATCAGTCTCGTCATGTCTTCGGCCCAGAGGCGGTCGTGTCTCAACTGGGCGAGGTCGATGCCGGCCAGCGTCACGCCGTCGAGGAGGGTGATGGCTTCGGAGCGGCCGGGTTCGAGGTGCTGGCCGTCGGACGGTCGCACGCCCGCATCCACCCCGACATCCCGCTGGTACCGAACGTCGCCTATCTGATCGAAGAGTGCGTCCTCCACCCGGGTGACTCCTTCACCCCTCCCCCGCCGGGAGTCTCCGTCGGAGTGCTCACCCTCCCGGTCAGCGCTCCGTGGCTCAAGGTCGCTGAGGCCGTCGACTATCTCCGTCAGGTAGGTCCGAGCGTCGCCATCCCCATCCACGACGGGTTCCTCAACGACGCCGGCAAGGCACTGCACGACCGGGTGATCGGTGGACTGGCCGGCGAACTGACGTATCAACGTCTCGACCCGGGCGAGCCGTTAACTGTCACGCCACCAGGTTGATCCGTCAGCGAGGCGGACCGACAGGTAGGTTTCTCGTCATGTCCGGTTGCTGTGATCCGTCCGGCTACGACGAACTCTTCGACCCGAAAGAGGCAGGTCGCAACCTAAAGGTCTACGACAAGAAGGGGTTGAACCGGATGGCGGCACGGACGGTCGACTACCTCAAGTCACGCGGGGTCGAAGGGCACCGGATCCTCGAAGTCGGCGGCGGGATCGGGGCGGTGCAGGTCGAGTTGCTGAAGGCCGGCGCCGCCAGCGCCGTCAACGTCGAACTCTCCGACGGCTACCGGGAGACCGCCGCCGAGTTGTTGCGCCGCCACGGCCTGGAGGGCCGAGTCGAGGAGCGGATCGGCGACTTCACCGAGGTGGCAGCGGAGTTGGAAGCCGACGACGTGATCATGAATCGTGTCATCTGTTGCTATCCGGACATGGACCGACTGTTGACCGCCGGCCTGTCTGCCAGCCGGCGCTTTCTCGTGGCGGTTTTTCCTCGTGACCGATGGATGGCGCGGATCTTCGTCGCGGTGGGCAACGCCTACCAGCGGGTCAAGGGAGTCGACTTTCGGGCCTACATCCACTCCCCCGAGGCGATCCGGGATACCGCCCAACGAGCCGGATTCCGCGTGGCGTTCGCCGACCGGGATCTGGTGTGGCACGGAGTGGTCTTCGAACGGACCGGCTGAGCCTCCCGGCAGCCAGATCAGCTCGTATAGGCGTAGGTGTAGATCAGGGCGCCTGTCTCGTCTCGCAGTTCGGCGATGTCGCCACCCGAGTTGTTCCAGATCGCCTGACTGAACCCGGCGAAGTAGGCGGTCGGACTCGAATCGCCCGGACCTGAGTGGAGTCGGAGCCGGGCACCGGGAGAGATCATGTACCCGGCGGGAATAGTGATGGTGTGACCAACCCGGTCGGTGATCGTCCACCCGGAAACATCCACTGTGGTCGTCCCAGTGTTGGTGAGAACAACATGTTCGGACTCGTTGTACACGACGTCGTTGCCGACTGTGTCATACACGATGGTGGTGATCTCGACCGGGTGGTCGGCGGTCGCCTCGGTGGTGGTTGTCGTCGTCGGTGGAGGGGTGGCGGCAACGGCCGGCGCACCCTCCGGCATCGTGGTGCCGGCACACGTCCCGTTCAACAGGTTGCGGATTCGCCCGTATTCGGACTCGTCCATCGACAGCGCCCAGCGGGCCTTGATCGCCACCCAGACGGCCAGGTAACGGCACCAATCGCCCCGGTGGGGTGGCATCCAGTTGGACGGATCGGCCGCCCCCTTGGCGTTGTTCGATTCGCCGGAGACAGCGATCAGCGTCCACGGGTCGTCCAGGTCGTTGGCGAATCGCATCCGCCGGTCCGGATCCCAGTCCCGAGCCCCCGAATCCCACGCTTCTTTCAGAGCAACGACGTGGTCGATCTGGATGTTGGTGGGGTCGGTCAGATGACGATCGTCGTACGGCGAGTACCAGTCCCCTTCGATCACCGCACAGCCGAAGGCATCCACCTGGGCGGTGCCGCCGGCGTCCCGGATGAGCACTTCGGCCCGGGTGTCGCACCCGTCACCGTCGGCATCGATCCAATGCAGAAACAGCTCCCTGCTGTATCCGTCCTGGGTCTCCCGCTCGACCTCGATGGTGGCGAGCACGTCGAGGACCAGGACTGGGTCGCTCGCCGCCTCGGTGATCGAAGTGGTGGATGTGGTGGTGGTCGTAGAAGCCCCGGTTGTGGATGTCGACGGCACCAACGGGGTGGTCGTCGCCGAGACGGCGGTGGAGGTCGTGACCAGGAGGGTCGTGGAGGTGGTCGACTCTGTCGACAACACGGCGGTATCGGAGGGCTCCGTGCCGCCCAGCAACAGCGCCACGATCGAAAACACCCACACCAGCCCAACCGATCCGACTACAACGGCAATAAACCGGTCCGCGGCACTCCGACGCCGACGCCACATCCAACCGGCCCGGAGGACCAGCCAAAGTCCGGAGACCGCATACGTCAGGACTGCCAGCCCAACGCCGACCCGAAGCCAACCCCGAGACTCCTCCCACCATTCGAAGAGTCGTCGTTCGACTGCGGGTCGATGGTTCCCGATTCCTCTGTCTTCGACCATCAATGCTCCGACTGCTCACCCGATCGTCCCCGGCTGATCGGCATCGCCGCGCCCGAATGACCGTACCCACGATTCGTTTCGGTCTCGCGGCGCGCAACCGGCGGTCCGCCAGGGTGGTCCCTATCTACGGACCTATCGGTACCGTCCGGGGCATGCCCAGTCGCTACCACTTCGTGACCGAGATGAGCCTGACCTCGTCTCCTACCGACGTCGAGCGCGTGCTGCGCGACGTCACCGCCTGGCCGACGTGGTGGAAGTGGGCTCGCCACGCCGATCACGTCAACGAGGTGCCGACCGGATCGGTCGGTGCGAGGTACCGGAACCGGGTGCGCACCCCGATGTTGTACGGGTTCACCTACGAGACCGAGATCGTCGAGGTGGCCGCTGGACGGATCCGTCTCGACTCGACGGGAGATCTGGAAGGCACGGGCTTGTTCGAATACGCGTCGCTCGAGACCGGCGGGGCTCTCCTGCGATTCTCGTGGCTGGTCCAGACCTCCAGGAGGTGGATGAATCTGGTCGGCCCACTCGCCCGGCCGGTCTTCACCTGGAACCACGACCTCCTCATGACGGACTTCGCCCGAGGGCTGGCGAGGGCCTCAGGCGGGAAACTGTCGTCCATAGCCCACGTCACCTTCGGCCCGCGAGACAGGAACTTCTTCGTGCTTCCCGCCGGGCGGTAGCTGCAGCTTCGACGAACACCTCCCACGGCCCCCTGTCCCGCTTGAGGTCGAAGCTCCACATCGACCGCGAGGTGGCTGTTTTTGCCACGCGCTGCGCGATCAATTGACAAGGTAATGTTTCTCGTGAAATAATGCGCCGAAGATGTCACCCCGTCGCTACCGAATGGGTGCCCGTGCAGAAGCCGTCGCCCAGACACAGCAAGCGATCGTCGTCGCCGCTCGGCAACTCCACACCGAACGCGGGCTGGCGGCCACCAGTTGGGAAGACATCGCCGAGCGAGCCGGAGTTTCCCCGGCGACCGTCTACCGCCACTTCCCTTCCACAGCGGAGTTGGTGCCAGC
>JBKHXZ010000180.1:0-3453 GCA_046565785.1 Acidimicrobiia bacterium
CGGACTTCTCCAGCACCTCACCGATGGCCTCGGGCATCAGACGTACTGCTTGCCGATACAGGCCACCTCCGTCCATGCGCGGGATGTGCAGTCCCTCGGCCAGCATCGCTTCGGTGACGTAGGGCCGGTGACGAAAACCGAACTCCCCTCCGACGATGAGTTCGAAATGTGAGCCGTCGGTGTGTAGCACCGACCCAAGGATTCCCGCCCGAGCCACCGAGCTGCGCTGAACCACCATCGCCCCGGCACCGTCTCCGAACAGGACGCTCCATCCCCGGTGTTCGGTGGCGCGATCCCACTCCTCCGCGGTTGGCGATCGATCCGATCTCCCGAGCACGATGTCCCAGGCGTCGCCCCATGGCAGATATCCGCCGTGGACCTCAGCGCCCACCACCACGACGGTGTCGGCCCGGTCGGATGCGATGAGCGCGTCGGCGAGATCCAGGCCATACAAGAAGCCGCTGCACTGTTGTCGCAGGTCGAACACCGCCACGGGAGGAGTTCCCAGCTTCTGCTGAACCAGGGGGGCGATCCCCGGATTCATGACGTCGGGGGTCATCGTGGCGGTGACCACGGCGTCGACAGCCGACGGATCGACGCCGGCGTCGACGAGGGCGGCCATCGCCGCCTCGGTGGCGAGATCGCTGGACCCGGTGCCGAGGTCGACGAAGCGTCGTTCTTCCACGCCCGACCGAGAGCGAATCCATTCATCGGACGTGTCCATGATCCGTCCCAGGTCGTCGTTGGTGACGACATTGGGGGGCACGGCCACACCGGTACCGGTGATGACGGCGCTCATCTCAGCCTCCCGACCCAACCTGTGTTGTCATGAACCAGGCAGATCCTACGATCGCTACGGTGGAACGTTCGACCGGACGACAACTGCTTGACGAAGCGCGCTCCCTCCTTTCCGGGAGAGCGGGAGTGGCGGACAGTGTGTTGTCTCCCATCGTGTTCGTCGCGACCAACGCCATTTTCGGTTTGCAGCCGGCGATCGTCGCCAGCCTCGTAACTGCCGCAGGCATCGTGATCGTCCGGCTCGCCACCGGTCGTCCGCTGCGGTTCGCGATGTCCGGTCTGTTCGGCACGGGGATCGCAATCGCCCTGACGGCGCGGTCGGGCCGTGCCGAGACCTATTTCCTGCCGGGCATCGTCAGCGGTGCCGTCACCACGGTCGCCCTGATGGTGTCCATCGCCGTGCGGCGGCCACTGGTTGCGTACGTCAGCTGGGCCACCCGTGGATGGCCTCTCGGTTGGTACTGGCACGAGAGAGTGCGTCCGGCATACACAGCGGTGTCGTGGATCTGGGCGGCGTTCTTCGGGGTCAGGACTGCCACTCAGGCGGTTCTCTATCTGGAGGGGAACGTCGGCACGCTCGGCGTCGTGCGCGTGGTGACCGGGTGGCCAGGCCTGGTCGGCCTGCTCATCGTGACCTACGTCGTCGGTCGGAAACGGCTCGAAGACCTGCGCGGACCGTCGGTGGAGGAGTTCGAATCCCAGGTGCCTCCGCCCTGGTCGGTTCAGCCACACGGGTTCTAAGCCTCGTCCAGGACCCACTCGGCACCGTCGGGGGCATCACGGACTTCGACGCCGAGTTCGGCGAGGCCATCACGAATCTGGTCACTCTGCTCGTAGCGGTGCGCCTGGCGGGCGTCGCGTCGCAACTCCAACAGCAGTTCGACGAAACCACCGACGACCTCACGGGGGTCGACCACGCCCTGCCGCGCGGCTTCACCCAGACGAACGATCATCGACCGAAGTTCGGGCCGAAGCGACGGATCGGTGTCGATCCGGGCCTCCGCGTCGAGCATCGCCGCCACCACACCATCGACGTCCCCTTCCGCCAGGGCATCTCGGAAGCTCGCCGTCTGCATCGGAACTCCGGCGTCCGGCCGTTGCGGTGCCGATCCAACCATCTCGATCACCTGGTCGAAGTCCAACCATTCGCCACTCTTGACGACGCGCTCTTCCCGGCCACGGATCGTCACCGTGCCTTTTCCCTCGGCGACGAGGCGTCCGGCCGCGCCGTCGAACACCGCGGCGGTGTGCTCGTCGACTCCGATCAGTCCACAGTCCAGGCCCTGTTCCAGCATTCGCAGTCGCCGCTCCCCGACATAACACCGGCTCGTGTCGTGCGTGCCCCCCTCGGCGTTGTTCCAATGGGGGATCACCGCCGCACGGATCCCAAACACAGCAAGGACACCGAGGCCTTCGAGCCAGTACGGATCCTCGCCCACCTTGTAGATCTCGTACACGGGAAGCGTGTGGGATCCGGCAGTGAGCGCCGCCGCCGAGGCCAGTGTCACGCTGCCCCCTCGTCTGATCACACCGGTGAGCAACTCCCCGATGCCATGGGCGCGCCACACCGAGAGGGCGTAGCTGGGCGAACCCGGACCGGCGAAGACACAGCGCGCGGTTTCCACTTCGGAGCGGGCCCGCGCCACCTCCAACGGGTTCGCATCCACCCGACGCAGGCGGGCGACGCGAACCGGCGTCTCCAGCGAGTTCTCGAAGTGTTCGCGGAGCCGGTCGGTGAGCTCGTCGACGTTCTCTTGGAACCCGAACGGGCTGTCGAGGACGACCACTGCGTCCGCACCGGCGGCTTGGATCGCCGCACGGTGTGGCCCGACCATGGTGGGAGCGGTCTCGCCCGATCCCATGACGACCAGCCGTCCGCTCACCATCCGCCGCTCCCCGGCTCGCCTTTGAACGGTCCGACCACGTCAGGGGTGACCCATCCTCCGTAGAACTGGCCGGGCTGCGGCAGCACCTCGATCCCGTCGACCAGGCAGCGATCCACCCGTCCCGGGTAGAAGAAGACGTATCCGGCGATCGCCTGGTAGTCGGGAACGGGGTTGGCGTACGTCCATGCCGCAGCCTTCACCCGGGCAGTGCCGTCCTCGAGATCCCAATACGAGGCGACCCCCTTCCACTCGCAAACCGTTCGAGTGGTGTTCGGTCGGAGGACGGCGAAATCAACGTCGGCCGGGGGGATACCCCACGTCGGGGGATGACTCGTCTCCCGAACCCGCATGGCGCGGGTCGTCTCCGCGAGCCGCCGGCCATTCCACTCCACGAGGACATGCCGGCTGCTGGGCGCGAGATCAGGAGGTCGGGGATAGTCCCAGGCCGACTCGCGACCGGGACCTGCTGGGATGGGATGGGGTCGTGTCATGCCAGGTTTCGTTCGGGCCATGGCAGTCTCGGACCACGCGGACCCTACCCCAAACCAACCTGTCCCCCCAGCGAAGCGTTGGGGGGACCGAAGGGACGCGTAGCGGACAGCGAAGCTCCGGGAGGGAGACAGAAATCGTGACTTGGACAACACAATGATTTTTAGTGCTAAATTGATCCTAGTCCTTCAGACGGGGAGCCCATGGACACCATCACATCGGCGAGCGCGGTGGACGAGGCCGCCATCCGACAGAGACTGGTGTCCGGTGACCGGGCCGC
>JBKHXZ010000181.1:0-10067 GCA_046565785.1 Acidimicrobiia bacterium
CGGGGGATAATACGGAGATGTCGGTGGAGTTGATTACGCCGATTGCGATGGATGAGGGTCAGCGGTTCGCGATTCGTGAGGGTGGGCGGACGGTTGGTGCTGGCCGCGTCACCAAGATCACCAAATAGGAACGAGACATGCCAAGCGACAAGCGACCGCCGATCACGTTGGCTTGCGACGAGTGCAAACGTCGCAACTACGTGACCACCAAGAACAAGGCGAACACCCGGGATCGCCTGCAGTTGAAGAAGTACTGCAGGTGGTGCCGTACGCACACCTCGCACCGCGAGACGCGTTGAACCAGGAGAGCCCGGCCTGAGACAGGTCGGGCTCTTCTCGTGGCGGTCGCACGGTTGCTGGAGTACTGTCCACAGCTCTGAATGCGGAGTCAGGGGTCCGGGAGCGAGGTCGGCGCGATGCTGGCCTCGCTCCTGACGCGTCCGGCTGTCGAGCTGTCAGGGAGGACAACGTGAGTATCGACCAACTGGAAGGCACCACCTACGGTCCGTTCCCGTATCGGACCGATCCGGAGAAGGTCGGCGAATACGCCCAGCTCGTCGGTGGGACGGGCGTTCCTCGGTCGTTGGCCGGTGCGTTGCTCTTCGTCGTCACTCCGTATCTGCTCTCCGACGAACGGGCAGGTGAGGCGACCAGGTCGGTGATCCACGGTGACCAGAGCTTCGTCTGGCAGCGGACCATCCCGCTAGGGGTCGAGTTGGCGGTGACGGGCACGGTGAGCCGCGTCCGCCAGCGTGGAGAGGTGTTCTTCACGAACTTCGACCTCGAAGTCACCGCGGGCGGAGCCCCGATCCTCACCGGATCTTCCACGTTTCTCATGTCCGCCGGTTCGACTACCGGTGGATACGACGAGCGTCCCGAGCCGTCACCGACGTACGGTCATGCCGACACCGTCGACGGCAGTATCGGAGAGGAGCCGGCCAAGATGGGGAGGTTCGGCGCCTCCCGTCTGGATCTTGTCCGGTATGCCGGGGCGTCCCGGGACTGGAATCCGATCCATTGGGACCATCAGGCGGCCGTAACGGCCGGGCTGAGTGGAGTGGTCGTGCACGGGCTCTATCAGAGTGGATGGGTCACCGAAGCCGCCGTCCGGCTGGGCCTGGAGCCGTCGGCGGGCCGTTTCCGCTATCGGCGCCCGCTGCCTGCCGGCACCGAAGCGATCCTCACCGCCCAGCGCAAGGGAGACGGCACAGTCATGGAACTGGGCGACGCCGACGGGCCGTACCTCACCGCCACCTTCGAATGAGACAGCCCGACCGGGAACTTCCGGGACCGACTACCATCCTCGGTGCGGTGTTCGCTCCGTCGACTGCCGCCGCAACAGGGATTTTCCCCGGTCCGGGGTGCTCCGTATACTGACGCGGCCCTACGCCCCCGTAGGGGTGTAGCTCGAACTGGTTAGAGCGCCGGACTCCAAATCCGGAGGTTGGGGGTTCGAGTCCCTCCACCCCTGCCAAGTGAGAACCACCGCGGCGAAGCCGCGAGGAAAAGAGCCATGAACCGAGAAACACGCCGCATGATCGAACGTGAAGAGCGGCTGCAGAAGAACAAGGAAAAGGGTGAACCCAAAGGCGCTGCGGCCCGGGCGGCTGCCCGCGCCAGTGCGGCCTCTCCCACCGCAGAGAAGAAGCCCTTCTTCCGGCGTATCGCCGACTACCTGCACGAAGTGCGGGTGGAGATGCGCAAGGTGTCATGGCCGACCGGCGAGCAGATGGTGGTGTTCACCGCTGTCACCCTGATCACCAGCATCGCCCTCACGCTCCTCGTCTTCGGTCTCGACTTCGGTCTGAAAAACGTCGTGCTCTGGATCATCGAGGGAGGCATCAGTGGCTGAAGAAGCAGTCTCCACCGAGACCGAGGACATCCTCGAAGAGGCGACGCCCGAACCGGTCAAGCCGGCCAGTCCCTACGACCTGCCCGGCGACTGGTACGTCATCCACTCGTACTCCGGGTACGAGAACAAGGTGAAGGTCAACCTCGAGACCCGCACCAAGTCGATGCACATGGAAGACCGCATCTTCGACGTCCAGATTCCGATGGAAGACGTCGTCGAGATCAAGAACGGCAAGAAGGTCACCGTCAAGAAGAAGGTCTTCCCCGGCTACATCCTCGTGCGGATGCGGCTCGACGACGACTCGTGGTACACGGTTCGCAACACCCCTGGTGTGACCGGGTTCGTCGGCGGATCCAACACCCCGACCCCGCTTTCCCGTCGGGAAGTGGAACGGTTCCTGGGTGTCGAGAAGGAAGAAGAGAAGCCCAAGCCGCGCTTCAAGCCCGCATTCGACATCAACGACATGGTTCGGGTCGTCTCCGGGCCGTTCGCAGATTTCAACGGCCGGATCGAGGACATCGACCTCGACCAGTCGAAAGTCACCGTGCTCGTCAACATCTTCGGACGGGACACGCCGGTGGAACTCGGATTCGAGGACATCCAGCGGGGCTGACGGCTGTCGGCACCGCATTCGAGAACGAACAGGACTGAAAACAATGGGTAGAAGAAGACTTGCTGCTGTCGTCAAGATGCAGCTCCCGGCCGGACAGGCCACCCCCGCACCGCCGGTGGGTACCGCCCTTGGCCCGCACGGTGTCAACCTGATGGACTTCGTCAAGGCGTACAACGACGCAACCGCCAACCAGCGTGGCCAGATCATCCCGGTGGAGATCTCGATCTTCGAAGATCGGAGCTTCGACTTCGTCCTCAAGACTCCGCCTGCAGCCGCACTCCTGCGTCAGGCCGCCAAAGTCGACAAGGGCTCGTCGGTGCCCAACAAGGAAAAGGTCGGCAAGGTGACACGGGATCAGGTGCGCGAGATCGCCGAGATCAAGATGCCCGACCTCAATGCCGTCGACATCGACGGCGCCATGAAAATCGTCGAGGGGACAGCCCGCTCCATGGGCATCCTCGTCGAAGGCTGAGAACAGCCCGACCCAAACAAACGAGTGGGAGGCGGGGACCACCCGCCGTCCGAACCACAGGAGGTAGACCGCCATGAGCGGCAAGCGATACGCAAACGCGGCCCGGAGCTACGACAAGCACGCCGCCTATCCCGCCCAGCAGGCGCTGGAACTGGTCAAGTCCCTGGCCACCGCCAAATTCGACGAGACGGTCGACGCGGTGTTCCGTCTGGGGATCGACCCCCGCAAGGCCGACCAACTGGTGCGTGGCACCGTCGCCCTGCCCCACGGGACCGGCAAGGAAGTACGAGTGGCGGTGTTCGCCCCCGCCGACCGCCATGCGGAAGCCACTGCGGCTGGAGCCGACCTGGTCGGTGACAAGAGCCTGGTGGAGGAACTCGCCGCAGGACGGGCCCTCGACTTCGACCTTGTGATCGCCACCCCCGACATGATGGCGGAGGTCGGAAAGCTCGGCCGGGTGCTCGGACCCCGTGGTCTGATGCCGAACCCCAAGGCGGGGACCGTCACCCCGGACGTCGGCAAGGCCGTCTCCGAGTTCAAGGCGGGCAAACTCGAATACCGCAACGACCGCTACGGCAACGTACATGTGCCGATCGGCAAAGCCTCGTTCGAGGTCGATCAGCTGGTTGGCAACTTCGCCGCCCTGGCCGGTGAGCTGTGGCGGGCACGTCCCGCCGCTTCCAAGGGCCGTTTCGTCCGGGGCGTGTCGGTCAGCTCGACCATGGGTCCGTCGGTGAAGATCGACCCCGCCCAGATCGAAGACCTTGCCAAGAAGGTCCGCTGAAGCCGTTGACCCCCAAGGGCGAAGCCCGTTGGGTGACCGAAGGGACGCGCGTAGCGGACCTTCGAGGGGGCTGTGAGCGGAGCTTCTGTCCCCGCAGGATGGAAAAAGAGAAAGTGAGGGGGCTCCCGGGTCCGGTCCTCGGGCGACGGCTGCCAGGTCTGCCGTAGCTACCGGATGGGGGTCGGGGAGGTAGGGATCTGTCCCGACCGACCTCATGCGCTGGTAGGCCCGTTTCGCGGTCCGGAGGTGGGCGGAGGCGGTTCGGTGTACCGCCCAGTTTCGTCCGGGAACCCCCTGACCGGTCTCCACTATCTCGCGCCAGGCGCCAGGTGTCCAGACAATTCCTGGCAGGTCGGCCGGTTCGACTTGGCGACAACGGCCCGACGGCCGTATCCTCCCTGTCGCAACTCCAATAGTTCTCCTCGGCCCAAGACCGGTTGGTGCGTTTCGCCGAAGGGTCCCGTCCTCACGGACAGGTCCGCCACCGCAGGTCGGCTCCTCGATGAGCCTCCCGTGTCGCGCACGCCGGGGGGCCGTTTTCATGTGAAGGAGGAGCTGAATGCCGAGACCTGAAAAGGTCCAGGCGGTTGCTGAAATCAAGGAGCGGATCGAGTCGGCGCAGGCCGTCTTCGTGACCGAGTTCCGCGGGCTCAGCGTGACGCAGTTGCAGAAGCTGCGGGCGTCACTGCGTGATGCTGGTGCGGAGTACAAGGTCGTGAAGATGACCCTGGCCCGTCGGGCGACCGACGAGCTCGAGATCGAAGGCATCGACGAGCATCTCGTCGGTCCGACCGCTCTCGCGTTCGCCAACACCGACCCCGTGGCTGCCGCCAAGGCGCTGCGCGAGGTGGGTGACGGCAACGAGAAGTTCGTCATCAAGGCGGGAATCCTGTCGGGGGCGGTCATCGGACCGGACCAGATCAAGAAGCTCGCTGCGATCGAACCGCGCGAAGTGCTCCTGGCGAAGATCGCCGGAGCTGCGAAGGCCCCGCTCTACAAGAGCGCAGGGATGTTCGCATCGTTCACTCGCAACGCCGCAACGATGATGTCGCAACTGCTCGAGAAGAAGGAGTCGGGGGAGTTCGTTCCGGCTGGCGCAGCCCAGACCGACGACGCCCCCGCCGAACCGGCCGCCGTGGCCGAGGAGGAATGAACCAATGGCAAAGATGGGAACTGACGAACTGCTTTCGGTGTTCGAGGAGATGACCGTCCTCGAATTGAAGGAGTTCCTCGACGCGTTCGAAGAGCGCTTCGATGTGACGGCTGCTGCTCCGATGGCCGTGGCTGCCGCTCCGGCCGCCGGTGGCGATGCGGGCGCTGCTGCCGCCGCCGAGGAACAGGATGAGTTCGACGTCATCCTGACCAGCGCGGGCGCCGAGAAGATCAAGGTCATCAAGGAGGTTCGGGCGATCACCAGCCTCGGGCTGAAGGAGGCCAAGGATCTCGTCGACGGTGCACCCAAGCCGGTGCTGGAAGGCGTCGACAAGGATGTCGCCGAGAAGGCCAAGGCTCAGCTCGAAGCCGCCGGCGCTTCCGTCGAGGTCAAGTGACCTGAACAGGTCCAGGACGTGGAAGGGGCCCCGGAGTAGTCCGGGGCCCCTTCCCGTTCTTCGGTCAGCTTCGCTCGTGCAGGTACCGGGAGAGTGATCCGGACTCACGTTCCCGAAGAAGCACGTTCGCTCGCAGTTTCTCGAGGTTCTGGGTCGTCGCTTTCTCGGCGTGGGGAACCTTGGTTTCGGCGAGGAAGCTCTGCACGTCGTTGGCGACATCCGGACGTGACAGTGCGGAGATCCCTTCGATCAAGCGTCGGAGCGTCAGCGGTGGCATCCGTCCGGTGAGCTCCTTCCAGTCCTCCCGCAGTCGTCGCCAGGCGTGAGATCCACTCTTGCGTCCGGACAGCAGCCGGGCCGCCACCCACGCTCCATCCTGATTGCGGACGGTTCCCTGACGGATGGCGTCCAAAGTTCGATCGGCTAACGCTGGATCGTCGAAGAACGTCACCGCCTGCAGCAGACGGAGCTCGACCTGCGGAACCCGGGACGCCCGGTAGGCGGCGAACACCTCGTCGTATTCGGCTTCCGATCCATGGAAGGCGAGGGTGAAGATCGAACTCTGGCCTACGTCGGGATCGGTCGATTTCGGATCCTGCATCCATTTTCGTCCCACCTGGCGAGCACGGTCGATCGTGTCGGGGTCGGCACCGGTCCTCCCCAACGCTCCCAATACCAGGCCACGCAGGCTGCGGGTCAGGTCCGAGTCGTCGGCTTGTGGATTCCATCCCAGGCGGTCGGAGACCGGACCGACGATTTCGCGTACGAGACGCTGGAACGCCGGCAGATCCTCGTCGGTGACCGCATGGTGCTTGAGAGAGGCCAATCCGCCCACGATCGCCTGCCAGATGGCGTATTCGGTCTCGTCCCGGTAGGCGGCCGCCAGTTCGAGGAATTCGGCGGCTCCCACCTGGCCGGACTCCACCATCGCCCACGTGTCCGAGATCAGGATGTACCGCTCGTTGTCGTCGAGTTCCCCCAAGTTGAACCGCAAGGCCTTGGCCAGTGGCTCGGAGTAGGTCACGCGATAGAAGCCGTGACCGCCGGCGTTCACGATCGCCCAGTCGATCGGGCCGTCGACACCGACAGTGTCGCGAGGTCCTTCGAGCAGGATCTTTCGTTCGAACGGTTCGCCGCCCGACATCCCCCGAATCTGCACGGGGATCTTCCACAAGCTCTGGTCCGTCTCGTCGGGGATGAACAGAAATCGGCGTTGCTCGAGCCGCAGGCCGCCTTCGGTGAGGGACACGTCTACCTGCGGGAAGCCCTCCTGCAGGATCCAGGTATCCATGATCGCCCCGACATCGATCCCCGAGGCGCGATCCAACCCTGCCCACAGATCTGCGGTGACGGTGTTGCCGTATGCGTGGGTACGGAGATAGTCCCCGACCCCCTGGCGGAACACCTCTTCGCCGAGGAACTGTTCGATCTGGCGGAGCACCGACGAACCCTTCCCATAGGTGAGGGCGTCGAACATCTCGTTGGCTTCTTCGGGCGAGGTCACCTCGAACTCGACGGGGCGAGAACTCGCCAGACCGTCGGTGTCGTAGGCCCAGGGCCTTTCCACGGCACTGAACGAAAGCCAGCGTTTCCACTCGGGTCGCATGGCGTCGGTGGCCTTCATCTCCATGAAGCTGGCGAACGCCTCGTTCAGCCAGATGCCGTCCCACCACTTCATGGTCACCAGATCGCCGAACCACATGTGCGCCAGCTCGTGGGCGACCACGTCCAGGATCCGCACCAGTTCGGCCTGCGTGGCGGTTTCCTCGTCGACGAGCAGTGCAGTCTCCCTGAAGGTGATACAGCCCAAGTTCTCCATCGCCCCGAAAGCGAAGTCGGGGATGGCGATCATGTCGACCTTGTCGCCCGGATAGGGAATGTCGTAGTACGACGAGAGATAGCGCAGGCAGAACTCGGCGCACTCGAGGGCGAATCCGGTGAGGTGTTCCTTGCCCTTGGGGGCGATGATCCGCACAGGGACGCCGTCGACGTCGAGTGGGTCGGTGGCTTCGAAAGGACCGACCACGAAGGCGACCAGGTAGGTCGACATCGTGATCGTCTCGGCGAACGTCACGGCCACCTTCCCGCCCTCGAGGGTCATGCGGGAGACTTCGGCGCCGTTGGAGACGGCGAGGAGATGGTCGGGGACGACGAGCGTCACCGCGAAGGTCGCTTTCATGTCCGGTTCGTCGAAACACGGGAAGGCGCGCCGCGCGTCGGTCGCTTCGAACTGGGTGGTGGCGATGACCTGTTCTGTGCCGTCCACGTCGGTGAACTTCGACCGATAGAACCCGACGAGCTGGTCGTTCAGCACGCCGCGGAACTTGATGCGGAGTTCGGCGGGACCCTGTGTCACGGTCCGATCGAACGACAGGATGGCCCGCTGCATGGCCTCGTCATAGGAGACGCTGCCGTCGACGGCGCCCTCGGCGTCGGTCAGGACGACCTCGTCGATTTCGATCTCCAACGCGTTGAGGACGATTTGGTCGGTGTCCTCGACGACGTCGAGAGCGATCGTTTCGTCACCGGCGAAGGTGAACGCCTCGAGGTCCGGCTCCAGGCGGAGGTCGTACCTGCGTGGTAACGCGGTACGAGGCAAACGGTACGGGTTTTCGGTCACGCGGGGTTCTCTCTCCTCGGTCGACCGAAGATCGTACCGAGATCCGGGGATTGCAGGGGTCAGGGGTAGCCTGCCGCCGTGGCATCTACCGTTCTCGTTCGGGTTTCGGCTCTCGACCGTCCTGGTATCACCGCCGGACTGATGGGCGTCCTTTCCGCCGGAGGTGCCGACCTTCTGGACGTCGAACAGATCGTGGTTCGTGGTCGGCTGACCCTCGACATTCTGATCAACGTCCCGCCGGGCAACACGGTGATCAAAGATCTCCTGTTCTACGGATGGGAGAACGACCTGGGAGTCGATTTCGAGGTCGTCGAGGACGCTCCTTCGGAATACCGGACCCGATCGGTCGTGACGATCATCGGGCCTGAGGTCGGTCCGGACGTGTTCGGTGCCGTCGCACAGGCCATTGCGTCGGGCGACGGGAACATCGACCGCATCTTCCGGCTGTCCCGGTATCCGGTGATCGCCTACGAGCTGGCGATCACCGACGGCGACATCGACGTGATGCGTAGGGCGCTGGTGGAAGTTGCCGCCCGCACTCCGGTGGACATCGCCATCCAGGCCGAAGGCCTCTCCCGTAGGGCACGACGACTGGTGGTATTGGATGTCGACTCCACCTTGATCCAGAACGAGATGATCGACCTCCTCGCCGAAGAGGCCGGGGTGGTCGACCAGGTGGCTGAGATCACCCGTCGTGCGATGGAAGGCGAACTCGATTTCGAAGAGGCGCTGCGTCAACGGGTGAAACTCCTGGCCGGACTGGACGCGTCGGCGCTCGACCGGGTGGCAGATCGGATCGAACTCACCCCCGGCGCTCGAACATTCGTCGCAACCCTGAAGAAGCTCGGAATGACGGTGGGGGTGGTCAGTGGTGGCTTCACCGTGTTCACCGATCGGTTGAAGGAACGGCTGGAACTGGACCACGCTGAAGCCAACGAGCTGGAAGTCGTCGACGGCAGGCTGACCGGCGGACTGGTGGGGCGGATCGTCGACCGCCGCCGGAAGGCGGAGGTGCTCGCCGAGTTGTGTGAACGGTTCGGCGTTCCGGTCGAGCAGTCGGTTGCGGTGGGAGACGGGGCGAACGATCTCGATCTCCTGGCGGCGGCGGGGCTCGGGGTGGCGTTCAACGCCAAGCCGGTGTTGCGGGACGCGGCAGACACCACCCTGAATGTCCCCTATCTCGACGCTGCCCTCTTCCTCCTGGGTATCCCCCGCGAAGACATCTCCGGCACCGACGACCGCTGAAAAGCGAAACCCTGGGTTCCTGGCCTTGTAGAGCGCGGTTTCAGCGCACGGGTTTCAAGGGTCTGGACTCACTCGAACGATTCGGTCAGGTTTGCCGTATGGCCGACCTCTTCAAGCAGGCATATGACGTCGCTCTCCGCAATGGCGGCGTAGTAACTCGGCAGGAACTTCTCGATCTGGGGTTCACCGAAGGAATGATCGAGTGGCGGCTTCGCCGAAAACAATGGGAAGTCGTTACGCGTGGCACGTATCGACTTGCAGAGCCCTCGGATCGAAGGGATCTCGCCAGGTCTGTGCTTGCCACATGGCCGGGAGCAGTCCTGTCCCACGAATCGGCTGCGGCGATCCATGGCTTTCGCTACGTGAAGGAGACACTGCTGACGGTTTCGCACCACTCGCGTACCACACACACCTTCCCCGGGGTCGTGGTACGTCGCACCCACGATCTCGACAGTTGGCACGTGACTGAGGTTGACGGAGTTCGAGTGACCACCATCGCCCGAACGGTGGTCGACCTCGCTGCCGATCGTCCCGCTTCGCTGATCGGGCGAATCGTCGATGACCTGGTTTCTGCAGATCGCTTGGAATTGGTCGAACTCGAAGCAGTGGTCAACTCCGTGGCGCGCCGAGGGAAGCCAGGCATGCGGACGATGCACAAAGTCCTCGACGTGAGAATCGGGCCGGACCGGGATGCTTCGGTACTGGAGCGGCGGGGGAGGGAGATCATTCGTCGTGCGGGATTGCCGTTGCCCATTCCGGAGTATCCGATTCCTTGGACGACCGGGAGGCGATTCGACGACGCATATCCCGAAATCCGCGTCGCGATCGAGTGGGATTCAAAGCGGTTCCACGGTCAGCGGGCCGCGTTCGAGGCCGACCGGGCTCGGAACCGGGATGCTGCGATCCACGGGTGGCGCATCCTCAGATTCAC
>JBKHXZ010000182.1:0-8272 GCA_046565785.1 Acidimicrobiia bacterium
GACACTCAACACGCCCAGCGTCAGCAGCGCGAAGGTCAAGCCGAGCATCCATATCGTCACCGACCCACGCTCGGTCACGGTCGGCTCCGGTAGCTGGGCACCGGCTCGCGATGGGTGTGTTCCACCACGTCCACCAGATGTCCCACCGACACCCGCACGGTGACCTCGACGACATCGTCGGCGTCACAGCCCTCCAGCCGTTCGATCGTCGTGAACCCGTGCCCGCACAGCGCCACCAGCACTTCGTCGAATGCCAAGTCCGTACCGACCATTCGACTCTCCAACCGAGCGCGGTCGACGTCGGGCAGGCCGCCGGAGAGCGCCACCGCGCGGCCGATGTCGGCGGCCAGTGAACGAGCCAACACCCGACCCTCCAGAACCGGGGCGAACGACGCGATCAGCACCAGGACCGGTATCAGCAGCAGCACCGTCCCCGCGGCGAACTCGATCGGGGCACTGCCTCGCTCACCCATCTGGCAGAACCACCGACGCTCTCGCCATCAGCGCATGACCGGAGATTCCCGGAATCAACGAAGGCACCGCTCCGCCAACCTCGGCTTGCAATACGTCCCCGAACACGAGGCAGTTGGCCGTCAGGTTCGCACCGTAGGGGCCGTCCAGCAGGTCACCGAGGACGTCCTCGGCCGCACCCTGACACGATCCGAGATCGACCACACCATGGCGAACCGCCTCGTCGGCGGCGGTCCGGACGACGCCCCGGGCATAGTGGAGTAGAACCAGATTCGCGAGCAGCACGAAGACGGTCAGCGCGAACCCGGCCGCCGCCGTGACCGCCAGCGTGGACGTGCCCCTCTCCTCACTCCAGATCCTCATCCATGATCCGGTCGGTGAGAGTGTCGATGATGTCGAGTCCCGCCTCGCGCAACGCGTACCAGATGGCGACCAGCGCCACGATCGCCAGGGCTGCGTTTCCCAGCAGCTCGGCAGTGTTCAGCCCCCGCTCGTCGCGGTGGGCACGTGTCGCCATCCTGGCGACGGTTTCGATCAGCGTCTTCATGACGCCTCCTTTCGTGTGGACCTATCCGAACCCCAAGACCAGCGACGGCAGGGGCGCGCCGACGAAGAGCAGCATCACCGGCGCCAGCACCGCGATCGTGGGAACCAGCATCGCCGCTCGCCTCCGCACCGCCGTGCGGCGGATCGCTTCTCGCCTCGCCTCCCGCACGTCTTCCGCCAGCGACAGCAGCGCCTCGGCGAGGTCGGTGCCCCGCTCTTCCGCCAACGCCAGGAACCCGTACGTGCGAGCGCACGCAGGTTCCGGCGTGTCGCCGGCGATACGCCGGAACGCGTCAGGAGCGGACATCCCCGCCCGATGCAGACGCAGCGCCTCCCGCAGTTCCTCGGCGACCTCCCCCCGGGCACGCGCCACCAGGTACGTCACCGCTTGCACGATCCCTCCACCCGCCCGGACCCGCATCGCCAACAGTTGGTTGACCGTGTAGATCTCGATCGACATCACCCGGCAGCGGTCCTGGATCGCCCGATCGAGTCGTCCCCGCTGACGGGTGCCTCCGATCACCAGCCCCAGACAGGCGACGGCGACCACCGTCGCCGGAGGCATACCGACCATCGCACCGGTCATGGCCGCACCGGAGGTCGTCACGGCGACACTCCCCAACTGCCGAAGGCGAAATGCCGCCACCGGGTCGTCCGAATCCTGGAACATGCGAGCCTGACGGAGACGACGCAACAATGCCTCCCGGGAGAGTCCGTCGATGATGTCCCCGACCCGCTCGGCAACCGTCGCCACGATCCACCCGACCACCGTGCGCGGATCGGCTCTCCGCCCGGCTTGCGCCCGCCACAACTCGAACGATCGGTTGCGCGCCAGATACGGAAACACCCGGGAATGCAGCGGCCGAGGTGGGCGAACCACCACCCACACCACACTCGCCGCAAACGCTGCAGCCAGCAGTGCAGCCAGCACTCGGGTCATGCCATCACCCGGGGCTCAGGGGTCTGGGAACCCAGTCGGCGGATCATCCACATCCCGCCCAGGCTGGCCACACCCCCGACGGTGATGACCGCCACTCCGGCCGGTGACCGGTAGAAGTCGCGGAACGGACCTTCCTGCAGGGTGATGGCGACCAGCACGATCCACGGGAGGAGGAACACCGCTCGGGCATTGATCCGCTGCTCCAAAGACTCGGTCTGCGCCTGTTCGAGCACCCAGATGTCACGGGTCGTCGCCGCTGCCAGGTCACGAAGAATCGCTGGAACGATGGCGCCACCGCGCTCGTAGGCGACCAGTAGCACTTCGACGATCCGGTCCGAGGTGGCATCGGCCAACCCGTCGCGGATGGCTTCGAGTCCCGCCGGCACACCCACTGCGCGGGCGGTCATGGCGAAACGAGAAAACACCGGGCGGAGCGGTTCAGGTCCGGTATCGGCCAACGCCTCGAGCGCGTGCTGCAAGCTCATGCCCGCCCCGATCGAGGCGACGACGTCGCGGATGGCGTCCGGCCAGGCCCGCTGCACCGCCTCCTGCCGCCGAGCCGCATGGCGGGCAACCCACCATCGAGGTGCCAAGGCGGCGATGACGGCCGGCACCGCCGCGACCATGGCGATACCACTGACCCCGACCACCACGAAATAGGTGAGGCCGGCGCATGCCGCCGACGCCGCCCGCAGTCTCCCCACCGAGATGGTGATGCCCGAACGGCGGATCGTCGCCTCCAAATCCGACTCGGTACGAACTGCGGAGCGGCGTCCGAGAGACATCGGTACAACTCCGGTGATCAGCCCAACCGTCAGGCCGGCGGTGACGGCGGAAAGGACGGCGGCCAGCGCTCTCATGCGGCGAACACCTGCTCGAGTGCCGCACCACCGAAGGTGGCGCCGATAGACCGAACCAGCGATTGTGGCGGTCTCGCCCCCGTCCAGCGCAGCGGTGCGTCCATGTCGGCACGGGAGAAGATCGGTTCGACGGTGAAGTCGTCGTGCAAGGACGGAACCACCGCCACGATCTCCGAGACGCGACGGCGCAGCGGGCGGTCCCCGTCCCGCACTCCATCCCGGTCGAGGTGGACGACCAGGTCGATCGACGCCCCGAACACCTTCCTCACGACCCGCTCGGAAACGTTCTCCCCCGCCATGAGAGCTGCGTTGACGAGTGCGTCCAAGGCTTCCGGCGCACTGTTGGCATGCACGGTGCAGGCGAAGGCGGTTCCGGCGTTCACCGCTCTGGTGAGTTCGAACGCCTCGGCGCCACGAACCTCCCCCACCACGATTCGATCAGGTCGCATCGCCAGGATCACCTTGACCAGCTGCCGCAGCGAGATCTCGCCGGTCCCGTCCAAGCCGGAAGGGCGCGCCTCGTAGTAGGAGCCATGGACGAGCGGCACATGCAACTCTCTGACCTCCTCACAACAACGGATGCACTGTTCGACCGGGGCCGCATCCATGAGCGCCGCCAGGAGAGACGTCTTGCCGGCCCCCGGCTGGCCGGAAACGACGATGCTCGTGTTCACCGAAGCCGCCAAGCGCAGAAAGGTGGCGGCCGGAGAGCTCAACGAACCCAAACGGACGAGAGACGCCAGCGTCTCCTCTCGCAGCGCATACCGACGGATCGTCGCCGACAGCACGTCCGAAATCGGGGGGATCACCGCCGTGAGCCGTGCAGTGCCGTCCAGCACCCGGCCCTGCACGATCGGACTGGACGCATCGAGCCGGCGGTCGGTCGACGCCAGCAGGCGCTCCACCACCTGACGGATCTCGGACTCGGTGGCCGGCTCGGACACCCGCCTCAGACGACCGCTGCCGTCGATGTACGAGACGGTCGCCCCCTCCAAGAAGATCTCCTCGATATCGTCCCGAGCGAGAAGGTCGGTGAGGATGCCGTAGTCGGAGATCGACCGGACGACCCGTTCGACCATTGCCGCGCTGTCTCCCAGCGCCCGCGCCTCGCCGAGTTGTGACCGACGCTGATAGTCGTCGACCGCCCGCCGGGCAGCATCGACCACCCGGTCACGGTCGTGCTGGGCGTCGATCCGCTGGGAGTCGACGATCTCCAGCGTTCGCCGTCTGATCTCGTCGTACGCCGCTCTCATGCCGCCGCCGTGGCAGCAGCCGCCACCCGCACCGCGTGCGCCGCTGCATCGATCGCCTTGGTGAATGACCCTGCGGCAACCGGGGTCCCGTTCCATGCGGCGACGGCCACCGCAGGATCGTCCGGCACGACCGTCAGCGAAAGCGGCCGAATCTCGGAGAGAACCGATCCGACGAGTTCCGAACGCTCGAATGTTCCGCGTGGAGCGCGGTTGAGCACAACGTGAACGTTGGCGAGATCCTGGTGTCGGAGGGCGTCGACACATCGCACCACCCCTACCGGCGTCGCGGTTGTCACGAACACCGTCTGGTCCGACGCCGCCGGAGCCGTCGACACCGCTCCCCCATCCACCACGGTCCAGCTCGCCGTCGCCCGCACCGACTCGATCACCCGTCGTGCCGCCCCACGCCCCGAAGAGAACGGTTCGGCTGTACCGATCAGAGCTCGCATCCGACCGGTGACCGTCTGCAGCACCGTTCGGACGTCGCCTTCGTGATGATCGACCACCTCGACTGCGGTGACGATGTTCGGGTGAAGTTGCAGTCGGACCCGCTGGGCGAGCGACGGGAGCATTCCCAGTTCGACCACCACCGTGTCACCCAGAGCCAACCCGAGCCCGAGGGCGACCTCGGAGACCCCCACCCCGCCGGAGATCCCCCGCACGTCGACGAGATGTCCGCGCTGTCTGGGGGAGACCCGGGGCGGCTCGGGAACCGACGTCCGCACCTCGCGAGGCCGACCCCGCAGGCTCCTCGTGAGAGAGACGAACGCCTCGGCAGATTCGTCACTCCCGATCAGGGCATCGACACCGAGTTCATTCAGGAGGGTCTTTCCGCGGGGCTCCCCCGGGTCGAAGACGCCGATGACCCGACGACCGGCATCGTGCTCCGCTGACACGAGGCGCCGGGTGAGCATCGAACTGATGTCGTCGATGACGAGGAGATCGTGATCCTCTTCATCCAAGTCGTGAGGGCTCAGCGCGGTCAGTCGCACCCTGGCTCCGCCGTGATCCGCGAGGAACTCACGCAACCGATCCGGCCAGTCTCGAGCAGAAACAGCCAGCGCCAACACCGGTTCATCCATCGCTCGCTCCTCGCTCCGCATGCACGGGAGCCGCCCCCGTGGCACGGATGAGATGGAGGTTGGGTCCGGTGAGAGCGGCGGCCAGCGCCAAGCTGGAGTCAGGATCCACGGCCACGACCACGTGGTATCCGGTCGACCCGGAGAACGATCCGGACCGTGCCTCGGGAACGGCCACCACTTCCAGACTCATGGCGACGAACCTCGCCTCGCCCCCCTCCGAAGCGATCACATCGACCAGGTCGCCCGCGACGAGCTGGCCGCCGGCGGCGCGGTCCTGGTCGATAGGGATGCTCATCAGCCGGCTCCCAGGACTCACTGTTGCTTCGACGAGGGCAGCGAGAACGACGGGACTTCCCTGCGGAACCCTTCTAGTGACGATCGAGCCATCTGCCAGGCTCCGGTGCTGATGAGTCAACAGATGGGCGAGCACGTCGGGATCGGCGGTCAAGGGAACGAACTCTGCGTGGACAGTGGAGTCGAACACCGTCCCCGGCAACAGATCGGAGGCGGCCACGGCCACCAACGGCGGGTCGGTCGCCGGGCGGAGAACGGCGAGGTTGGCGATGAACGCCAGCACACCGGCGGCGAAAATCAGTATGTGGGCCGATGACAGGCGCGTCCACCAGCGACGCACCGGCACCGCGAGAGGTTCGTTCCCACCATCGACCCGTGGTGTGGCTACCACGGACTCGATGGCCTCCTTACCCCTTCACGTGTTGTGACCGACAGGCAGCGTACGTACCGCAGTCGATCTGCAAAGGCACAAATAGCCCCATGTTTCGCGAACCGATGTCCGAACTCGCCGCCCAGCTCCGCCAGTCGACCGGAGCCGAAATGATCGAGGAGTGGGAAGTCACCGAACTCGAAACCGAGCAGGGCCGGCTGCGTTCTCGGCTCCTCTCCGACGTGTGGGAACAGGCCATGCACCGAGGTGACCAGGTGACGGCATCCGGGGCGTTCGGAACCTGCACAGGCACCGTCGACTACGTCGGCAAGGACTATTCGGTGGTGCGGTCGGCCGACACGGTATGGGATGTGCGTCTCGCCGCAGTGACCGTCTCCGTTCGGCAGTCGTCTCACGGAGGGCACACCGTGCGGGGAGGTTCGCGGACGCTGCGGGCACGCCTGGCCGAATACGAAGCGAGCGGTGAGGCGGTTGTGGTCCATCTGACGCACACCACGGTGCAGGGCGTGGTCCGCGTTTCGGCCACGGACCACGTCCGGTTGGCCTCCGACCGAGAAGTCGTTGTGCCGCTCGAGACGATCCATGCGATCAGCCGGTCGGTCTGAGCCGGTTCAGTCGGTGAGTCGCTCGGCCACTTTCGAAGCCAGGACTTCGCCGATGGCGAACGAAGCAGTCGCCGCCGGCGACGGGGCGTTGAGCACATGGACGACCCGAGCGGACTCTTCGAAGGAGAAGTCGTCGACCAGGGAACCGTCCGGCGTCATCAGTTGGGCACGGATACCGGCCATCCCGGCGGTCAGGTGCTCGGACCGCAGGTCCGGGACCAGGCGACGGGCCGCTCGGGCGTACACCGGCTTGATGTTGTAGGCGAGTTCCCGGGCCGCGCTGACCGGGTTGGCGGTGAGGAAGCGTCGCAAGCCCGGGAACCCGAGGGCATCCACCACGTCGGCAAACGACTTCGGCTGTCCCGGATACGCCTCCCGCCCCGCCGCCAGCATCGCCGTCGGACCCACCACGACCGAATCATCGATCCTTCGGGTCAGATGCACCCCGAGGAACGGAAAGCGTGGGTCGGGAACCGGGTAGATGTTCCCCCGGACATCGATCCCGGCGTCGTCAGCCAGTTGGAAGTACAGGCCCTTGAAGGGGACGATCCGGGCGTCGACCCGCAGCCCGCCCGCCAGTGCCACACGGTCCGCCTGCAGCCCGGCGCACGACAGGACGGCGCGGGCCCCAACCTGGTCTCTGCTCGTCGTCACCGTGACCCTGCTGTCGTGCTCGGCGATCGACTCCACCCTCTCACCGAGACGAAGCTCGACACCGGCTGCTGCCAGATCTGCCGCCATCGACCTTGCGACCGCGGCGAAATCGACGACGGCGGTGGCCGGCGAATGCAGCGCGGCGATCCCACGGGCGTTCGGCTCGAACTCTCCGATCGCCTCGCCGGGAATCCGGGTCAGGCCCTCGACGCCGTTGGCTGTCCCCCGCCGATGCAACTCGTCCAGCCGGGGCAGGTCGTCTTCGTCGACCGCCACCACCAGCTTGCCGTTGCGTTCCACCGGGATCCCGTGCTCGGCGGCGTAGGACTCGACCAGCGCTTTGCCCCGCACGCACAGCTCGGCTTTCAGGGAGCCCGGCTTGTAGTAGATGCCGCTGTGGAGCACCCCGGAGTTGTGGCCGGTCTGGTGCGTGGCGACCGCGTGCTCCTTGTCGAGGACTGTCACCTGCAGGTCGGGTCGGGAGGTCACGAGTGCACGTGCGGCCGCCAGGCCGACGATGCCGGCCCCGATGACGACGACGTCCGGCGTTTCGCTCCTCAGGGCCATGTGGAGGTTTCTAGCGCGGTAGCGGGCGATCACCTACATCGAGCCACGTGACCGGAGCGCCGTCCCGGCCTCCACAGTGCGACGTTGACCGGACCGGCCCGGTAGCGTCGCCTTGGACATGGCGATCTCCGAGCATTTCGATCCCGAACGCTGGGACCCGGTTCCCGGCTTCGAATTCACCGACATCACCTATCACCGGGCGAAAGGGCTGGGGGCGGTCCGGGTGGCGTTCGACCGCCCCCAGGTGCGCAACGCCTTCCGCCCGCACACCGTCGACGAGCTGTACACCGCCCTCGAACACGCCCGCACCACGCCCGACGTCGGGTGTGTGCTGCTCACCGGCAACGGGCCGTCCCCCAAAGACGGAGGCTGGGCATTCTGCTCGGGCGGGGACCAACGGATCCGAGGCGCGGACGGATACAAGTACACCGACGACGAGGCGACAGTGGACCCGGCCCGTCTCGGACGGCTGCACATCCTGGAAGTGCAACGGCTGATCCGCTTCATGCCGAAAGTGGTGATCTGCGTGGTCCCCGGATGGGCGGCTGGTGGCGGCCACAGCCTCCACGTCGTCTGCGACCTGACCGTTGCCAGCCGCGAGCACGGCCG
>JBKHXZ010000183.1:0-10230 GCA_046565785.1 Acidimicrobiia bacterium
ATCGTGCAGCCGCCGCGGCGCAGGATCGTCCAGGTGGCGTCCCCGCGGATCTAGTCGTCCGGAAAACCGGTAGCGGGGTCACCGGTACTCCCGTGTACCGTTGCCCGTCCAATGGACGCCACTTCGATCAGAAAGACTTTTCTCGACTTCTTCGCCGCCCGCGGTCACACGGTGCGGCCATCTGCCCCGGTGATCCCGACCGATCCGACCCTCCTGTTGGTCAATGCCGGCATGGTGCCGTTCAAGCCCTACTTCTTGGGTGACGAAGAGGCGCCATACGCGCGGGCCGTGTCGGTGCAGAAGTCGATCCGCACCATCGACATCGACATCATCGGCACGACGGTTCGTCACATGTCGTTCTTCGAGAGGATGGGGAACTTCTCGTTCGGCGACTACTTCAAGCCGGAAGCGATGAAGTGGGCATATGAGCTGCTCGTGGAGGGGTACGGGCTGGACGCCGAGCGACTCTGGTTCACCGCCTACGAACACGACGACGAAGCCGCCGACCTGTGGCGTGACCATGTCGGGGTTCCCGCCGACCGTATCCAGCGTGGCGGGAAGGACAACTTCTGGCAGATGGGCGTACCGGGACCGTGCGGACCCTGCGCCGAGATCTTCTACGACCGAGGATCCGAGCACGGAGAGGACGGCGGGCCGATCGGCGGCGGGGAAGAGCGGTTCATCGAGATCTGGAACCTGGTGTTCATGCAGAACATCCAGGACGAGCCGTATCACGTGATCGGTGACCTGCCGCGCAAGAACATCGACACGGGAATGGGTCTGGAGCGGCTGGCGATGGTCCTACAAGACCAGCCATCCGGATTCGACGTCGACACGATGCGTCCAGTGCGGGAAGCCGGCGAGCGTTACACCGGGATCAGGTACGGGACGGACCCCAACGCCGACGTGTCGCTTCGGATCCTCGCCGATCACGGGCGAACCATGAGCGTGCTCATCGGCGACGGCGTGGTCCCATCGAACGACGGGCGAGGGTATGTCCTGCGTCGGATCATCCGCCGCGCCATACGCCACGCCTGGCAGCTCGGTGGGGATGGCCTGGTGACTCCTCATCTGGTGGCCGCTACGACAGAGGCGCTGGGGGACTGGTACACCGAACTCGCCGACAAGCAGGACTTCATCACCGAGGTCGTGTCCAGGGAGGAAGAGCGGTTCCGCCGAACCCTGGAATCGGGCCATCAGCTGCTCGACACCGAACTCGAGTCGACATCGGGACGGTTAGCCGGTTCGGTTGCGTTCAAGCTGCATGACACCTACGGGTTCCCGATCGAGTTGACCCGGGAGATCGCTGCCGAGCGCGGTACGGAAGTCGACGAGGAAGGGTTCGACGCCGAGATGCAGGCCCAACGTCAGCGGGCCAAGAAGAACTGGAAAGGTGGCGACGCGGCCGCCCTCGGTGAGTTCTACCGGGCGATCCTGGACGAGACCGGTCCCACCGATTTCGTCGGCTACAGCCACGACATGGCCGAGGGAACGGTTCTGGCAATCGTCAAAGACGGAGAACAGGTCGAACGCGCCGTCGAAGGCGAGGAAGTCGAGATCTTCTTGGACCGGACGCCGTTCTACGCCGAGTCAGGCGGACAGGTGGGCGACACCGGCACCATCACGACCGGAACCGGCACCGTGGACGTGCGCGACACCCAGCATGCGGTGCAGGGTTTCCACGGACACCGGGGGAGGATCCGCAGCGGGTCGATCAGCGTCGGTCAGCCGGCGGAGCTGGTCATCGACAGCCCGCGACGTGATCGGATCCGCAAGTCCCACACGGGGACGCACGTCCTCCACTGGGCATTGCGTGATGTCCTCGGCGACCACGCCAATCAGGCCGGTTCACTTGTCGAATCCGGACGGTTGCGGTTCGATTTCAGCCACTTCACGGCACTGTCGTCGGAGGAACTCTCCGACGTGGAGGCGAGGGCGAATTCCAAACTGATCGCCAACAGTCACGTACACACCGAAGTGACCACCCAGGACCGAGCCAAGGAGATGGGCGCCTTGGCGTTCTTCGGGGACAAGTACGGGGAAACGGTGCGGGTGGTCAAGGTGGGGGACTTCTCGGTCGAGTTCTGCGGGGGAACACACACCTCGGCCGCCGGCGAGGTCGGTCCGCTGGTGCTGTTGGGAGAGTCCTCCATCGGATCGAACATTCGCCGAGTGGAAGCGCTGACCGGAGAGGCGGCATACCGACATCTCGTGGGGGTGCGTAACCGGCTCGACGAAGCGGGTCGAATGCTGCGTGCCCCGGTGACCGAGGTTCCGGATCGGGTTCGTGTTCTCCTCGACCGGGTGGGAGCGCTCGAAGACGAGATCGAGTCGATCCGTGCACAGCGCCGCTCTGAACTCGCCGTCGAACTCGCCGGTGCGGCCTCGAAGGTGGGTGACACGTCCATGGTGGTCGAGGTCGTGGGAGAGCTTTCCCCCGAGCAGCTGCGTCAATTGGCGATGGGGGTGCGTGATCGAATCGGTTCGGGAGTGGTGGTTCTCGGGTCGACCTCCAATGGCAAGGGAGCGCTGGTCGGCATCGTCACTCATGACCTGGTCGAGCGCGGCGTCGCCGCGTCGGACATCCTGGCGCCCGCCGCCAAGATGCTGGGCGGCGGCGGGTCGCGTGATCCGGAACTGGCTCAGGCCGGCGGACCGAACGGAGACGAGATCGCTCGGGCGATCGACGTGGCTCGTGAAGAGGTCGGCCGAGCACTCAGATGAGTACGGGAAGGGTGCTGGCCTTCGATCCGGGTTCGACCCGGATCGGGGTGGCGGTCAGCGATCCGCTCCGAATCGTCGCCACTCCGCTGGAGGTTGTCGATGTGGGCGATTTTGAAACCCGCCTGCCGGCGTTGATCGAGGAGTACCGGCCCACTGAGATCGTCGTCGGACTGCCGGTCGGTCTGGCGGGTCGCGAGGGACCGGCCGCGGCTGGCGCCCGGCGGTTCGGGGCTTCGATCGCCGAGTCCACCGGGTTGCCGGTGCACTACGTCGATGAGCGTTTCACCACCGCCACCGCAGAGGCGGCGCTCCTCGAGGGCGGGGTGAAACGGCGAGATAGACGCCGCAAGGTGGATAGAGTCGCGGCTGCCGTGATCCTTCGGCAGTTCCTCGACCGGCCGACCACGCACGACGACCACCCTTCCTCATGACTCACTCTCCGCTGCCTCCTCCGCCTCCCACCTGGAAGCTGGTGCGTCCCCTCGTCGTCTTCGCCCTGATCGTGCTGTCGGGAATCGGCATCGTGGCGGTGGCAGGCTCTCTTGGGGATCGGGTGGGTGCCGGGTTGGCGGCGGGCGAAGACGAAGAGGTCGTCGAGATCGAACCGGGACGACGGGTCGAGGTCGTGATCCCGCCCGGCGCCAACGCCGAACAGATCGGTGAGATCCTGCTGGACGCCGGGCTGATCCGATCGGTCTCCCAGTTCGAGACGGCAGTGCGCGCGGCCGGGGTGGACCAGAGCTTGCAGTCCGGAACATACGAACTGATCACCGGCTCGACGCTGCAGGAGATCATCGACGAACTCCGGGCAGGCCCGCGAGTGGTGGTCTTCGACGTCACGGTGCGGGAAGGACTGAGGGTCACCGAGATCATCGATGTCCTGGCCGCAGCGTCGGGCATCGACCGGTCCGAGTTCGTGACCGCCCTGGAAACCGGCGCGGTCACGACCGACATCGTCGACCTGCCCGAACAGCCGACCCTGTCTGACTGGGAGGGACTGCTGTTCCCCGACACGTACCGTTTCAGCGAGGAGGCTACTGCCGCCGACATGCTCGGCCGCCTGGCCAACACCATGGAGCAACGTCTCGACGAAGTTGACTGGAGCGGACTGGAAGCAGCCGGATACACCCGCTACGAGGGGATCATCATCGCTTCGCTGATCGAGGCGGAAGTGCGAGTTGCCGAGGAACGGCCTTTGGTGTCGTCGGTGATCTTCAACCGCCTGGCAGATGGTATGCGCCTGGATATCGACGCCACCGTGCTCTACGCCCAGGGACTTCGGGATCCGGCATTGATCGATGTGACCTTCGAGTCGCCGTACAACACCCGACTGATGGCCGGGTTGCCTCCCGGCCCGATCGCCGCACCCGGTCTGGCATCCTTGCAGGCCGCCGCGGCGCCGGCAGACACCGAGTTCCGCTATTACGTACTGGCAGCAGAGGACGGCTCTCACGCGTTCGCAGTCACATTGGAGGAGCACAACGCCAACGTGCAAGCCTCCCGGGAGGCTGGCATCCTTCCGTAAAACGACTCAAGGAGGCCGGAGAGCGAGCCGAATCTGACCTCGAGCGCGAGGAGGCACGATGGCACTGACCGGCAACATCGAGATCTTTCCCCTTCCTGAGATCCTGCGGCTTCTGGCCCGGGCCGGGAAGAACGGGTGTCTGCGAGTGGATACCGGCGACCTCGACGGCCGGATCTACCTGGAGGATGGAGCGCTGTCGCTGGCGACAGTCGGTTCGGACAGTGAACTGCTGGATCAGTTCACTGCGTCGGGGGTGGTCGATCTCGATAGGCTCGCCAGCCGCGACGTGGTCGATCTTCCTGCTGGGCTGGCTGCGGGCCGATCCGCCGACGACTTGAGCGCTGCGGTTCGGGAACACTCCATCGAGGCTCTGTACCGCATTCGTCGTCCAGGGCGTGGTTCCTTCGAGTTCGTGGTCGATGCTGTCTCACGATTCCGCACGGGTCAGTCATTCGATATCGAGTCTCTGGTTTCGGACGCCGATCGGCGGGCTGCCGACTGGGCGGACATCGAGCGGACGCTGGACGATCTGGACCTGGCGGTTCGGATGGTTCGCGAACTGCAAGTCCCGGAAACGACCGTGAACGCCCCGACATGGCGAGTCCTGGCAGCCCTGGAAGGGGGGAGCACGGTACGAGACGTCGCTCGCCAGCTCGGAACCACCGAGTTCCTCGCTGCTCGCGAGATTGCGCATCTGATCCGGTCCGACTTGGTCGAGCCGGTCCCCACTGTTCTCGGCGCACCCGACCACCCGGTTGGCCGTTCACTCGAAGACACCGGCTCCCGGGAGCCGCACGAGCCGACCCCGACAGTGCCCGCCTCGGAACCTGGCCCTGCCCCCAGTCCGTGGGCGATCGCCGACTCCGAGCCTCGCGAGGCCGAGCCGGCTGATCCGTGGCATGCGCCGCCACCCGAGAATGGACGACTGGCGTCCGAGGTCGAGAGCACCTGGTCCGCCGAGACCGACACCGCTACAGAAGAACCCTCCCGTCCAGATCGCAGCGCGGGATGGTGGGCGGAGGCGATGGGGAACGTCTCGGACGATCCGGACACCGACGAGTTCTTGGAGGGTGTCTTCGCCGAAGAGATCGCCGAAGCCGAACCGGAAGAAACCGGGTTCTCGGTCGGTCTGCTGCGGCGGCGGAGGCTGGGGCCGGCAGCCCGCGACATCACCGACGCGGACTGACGATCCGCGGCTGCGGCGAAACACCGGCCTAGCGTCACCGCCATGTCGTGGGTCGTGTTCGCGTTGTTCCTCGCCGGACTGGTCGCCGGACCGAGCCTCTATCACCTCGGTGTGCGGGCGGCGGTTCGCGCCCCGTTCGACGGTTGGCTTCCCCGCTGCGAGACCTGCAGTCGGCGTCGATTGCCTCTCGCCCTCCATTGTCCCGACGGACACCGGGTGCACCCACGCGAACCGTGGATCTGGCTGGCGGCGGGGGTGCTCGGCGCGGCGGCCGGGTTGGTCACCGCCGACGAGCCTGGACTCCTTCCGGCCTACCTGCTGGTGGCGGCGGTCACGATCGTGTTGTTCATCACCGACGTCGACCAGAAACTCATCCCGAACCGCGTCCTGTACCCGGCCACCGGTGCGACCGTCGCGCTGATCGTCGTCGGCGCCCTGGTCGAAGGCCGGACCGACCGGCTGGTTCCCGCATTCGTCGGCGGACTCGGGTACTTCGGGGTGCTGTTCGTCGTGTATCTCGTGGCGCGAGGCGGATTCGGCTTCGGGGACGTGAAGCTGGCGGCGCTGTTGGGGATGGTGACGGCGTTCCAGTCTCAGCGGACCGTCCTGCTGGCCGTGTTCTTCACCGGCGTCATCGGGGGGGTTCCGGCCATCCTGCTTCTGATCACCCGGCGGAGGAAGGGTGGCGACGAGATGCCGTATGGGCCACCGATGCTGGCCGGAGCCTGGGTGGCGCTCATCTTCGGGGAGGCGTTCGGCCGCCTGGTCGTCGGCTGAACGCCCCGGACCTGGCATTAGCCTCCCGGCGATGTTCCGCTTCCTGACCGCCGGCGAATCGCACGGACCAGCTCTGGTTGCGGTGGTGGAGGGGCTTCCGGCAGGGCTGCCAGTGCTCGAAACCGAAATCGCCCTGGAACTGGGGAGGCGACGCCTTGGGTTCGGTCGTGGCCCCCGGATGAAGCTCGAGGAGGATGTCTTGGAGATCCTCGGCGGAGTCCGTCACGGTCGCACGCTGGGTTCTCCGGTCGCAATCGTCATCCGTAATACCGAGTACGAGGAGAAGTGGTCCGAGGAGATGAGTCCTCGGCCGGGGCAGCCCAAGAAGACGCTCACCGCACCACGCCCTGGACACGCGGACCTGGTCGGGATGATGAAATACGACACACACGACGCCCGGGACATCCTGGAGAGGGCATCGGCGCGGGAGACCGCGGCCCGCACCGTGGTCGGGTATCTCGCCAAACAGCTTCTTGCAACGGTCGACATCCAAGTGTTCTCTCACGTCGTGGCGATCGGCTCGGTGAGCGCGACCGCCGGCCAACTCCCGACTCCCGCCGATCTCGCTCGGATCGACGCGTCGCCCGTTCGTGTGTTCGACCCGGAGAGCGAGCAGGCGATGATCGCCGAAATCGAGCGGGCGAGAGCCGACCGGGACACCCTCGGAGGTGTCGTCGAGGTCTTGGCCTACGGCGTCGTGCCCGGCATCGGATCGCACGTCCATTGGGACAGGAAAGTCGATGCTCGACTCGCCGAGGCCCTGATGTCCATTCAAGCCATCAAGGGCGTCGAGATCGGCGACGGATTCACCACCGCCACCAGGCGCGGATCTGAGGCGCACGACGAGCTGTTCGTCGGCGAAGGTGGGCCGGAGCGCCGCACGAACCGGGCCGGAGGCACCGAGGGGGGGATGACCAACGGAGACCCCCTTCGGGTGCGGGCGGCGATGAAGCCGATTTCGACCGTTCCCAAATCGTTGCAGACGGTGGATGTGATCACCAAGGAGGAGAAGACGGCGTTCTACGAGCGATCCGACGTGGTGGCGGTCCCCGCCGCCGGAGTCGTGGCCGAACAGATGGTCGCCATCGTTCTCGCCCAGGAACTGCAACGCCAGTTCGGCGGTGACACGGTCGAGGATCTGGTGCGCAACGTCGACAACTACCGCGCCCGCCTCTCACGGTTCTGATGGACAACATCCGGATCGACGCCGCATCGGAAATCGTCTTCGGCACCGGTCCTCTCCTTCCAGAGCGAGCGGGGCGGGAGGCGGTTGCGGTTCTGTGTCAGCCGGGCCGACCGGAGGCGATCGCTCGAACAATCGCTGAGACCTCGCCGGTGCGCACAGAGGTTCTCGTCCTCGCCGACCGGGAGGCGGCGAAGGAACTCGATGCGGTGGGCGGCGTCTACGACTTCCTGGCCGAGCACCGTATCGGACGTCACGACACGATCGTCGGTGTGGGAGGCGGCGCCGCCACCGACGTGGCCGGATTCATCGCCGCAACCTGGCTGCGGGGAGTCGAGTCGGTGCTGGTCCCAACCACTCTCCTGGCGGCGGTGGACGCGGCTATCGGCGGCAAGACCGGGATCAACCGGCGAGGCAAGAACTTGGTGGGAGCGTTCTGGCTCCCGGCACGGGTCGTGGTCGACCTCGACGTCCTCGCCGAACTCCCCGAGCCGGTGTTGCGGGAGGGAGCGGCCGAAGCGCTGAAAGCCGGACTGTTGGCGGATCCGGTCATCGTCGACGAATACCAGCGGCAGGGAATGTCCGCCGATCTCGGAGTGGTCGTCCCCCGGGCGATCCGGGTCAAGGCTGACGTCGTATCGCAAGATCTGCGGGAGAACGACCGGCGGGCGATCCTCAACTTCGGTCACACCATCGGGCATGCGGTGGAGGTCTTGGCGCCGATGCCACACGGTCATGCCGTCAGCGTCGGCATGGTGGCTGCGGGAGTCATCTCACATTCCCGCTACGGCTTCGATCATCGGTGGCTGACCGACCTGTTGTTCGGTCTCGGTTTGCCGGTGGCCGCTTCCGGGCTCTCGATGAGTGCCTCTCGCGAACTCTTGTTCCGGGACAAGAAGCGTACGGCTGATGGGATCCGGATGGTACTCCTGCGAGGCGTGGGCGACCCGGTCGTGGAAGTCGTGTCCGACGACGAACTCGAGTTGGGCATGCGGGCGGTGGGACTCGGCTGAATCCCCAGCAGGTACCATCCCGCCTCCCCCCGGCCGGGACCGACCCGGCGACCGTTCGAAAAGCGAAGAGACCATGATTTCCACCAACGACGTACGACCCGGGATGGCGCTCGACCTGCCCGACGGTCTGTTTTCCATCGTGCAATACGAGCACGTCAAACCGGGCAAGGGTCGAGCATTCGTGCGGATGAAGCTCAAGAACGTCGAGACGGGTCAGGTGTTGGATCGCACGTTTCGCGCCGACGAGGACGTCCCGCAGGCGTTCATCGAGCGCCGAGAGCACCAGTTCCTCTACTCCGACGACCTCGGGTTCCACTTCATGAACATGGAGGACTACTCCCAGTTCGCCCTCACCCCCACCGATGTCGGTGACGCCGCCAACTATCTGCTGGAAGGGATGACCGTGGTGCTGGCCATGTACCAGGGGACGCCGATCGGTGTGGAACTTCCCACTGCCGTCGAGTTGGAAGTCACCTACGCCGAGCCGGCCGTGAAGGGCAACACCGTCTCTGGAGCCACCAAGATGGTGACGGTGGAGACCGGGATCGAGGTGCAGGTACCGCTCTTCGTGGAGCAGGGCGACCGGATCAAGGTCGACACCCGCTCGGGCGAGTATCTGACCCGGGTGTGACCGAACCTCGCGACCGCGCCGTCCAAGAGCTCTACGAGGCCGACCAGGTATCGGGTTGGCAGCCTCCCGCTGATCTCACCGGCCGGGCCTTGCGGCTCACGACGGGCGTACTCGAACATCGCGACGAGCTCGATCGTTCCATCTCCGTGTACGCAGACCGATGGAGGATCGACAGGATGCCGGTGGTCGATCGGGCCGTGCTGCGCTTGGCGCTCTACGAGCTGCGATATTGCCCGGACGTACCGACCGCGGTGATCCTCAACGAGGCGGTCCGCATCGCCAAGGCGTTCTCCACCGAACATTCCGGGCGGTTCGTCAACGGGGTGCTGGCCTCCCTCGCCCGGGCGGAACGAGGTGTTCCCGAACGCGCCCATCCCGACTCAGGCTAGAGTCGGCGTCGCCTTTAAGCCCGGTCCTGTGAGGCCGGAAAGGAGACAGGGTTTGCTGCATACCTCCAAGCGGGGCGGGCGATGCCCCGCGTGATGGACGCCGAGTACGTCGCTCGGGCCATCCGGCGAATCGGCCACGAAATCGTGGAACGACACGCCGGTGCCGGTGACGTCGTCATCGTCGGTATCCACACTCGAGGCGTCCCTCTCGCCCGCCGGATCGCCGAGGCGATCGCGACGATCGAATCGACTGTCGTACCGGTCGGGGAACTCGACATCGGTCTGTACCGAGACGATCTTTCCACCAGGCCGACACCACGTCTGGCCCGGACCACCGTCCCCGATGTGACCGAACGCACGGTGGTGCTGGTCGACGATGTCCTGTTCACTGGGCGCACCATTCGCGCGGCGCTCGACGCGGTGAGCGACTTGGGCAGGCCTGCCCGAATCGAACTCGCCGTCCTGGTCGATCGTGGTCACCGTCAGCTTCCGATCCGGCCCGACTATGTGGGCAAGAACCTTCCCACCTCGGACACTCAGCATGTGGTCGTCAGGCTCGACGAGGTCGACGGCGACGCCGGGGTATGGATCGAGGACCGATGAACCACTTGCTCTACATCGAAGATCTCACAGCCGAGGAGATCACCGGGCTGGTAGACCTCGCCGACGGTTTCGTCGAAGTGCTCGGACGAGACGTCCCCAAGGTTCCGACCCTTCGGGGAAGGACGATTGCGCTGTTGTTCTTCGAGGACTCGACCCGTACCCGGCTCTCGTTCGACCGGGCGGCCAAGGCGCTGTCCGC
>JBKHXZ010000184.1:0-1922 GCA_046565785.1 Acidimicrobiia bacterium
CGCCGAGCGCCCCGTCGAAATAGCCGGGGAAGATGGTCACGATCGAGATGCGCACCACCCGAGCGTATCCTCGGTGCCATGAGCGACGAACCTGCCGTACCCGAGTTCACCCTGCCCGACTGGGGAACAGAAGGTGCTCCGCCTCCCCCACCGCTCGACGACGATGCAGACTTCGATGTCGACGGCATCGAGATCGAAGTGGAACGGCCGGTCGTGCTGTCTGCCGGGCCACTGCCCGCCAGGTGGGATGTCCACACGGTGCACGGCCTGGTGACAGCGCACGGCAAGAGCGACAAGGACGATCAGGCAGACGCCGTGTCGAACGCCACGTCCAAGGCCGTTGCGGCATTGCGAGCGGCAGCCGCCGAGCTCGGAGCCAACGCGGTGACTCACGTGGCCTTGACCGTCTCCGGCCGCAAGTCGAAGACAGTGGTCACCGCCTGGGGTACGGCGGTGACGTTCAGTCGGTGAACGTCGAAATCCGGATGTCTCCGGAGACGGTCTTGGCGTTCATCCTCACTCGTCGCTTCGGTTTGTTCTGATAGCGCGGAACGCTCAGCCCGGGCTCTGGCGGTGCCGGCGGCTCGGGCGAAGCTGGCGGTGGAAGCTGAACATCACCTGAAAGGGTGTTGATCTCGGCTTCCAGCTGGATTCCTCTCGGAAGGCCGATGACGAGATCTCCCGATACCGACTTGAGGCTGACCTCGTCTCCACGGAAACGATCGATGCGTACGTCACCGGACGCGCTGTTGGCCCGCAGATCACCGTTCACTTCGTCGGTACGAACGTCACCCGAGGCCAAAGCAGCAGTGAATCGCCCTCCAACCTGGGCGATCCAGATGTCGCCTGACGCCGAGTTGACCCTTACGTCCTTTTCCACCCGGTCACCCCGCACGTTCCCGGACGCAGTCTTCACTTCCAGCGTTTCGGCCTCACGGAAGTTGAGGTCCCCGGAGGCTGAGCGCACGATCAGTCCACAGACGTCGGTGTCGATGTAGATGTCAGCCGAGGCAGACCCGACCTCGACGTCGGTCCGGGGTGGAACGGTGGCAGTGATTCGAATGTTGCCCCGCACCACCCACCCACTGCGATTGTCGGAGACGAAGACCGTGTCGCCCGACTGGTGGACGTCGAGTGTGTCGGGGTCGCGTGTGTCGATCTCCAACCCGATCATCCCGGGCGGCCCTTCGGTCACGTCCACCCGTCCCGCCTGGATCTTGATGTTCAGAGAGGGGGCCTGACCGACGCTGAACTGCTGGCTGACAGTGGTCATAGTTCGAAGGTTCCCCTCACCGTTCTGCCCACCTTGACCGACTTGCGGGCGCCGCTGGTGAGGGTCTTGACCACCCACGTGTTGACCGAATCCCCGGTCTCGTCTGCGGCCGACTCCACCAGCCCCTTCAGCGAAGGGGGCAGGCGGAGGGTGATCCGTGCGTCGAAGTCCTCATCCATGGTCGCCGGGTCGGGCTCCGCCGTCTGTCGGACCCGCAGTTGCGGTTCTCCATCGACGATGACAACCTCGACCGTGCGATCCCCGAGCTGAGCTCCGATTTCTTCGGCCGCCTGCTGGGCGAGCTCCAGGCCGACCTGCCGTAAGGCAGGTTCCAACGCAGCGAGCAGCTGGTTGGCCGCCGCTTCCATCGTGGGGTCGGCACCGGCCACGGCCAGTTGGGTGCTGACCGCCGCTTCGAGCGTGGTCATGACGGGTGCGAGATGCATCAGCGGGTCTTCCTCTCCGCGAGGTCCTGACGGATTTTGGCCACCCGCGGGGTGGCACGATGCCGGCGAAGGTACTCGTCGTGGTGTGCCTTGGTGTATCCGTAGCTGGTCATCAGCCCTCTCCTCGGGTAGAACCCTGTTGTGATGTCACCATGATGTCAGAGTGATGTCACTTTGTCAAGCCTGTCCCCCCCGAAGCGAAG
>JBKHXZ010000185.1:0-25312 GCA_046565785.1 Acidimicrobiia bacterium
CAAGTTGAGCCAACAGGCCATCACCAGCGACGGATTCATCGACGATTTCGCCCGCATGGCGCGGACCGCCACTCCGTTCATGCGCTTCTTGTGCGAGGCGGTCGGCGTGCCCTTCTGATCCGGATCCGATACCGCCCGTTCTCCATGCACGATCCGAGGATCGACCGGGTAGGTTGGAGACAGCGTCTTCGGCATACGGCATGCGAGACACCGATCACGTTGCGACAACGCTCGGCATCTACCGTCGATTGCTGAGCCTCGCTCCCGATAGCCCCGCGCTCCGGCTGTGGGACGGTTCGGAGCACGGGCCTGCCGGCTCAACCGCCACCCTCGTCCTCCAGCACCCGGGTGCGCTCCGATCGTTGCTGGTTCCAGGCACGCCGCTCACCGCTGGGGAGGCGTACATGTACGACGACGTGGACATCGAAGGCGACATGGAGGCCGCCCTCCGTTGGGCCGCCGGTCTGGAGGCGATCCCACGGGCGGTCGCTGCTCGTCTCGCCCTACACGCGATGAGACTCCCCGCGGATCATCGCCGACGGAACCCCCAGCGGCCTCGCCCCCGGGGCCGCATCCACACCCTGGCCCGTGACCGTCACGTCGTTCGCCATCACTACGACACCGGCAACGAGTTCTTCTCTTCGTTTCTCGGGCCGACGATGGTGTATTCGTGTGCGGTCTTCCTCGATCCGGACGAACCGCTCGACGCCGCCCAAGCCCGCAAGCTCGACCTGGTGTGTCGCAAGCTGGATCTCGCCCCCGGGGACCGGCTGCTCGACGTCGGCTGCGGGTGGGGTGCGCTCGTGGTTCACGCCGCGCGGCGCTACGGGGTGAAGGCGGTCGGGATCACACTCAGCGAAGAACAGGCGGCGTTCGCTCGGGACCGAGCGGCGGCAGCCGGGGTCGCCGATCGAGTGGAGATCCGTGTCCAGGACTACCGGGAGGTGCGGGGACGGTTCGACGCCATCGCGTCGATCGGAATGGTGGAACACGTCGGCCGGTCACGGCTGGACGATTACTTCCGGATCCTGCGGTCTGCGCTCGCACCGGGAGGAATCCTCCTCAACCACGGGATCGTCGACCGATCCGATACGCCGGTACACGCCCGCCGCCGAGGCTTCGTAGGCACCTACGTCTTCCCAGACGGCGACCTCGTGCGGCTCGGACACATGATCGACACCGCCGAACGTGCCGGATGGGAGGTACGCGACGTCGAGCCGCTACGCATCAACTACGTGCTGACGTTACGGCGCTGGGTGGCGGCACTCGAACAGAACCGAACACAGGCCGTGCAGGCCGCCGGTGAACGGGTGTACCGCATCTGGAGGCTGTACATGGCCGGATCGGCGCTGGCGTTCCAACAGGCCGGAATCGGGGTTCATCAGGTGCTCCTCACCGACCCTGCCCGTCGATGGCTGCACGGACGTGCTTCGCTGCTCGCCCGGGACGATCGTCTGGGCGAAACCGACCTGGCACTCGACATTCGCGAACTCGAACGTTTACAGCTCGACGATCGAGGGCGGAGCGAACGGGTCGACCTCCGGGAGTGACCCGTCGAACCGCTCGACATCGACCAGGCAGGTGTGGGCGGTAGATCCTTGGGCGAGTCCGGACGAACCGGCATCGGTGGTCAGGACATTCGGGTTGCCGTGGGCACAGTCGAACTCGTCGGTGGGAGTCCACCAGGCTCCCGTCGAGAGCTGCACGACACCGGGCATCACCGCATCGTCGATGATCGCCCCCGCCAAACACGACCCGCGTCCGTTCCAGACCCGGACGAGATCCCCGTCGGAGATTCCGCGTCGAGCGCCGTCGAATGGATGGATCCGGATCGGCTCACGACCCGAAACCTTGGAATCCGTGCTCGTCTCGCCATGATCCAACTGACTGTGCAGTCGGGTGCGCGGCTGGTTCGACACGAGGTGCAGCGGCCGCGGCTGGTTGCCTCCAAGGCGTTCTCTCGGTTCGAGCCAGGTGGGATGAGGCGGGCAATCCTCCAAGCCGAACGAGTCGATGACCTCCGAGTGCAGCTCGATACGCCCCGACGGCGTCGGCAATGGAGAACCCACCGGATCGTTACGAAACTCCGACAGCAGAACCCGCAGATGTGAGCGGTCGCCCGGGCCCGGCACCTTCTGCAGGTAGCCGGCGGCGACGAACTCGTCGTAACTGGGTGCGTCGGGCCGGTACTCGGCGAAGCGTTCGTAGAGTTCACGCACCCACTCGTCGGCGCTCTTGCCCAGGGTGAAACGCGATCCTGCACCCAGCCGGTCGGCGAGCGCGGAAAACACGTCGTAATCGTCTCGTGCTTCGCCCACTCGGTCGATCACCGGCTGCATCGCCACGAGGTGATCGTCGATCGGTGCGCCCCCGATGTCCTCGCGCTCCAAGGCAGTGGTGACCGGCAGCACGATGTCGGCCCGGCGGGCAGTGGCCGTCCAGTACGGCTCGTGGACGATCACCGTTTCCGGCCGCTGCCACGCTTCCTCCAGCCGACGCAGATCCTGGTGGTGATGGAACGGATTGCCTCCCGACCAGTAGATCAGCCGGAGATCGGGGTAGCGATACTCCCCGCCGTCGTAAGTGAACCGCTCGCCGGGAGCCAGCAGACAGTCGGCGATCCTCGCCACCGGAATGAACCGGTCGACCGGATTCGGCGGACTCCCCAAGCGTGGAAGCTCCTGGATCGGCGTGCCCTTGCCGATGGCACCGGTGGCGCCATACCCCAGGCCGAAACCTCCCCCTGGCAGCCCGATCTGACCGATGACCGCCGCCAGCGCGATCGTCGACCAGTACGCCTGCTCCCCGTGGTGGGCACGCTGCAGCGCCCACGCCGAGTTGATCATCGTCCGGCCTCCATCCAACCGCTCCGCCAGGCGGTCGATGGTTGCGGCCTCGACCCCGGTGATCTCGGCGGCCCAACGCGCCGACTTCTCGACCCCGTCGTTCGCTCCGGCCAGGTACGCGTCCAACATCTCCCAGCCGTGGCAGTACCGAGCGAGGAAGTCGAAGTCGGCTCGCCCATTCACAACAAGACGACGCATCAGCGCCAGCATCAGAGCGACATCGGTATTCGGCCGGAGGGGGATCCACTCGGCACCAAGTTCCTCCAGCAGGTCGTCGCGCAGTGGACCGATGTTCACGAACCGGCATCCGCGCTCAGCGGCCGCCCGCATCCATCCGCGCAGCGTGTGGGTGCCCTGTCCTCCGTATTGGATCTGACTGTTCTTCCACGGGACTCCGCCGAACGCCACGAACAGGTCGGTCGACTCGGCGATGATCGGCCACGAGGTGTGCATGTCCTGGATGTCGCTCCACGAATGGCCAACGACGTGAGGGACGATGACCTCGGCGGCGGCCAGCGAATAACTGTTGACCGACCGGGTGTATCCACCGATGGTGGCGAGAAAGCGATGGATCTGACTCTGGGCGTGGTGGAACCGCCCGGCGCTCGACCAACCGTACGAACCTCCGTAGATGGCTTCGTTGCCGTAGGTGGTCCGAACCCGGTCGAGCTCGGATGCCACCAGGTCGAGAACCGTGTCCCAGTCGACCTCGACGAACGGCTCCGACCCGCGTCCACCGCCTCCAGGACCCTGCTCCAGCCAGCCTCGACGAACCGCCGGCCGCTGCACCCGCGACCTGGTCACGGCGGGAAGGGAACGGGCGATCGGCGACGGGTCGGGATCGTGCGCCAGCGGCTCGACCTGGTTGATGGTCCCGCCGTCGGAGGTGACCCGGAAGGCCCCCCATTGGGTCAACGTCATACCTTGCATCGGTCTCAGAATGGCAGAACGCGGAACTTCGACGGCCGGTGTTACCGCGTCCCGAGCGTTCGCGTTTCTAGCCTCATGGGCACAACATCGACACGGGAGGGTGTCCATGTCCGATACGGCGCAACGCGCCCCATCCGGCGGTTCCGGACTCGACTCGTTCTTCAAGCTCACAGAGCGGGGAACGACTGTCGCCACTGAGGTACGAGCCGGACTCGCCACGTTCCTGGTGATGGCCTACATCATCTTCGTCAATCCGAGCATCCTTGGGGCAGCGGGACTCGACCCTGGTGCGGTCGCCGCGGGTACGGCCCTGGTGGCCGGCATCCTGTGTATCGCCATGGGTGTGGTCTCCAACTACCCCCTGGCGATGGCGGCCGGTCTCGGCATCAACGCCGCCCTGGCGTTTGGACTCGTGCTCGGCAACGGACTCAGCCCGGCGGGAGCGATGGGCGTCATCGTCCTCGAAGGCATCGTCGTCACCGTCCTGGTGGTGGTGGGACTGCGCGAGGCGATCATGGACGCGGTTCCGGCCTCGCTGAAGTACGCGATCGGGGTGGGCATCGGCCTGTTCATCCTGTTCATCGGGTTCGTGAACGGCGGCCTGATCGCCCAGGGTGACGGAGTACCGGTGCAGTTCGTGTTCCCGAATTCCGCCGGTGCGGCCCTGACGCTGATCGGTCTCGTGATCACGGTGGTGCTCTATGCCCGCAAGGTGACGGGCGCGCTCGTCATCAGCATCGTGTTGACGACGATCATCGGCCTGATCATGGGGGTGCAGTCACTGCCCGAGTCGTTCACCGCCTCCCCCGACTTCTCGACCCTCGGCGAGTTCGACCTCGGGGAAGTGTTCACGGTGCTCGGCACGCTGACCGCCCTGCTGACGGTGTTCAGCTTCATGCTGACCGACTTCTTCGACACGATGGGGACGGCAACCGCGATCGTCGAACAGGCCGAATTGACCGACGACGAGGGCAAGATCCCGAATGTCGGCAAGCTGCTGTTGGTCGACTCGATCGGTGCCGCTCTCGGCGGTGCGGCGGGTGTCAGCTCGAATACCAGCTACATCGAGAGCTCCGCGGGCGTGGCCGAAGGCGGACGGACCGGTCTCACTGCGGTGGTGGTCGGAATCCTGTTCCTGCTCTCGATCTTCCTAGCGCCCATCGCCGGTCTGATCCCCGCCCAGGCGACCGCCCCGGTGCTCATCCTGGTCGGCTTCTTGATGTGTTCGCTCATCAAGGACATCGACTTCACCGACTTCGAAGAAGGTATGCCGGCCCTGCTGGCCATCGTCCTCATGCCCCTGACCTACAGCATCACCGTCGGCATCGGTGCCGGCTTCGTGATGTACGTGCTGATCAAGGCCGTGAAGGGCAAGGCATCACAGGTGCCCGTGCTGATGTGGGTGGTGGCGGCAGCCTTCGTCGTCTACTTCGCCCAGACCCTGCTCGGCCAGTCGGTCGCAGCCTGATCCGGTGTTCGGGGGGCGGGGACGGTCCCCGCCCCCCGACGACGGATCAATCCCAAGGGTTCACTCCGTCGTATGCGACGGATTTGGCGTATCGGTTCGAGGCGACAGCCGACCACCGACCGTCCCCACCACCACCGCAGCAATGACCAGCCCCAGCGCCGCGGTCACCCATGCGCCGTCGAACGACCACCGTTCGATGACCGCACCGAGGATGATGGGGACCCCGCCCGCTCCGACGAACACGCCAGCCTGGGTGATCGCGGACGCCGAAGCCGCCGATGCCCGGTTCGCCCTGACCACCGTGTAGGTCATGAGCCCGGGCCACCCCCACCCGGTGGCGAAGGCGGCAACGACCAGCGCCATGTAGATCGCCCCGCTGGCGAACGGCAGCAGCGCAAACATCAATGCCCCCACCGAGGCGAGCATCACGATCCCGGTGAACCCTCGCCCTCCGGTTCGGTCAGTGATCACACCGGCGACGACCCGGGCAGAAATCGACACCGCCGAACCGACGAACTGCAAGGTCCCGGCGGCCGCCGCCGAAAAGCCCAGATCGACGGTGGCGGTGACCAGATATGTTCCCAAAGCGATCGCACCCCACGTCGCAAACGACGAGCCGACCGCGAGTAACAGCAAGTCCCGCACCGGAGTAGGGGGCGCCGGGTCGGTGTCGGCAGTCTCGGACACCAGGGGAGCAGGCATCTGACGGCGAGGAACGACGAACGAGACGGCAACCGCCAGGGCTGCGGCGATGAGGAACGCCCAGCGCCATCCATGACGGTCGACCACGAGGGGCACTGCCAAACCCGCTAGGAGGGTCGAGGCCGGGATTCCGGCATGTTTGGTGCCGAAGATGGTCGCCTGCCATGCCGGGTTGGTCTGGTCAGCCAGCGCCTGGTTGGCGGCCGGGTTCGAGGCGCCATACACCGCCGCAGCCAGCACGAGCAGGATCCCGAAGGCAATCGGTCCTGTGGCGAGCCAGGGGATCAGGACCAGCATCGACGCACTGATCCGCAGATTCCATCGCATCGCCCGCTGCCAGCCCACCCGTTGCACCCAGCGCCCAAGCGGTGCCGAGGTTGCGGCCGCCGTCAAGAAGAAGGCAGCAGTGAGGAGGCCCAACCCGAACGGTCCGATCCCGAACTCGGGACCGATCTGAAAGAAACCCGCACCGAGAAGGAAGACCGCTTGGGTGCTCAGCGTCACTGTGGCCACGGCGAGAGGAAGCAGCGTGAGGGCCCGGGGACGCACGACGGACAGGCTACGACGTTTGCCACGGGACACGACCATGATGGAGGCATGGCGCAGAACGTGCTCGGCGGCGAGCTTTACGACTGTTCGATCGACCCGGTGACCGGCTGGTTCCGCGACGGGTGCTGCAACACCGATGCCTCCGACGTCGGCGTGCACACGGTGTGTGCGGTGATGACCGACGAGTTCCTGGCGTTCTCCAAGTCGGTCGGCAACGACCTTTCGACTCCGATGCCCGAATACGGGTTTCCCGGGCTGCGGGCCGGTGACCGCTGGTGTTTGTGCGCGGCCCGCTGGGTGGAAGCGCTGGAAGCCGGCGTCGCCCCCAGGGTGGTGCTCGAAGCCACCCACGCCCGCACCCTGGAATGGGCCTCACTCCCCGACCTGATGGCCCACCGCGCCTGAACACATCGCGTTTTGCCACGCGAATCGCGTGATTTTTCGCGCGCTGGTTCGCTAAGAAGCGGCGCGGATTGGGCGAGCTCGCCAGTCCCATCCGTCGGCTTCAGGCCCGGAGGCGAAGCTTCTTCGAGACGAACAGAGAAACGGTCGGCGAAGCCGGCCTTCCGCTGAGCCGTAAGAACGCGATCCGGCGTATCCGGTCTAGCGTGCGAGATGTGAGCGGATCCGGGTGGTTGGCGTGAATCTGTACGTCCTCGTGCTGGCCGCCGCGGCCACCTCCGGGGCCGGAGCGCTCGCAGGAGTGGGAGGCGCGGTGCTGCTGGTCCCCTTCCTGGTCCTGACTGGGATGACCGTGACCGAGGCCGCTCCGCTCGGCCTCATCTCGGTCGCTGCACTCTCGATTGCAGCCGCCCCCACCCATCTCCGGCACCGGGTGGTCAACCATCGGCTGGGACTGACCACCGAGGTGGCAGCTTCCAGCGGAGCCGTAGTCGGGGCACTCCTGGCCGGAATGCTCCCCGACCGACTCCTGGTCTACGTGCTGGCAGCGACCGCACTGGCGGCGGCGTTCGCCGGGGGACGCCGTAAGGGGCTCCGCAACCTTCCCGACTCCACGCTCGGTTCCGATGCGATCGGGGAACGCGTGGGACGGTTGGGCGGTGTCTACCCCCTCGGCGACCAGGTCGTCCCGTACCAGGTGAAACGCCTGCGCGCCGGACTCGGGTTCATGACCCTGGCCGGACTGGTCGCCGGAACCGCAGGGGTGAGCGGCGGATTCATCAAGACCCCCGCAACCGCCGAGCTGATGCACGTCCCGACAAAGGTGGCGGCGGCGACGACCACCTTCACCATCGGAATCACCGCTGCGGCGGCACTCGCCGTATTCACAGTCCAGGGACGGATCGACCCCCGCGCCGGGTCGGCGGTCATCGTGGGGGCGTTGGTGGGTTCGATGACGGGGGCACGACTCCAGGCGCAGCTCGACCCCAGGCGGGTGCGGGCCGGGCTCAGCCTCGTGTTGGTGATCGTTGCGATCGTCATGACGGTGTCGGCGTGAAAGTGAGCGTCATCTCCGGAAGGTGGCAGGGTCCGTGGCTGCGTGCTGCCATCGCAATGATCGGCGGATTGGCGGGGATCGGCGTGGTGGTACCCGGAGCGCTGGGTTCGTTCGCGGCGAGTACTGCGGTCCTCGCGGTCATCTGCGTCCCGTTCTTGCGGGTGATCTGGATCGTCTATCGCTTCGCCACCGAAGGCGACCGGCGATTCGTGTTCGTGGGCGTCTCCCTGCTCAGCGTGGCAGCCTTCGGCGTTGCCGTTTCGCTGTTCCTGCGCTGAACCGGATCAGGTACCCGCGCGTTCCTGGGGCTTGGCAGCGGGCCAGCGGCCACCGGAGTACGGACAACCTGTGCCGCTCCACTCGGGGATCTCCCACGACCAGGGATCCACCGCCCATGCCGGAAGTTCAGGACCTGGTCGGCCCTGGTATTCAGGGTCGGAGGAAACGAACCGGGGAAGCACCGGGATCTTCACCTGGTCGTTCACCTCGTCGTTGAAGTTGGTATTGACCACCGCCCACGGACTCCACCCGCCCCACCCGGCGCCGGTTTGATACTGGAAGAGGAAGTAGTTGGCGGCGGCGACGGCGTTGTCGGTCGGGTCGAACCGGTCGGCCCCGGGTTCGCCGAACCGGCGCATCTCGGTCGTTCCCATCTGGAAGAGCCCGCCGTAGCCGAACCCGTTGGTACGGGTCAGCGCATGAGACCCAAAGCCCTCCGACTCGCAATAGGCGACGACGACGGACTCTGCAGCCACTTGTTCGGCGAGGGAACCGAATCCCCAGATGGCAGCGCCGTTCCAGCGACGGAGCGCGGTGGGCGGTCGATCGTCCAGACCCTCCACCGACGCGAGACACTCGAACACCTCGTGGGTCATTTGAGCGATGAGGTTGCGATCGAAGCGGTCCCCGACGGTGAGGGGCCGCTCCTGGGCCCGGCTGATGCAGAAGTCGCGGGTGAGAGGCGGGTCGGTCATCAATGATCCCGCCACGGAGAACTCGACGACTCCCGGTGTGCCGAGGGCGTTGTTCAGACTGCGGGCGAGTGCGATCTCGTCGGTAGTGGGATCGGCGGGAAGCGTGGTGGTCGAATCGCTCTCGGACGCCGATGTCGTAGGGACGGTCGCCCCTGCGATCGTGAACTGTGGCGGCGGCGCCTGAGGCCCGACGGAACCGACCTCGGAGCTTTCGCCCATGATCGTGGAGCCGGTGAGGGTGGCGACGATCGACACGACGGCCAACGACCGGAACACCGGGTTTTCACCCGAACGCCGATGCCGTCCCGAACCGGGTCCGGGAGGGAGAGGCCGCCATGTGTCAGAAGGCCGCCGATGCCGGCCCCGTGGACTCCGCACGTTCCAACCCACGACTCATGGATTGTCGACCGATCTGCCGTCTATCTGTACCGAAAAGCGCGAAGTTTCTCGCTTCACGACCAACCAGGTCAGCGCCGCGCGATCACCGCCGACCGGCCTTCCAGCACGATGCCGCTCGCGGTGATCTGTCCCCTGCCCCACAGGATCTCGGCTGCATCGACCTCGATCGTCACCGGCCACGCCGAACGGTTGAAGGCGACCAGCATCCGGGACCGTCCCAGCCTTCGCTCGAACGCCGCAACGTCGTGGTCCGCGGCGACGGGCACGAACCCTCCGAAACGAAGCACCGGACTTCGTCGACGGAGCCGTGCCAGTTCGCTGATCGTGGACATCACGCCACGACGCGTTTCGATCTCCTCCCAGGGCATCGCCCCCCGACATCCCGGGTCGTTGTCACCCAGGAGGCCCACCTCGTCTCCGTAGTAGATCCCGGGCGCACCGGGGTAGGTCATCTGGAAGACGGTGGCGAGCTCGAGTCGCCACCGATCCCCACCGGCTTCGGTCAGGAAACGGGCGGTGTCGTGGCTTCCGATCAGGTTGTGATTGGCCAATGTCGTGGCGAGGGCGTGACGCGCATACAACCGGGTGCAGTGGTCGAGGAAGGTGGCCCCGTCGGCGGTCCCTCTCCCGAAGAACTCCAATGCCAGCGAACGGAACGAATAGTTCATCGTGGCGTCGAAGGCGTCCCCTTGGAGCCAGTCGCGCACATCACCCATGATCTCGGCCAGCAGGTAGGCGTCGGGCTTCACCTCGCGACAGGCACGACGGAAATCCGGCCAGAAGTCCCGGTCGACGTACCGGGCGACGTCCATCCGCCATCCGTCGACGTCGAAGTTGCGTAGCCAATGCTGTGCCACCCCCAACACGTAGGCGCGGGCGTCCGGGTTCGACAGGTCCAGCCGCGGCATGGTGGGAACGCCATACCAGGCCTCGTAGTTGGTCTCGATCACCGGGCCCGGTCCAGCTAGTTCCTCGACGACGAGCCCGGTCTCCTCCCGCCAAGTCTCGACCCAACCACGGGTGGCTGCATCCGCGGCGTCCGGCCGCAGCTTCACCCGCGGCGGCCAATCTCGGATCACGAACCAGTCCCGGTACTCCGACCGCATGCCCCGCCTCACCAGGTCGGCGAAGGCGAAGAAGCGGGGATGGACGTGGTTGAACGAGGCGTCGAGGATCACCCGCATCCCCCTGTCATGACACGCCGCTACCAACCGCCGGAGCGCATCGTTACCGCCAAAAGCGGGGTCCACCTCCATGTAGTCGACCGTGTCGTACTTGTGATTGGACGGCGATCGGAAGACGGGGTTGAGGTAGATCGCATCGACCCCCAGGTCCGCAATGTGATCGAGGCGGGCGACGATTCCGTCCAGGTCGCCCCCTTGGAATTGCCGAGGCTGGGGTGCCGAACCCCACGACACCGTTCCCGGAGGATCGTTGGACGGATCCCCGTTGGCGAAGCGATCAGGGAAGATCTGATAGATCACGGCACCTTGGACCCATTCGGGCACGTCGAGCGGAGCCCGATTCGGGTCGATGATCCATCGATCGAGGCGTTCCACCGAGGCCGACGTCCCGCTCGGCACGATATACACCGGGACGTTCGAACGTTCGGTGCGGAAGGCGAAGCTCAGCCCCGCCGGCTCCGCCAACGGGCCGACGATGGCCGACCACCACACGAAGCGTCCTGCCGAAGACGACTCCAAGGGGATCGCCACCACGCGGTCGTCCTGGCGCAGTACGGCTGTGCCATCGGTCAACCCCGGCTCGGTGCGGACCCGGAGCCGGAAGCTGCCGTCACCGACCGGGTCGAGATCGGCCGGGTCGGTCGGATCGAATCCGACGTCCCACGGGGACACGTCCCCGGGCAGCCCGAAGACACCCAGGTCGTCGTCGACCTGACGGACGCGCCTAGCCCTTGACGGCACCCTGGGTCAGCCCGGAGATGATGTGTTTTTGGGCGAAGAGGAAGACTCCGACGATGGGAAGCGATCCGATCACGGCTGCAGCCGCCAGCGCCCCCCACTTGGCGGCGTACTCCGACTCGACGAACAGTTGCAGTCCGACCGCCAGCGTGTACTGGGCAGTGTCGGTGAGGAGGAAGGCGGCGAGGATGTACTCGGAGTACAGGCCGATGAAGCTCAGCATGAAGATCACCGCCAGCACCGGGCGGGACAGCGGAAGCACGATGCGAGAGAAGATGGCGAAGGGTCCGGCGCCGTCGACGTGGGCAGATTCGTCCAAGGACACGGGAATGGTGTCCATGAACCCTTTGATGAGGAAGGCGTTGAAGCCGATCGCACCGCCCATGTACACCATGATCAGGAATGCGTGCGTGTTGAGACCGAAGGCAGGGAAGACCCCGCCCACCTGCTGGGCGAGCAGGAACAGGGCGATGAAGCCCAGGAACTGGGGGAACACCTGCAGGAGGAGCAGGGACAAGAGCCCGACCCGCCGTCCCCGGAACCTGAGCCGGCTGAAGGCGTAGGCGGCAAGGGCGGCGAGGAACACGTTGAGCACTCCGGCGACCAAGGACACCTTCAGGCTGTTCCACATCCACCGTCCCACCGGCACGTTCGGGTTGTCGAACAGCCCGGTGAAGTTGTCGAGGGTGACCTCCGCCGGAATGAGGGTGGCGGCCGTCAGGTTGTCGACGGCGTTGAACGAGGCCGACACCATCCAGGCCAGCGGAAACAGCACGAACACGACAGACACCGCCAGCAACCCATGACGCCATCCGATCTCGCGGAACCACCGTCCCGGTCCCATGCTTCGCATCGTCGTGACGGCGGCCCTCCGAACGAGCGGACGGTCGATGGGCTTGTCCGTAGCCACTCCCTCAGTTGCCATACACGTCCTCCAGCCGCTTGGTGAAACGGAAGCTGATCGCCGAGATGACGGCCACGACCACGAAGATCAGCACCACTACTGCCGAGGCCAGGGCGAACTGGTTGCCCCGTCCTGCCCCCGACGCCAAGTCGAACGTGAAGCTGATGAGGATGTCGGTGGCACCGACCGGCACGTCGAAGCCGGTCAGAGGTGGACCGCCCTGGGTCAGCAGCAGGATCAGAACGAAGTTGTTGAAGTTGAAGGCGAACGCCCCGATCAGGAGCGGCGCGGTCGAGACGAGTAGGAGTGGAAGCGTCACGGTGCGGAACACCATCCACGCCGACGCGCCATCCACCCGGGCCGCTTCCTTGAGCTCGGCCGGGATCGAGGTGAGTGCCCCGGAGGTGATCAGGAACATGTACGGGAACCCGAGCCACAGGTTCACCAGTAGCACAGCCACTTTCGCCCAGGTGGGGTCGGCCAGCCACGGGATCGGGCCGACTCCGATGGTTTCGAGGGCGCTGTTCACCTGCCCGAACTGCTCGTTGAGGAGGCCTCGCCAGATGAGAGTGGAGAGGAAGGCCGGCACCGCATACGGCAGGATGAGGATCGAGCGATAGAACGCACGGCCTCGGAGCCGCTCGTCCTGCAATGCGCTCGCCAACGTCAGACCGAGGATGAAGTTGATGGCCACAGTGCCGACCGCGAAGACCATGTTCCAAGCAAAGACTCCGACGAATGGCTGCCGGATGCGTTCGTTGGAAAACAGGCGCAGGTAGTTGTCGAAACCGACCACGGTCCGCCATCCGGGAAGACTCTGATCGAGCGCCTGTAGCGGCACGTTGTCACACAGCCCGCCCGAACAGGTGATGATCGAACCGGACCGATCGATCTCCAACGCCGACACCTGTTCTTGGGGAACGCCATCGCACACGAAGGTTCCGATCCCCTCCGCGCAGGTCCGATCTTCCTGAGCGTCGTAGAGGGTGGCCGTCGCCGGGTCATAGAAGAACCGCTGACCTGCGGCGCTGACCCGAACCGACGAGAAGGTCTCCACCCGTGCCACACCCACTCCCGGTACATCGAGCGCCAACCCCTGCAACTGACTGGCGATCCCGGTCAGTTGGAGTGGACCGAGTAGCTCGTAGTCGCCGATCGCCGGCGGCGGTGCCGAGGGGTCGAGCTCGATCCCCCCGGTGTCGATCGATGGGTCGGCGACGGGGTCGGCCTCGACTGGGCGCGGAGCTCCGAAGAACGGCTCCCGCACATCACTGAAAACGAGGAACGCCAGGTCTCCCGTCGGGTTGCGATACACCGACAGCGGAAGGATTTCCGCACCGTCCTCGCTTTGAACCTCCCGGGACTCCAGCCGCTCGATCGCCACCTCTTTCTCGAGCACGTTCCCGGTGGCCCAGTTGGTGATCGAGACGTAGAAGGTGTACCCGACCGGGTAGACCACGAACAGGGCCATGAAGAGCAGACCAGGAGTCAGCCATTTCGAGGCGCGCGCCCGTGGGCTCAGGTACGCCCAGTTGACCGCGAGACCTGCCAGCAGGAAAGCAGCTAAGAGGACCCAGGCCTCGTTGGCGTAGAGGAGCGGCAGTGCCGAGATGAGAAGGGCGTCGAAGATCCCGACTGCAATCAGCCGGATCCAGAAGCCCTTGCCGTAAAGACGGGAGGGCAGGACCCGTAGCGGTGTCCTGCCCTCCCGATCAGTCATCGTCCGAAGTTACTCGTGGACCGTTGGTGATGAGGCCTCAACCGGCCAGTGCGGCGCGGACGGCTTCGGCCGCGGCGGCCATCGCCTCGGCGGCACTCAGGTCACCGTTTCGCACCAGCAGGAGGTTGTCCCCCAGCGGACCCCACACCGAACCCATCTGCGGGATGTTCGGCATCGGGTTTCCGGTGGATGCCGAGGCGGCGAAGGCCTGGGCCACGGGATCGTCCGACAGCGCCTCAGCCACTGCCTTGTGTGCCGGACCGCGCGGGTCGGCGTCGTACAGGGCCTGCTGCACATCCTGGGTGGCGATGTAGTCGAGCAGGAACGACTGGGCGACCAGTGCGTTCTCCGAGAACGCCGACAGGAAGAACCCTTGCGAACCGACGAAGGGGGCTGGAGTCTGACCACCGATGGTCGGGATCGTCGTGACCGCCCAGTTGATGGTGTCCTGGGCTTCGAGGTTTGCTCGTTCCCACGGACCGGTCATCCAGAACGGTGCCTGACCTTCGAGGAACAGGTTCTTGGCGTTGTCGTAGTTGGTGGAGGCGATTACCCCGGCCTCGACCTGCTCGGCGAGGAACTGAACGCCGGCGATGGCAGCTTCGCTGTCGAGGCCGACATCGCTCGGGTCGTAGCCCGTGGCGGGGTCGTAGGCGAAGATGTACCCGCCCAAAGCCGACACGAACGGGTAGTTGTGATAGGCGTCGGCAGCATCGCCACCACCGGGGATTCCCACGCACTCGGGAGTGCCGGCAGCCTCACACAGCGCAGCGATCTCTTCGAAGGTCGCCGGAGGCTCGGGTACGAGATCGGTGTTGTAGTACAGGGCGATCGCTTCGATGGCGTAGGGCACGGCGTAGAGCTGGCCTTCGAAGTTGAAAGCGTTGAGCGCGACATCGAAGAAATCGCCGGACTTGGCGCCCAGGTCGAGCGGGGCAACGGTGCCGTCGGCCGCCAGCTCACCGGTCCAGTCGTGGGCACCGGCGAAAATGTCCGGTCCCTCGCCGGCCGGACCGGCGACTCCGACTTGCTCGCGGATGCTGCCGAAGTCGACCGTCTGCACGACGATCTCGACGCCGGTGGCTTCGGTGAAGGCGGGAGCGATGGCTTCGACCACCGCGGTGCGGTTCTCGTCAGCCCAGACGAGCAATTCGACCGGCTCGGGGGCGACGGTGGTGGTCGTCTCGGGAGCGGCGGTCGTGGTGGTGGTTTCGGCGGCAGTCGTGGTGGTCGACTCGTCGGCCGCGTCACCGCCGCCGCATGCGGCGAGAACGATGGCGAACACTGCAAGCAGTGTCATCCAGCGGGTGCGATTCACAGTGTGTCCTCCTTCAAGGCATGTGATCCGGTCGGAGACCGGGATGAGCGCACATAAGCACTCCAGGAACCGTTTTGCAAACTGTTCCTGCAAATTTTTCAACGCGCTTTCCACCATCGTTCTTGACGTACTAAGGTCTCGGCACCGTGACCTCCCGACCGAAGTTGCAAGAAGTTTCAGACCGGACCGGGGTGAGCTTGGCCACGGTCAGCCGGGTTCTGAATGGAAAAGCAGGGGTGGCCGGCGCCACCCGCCAACTGGTGCTCGACGCCGTCGCCGATCTCGGATACGCCCCGCAGCCGGTACGAGCAACCAAGGCGCCCGTGGTGGGAATCATCACGCCCGAACTGGACAACCCGATCTTTCCGACCTTCGCGCAGACGATCGAGGCCCGCCTCGCCCGTCGGGGAATCATGTCGATGGTGTGTCCGTCGACTTCGGAAACGGTCAACGAACAGGACTACCTCGATCGGTTCGTCGAGTGGGAAGCCACCGGAGCAGTCGTCATCAACGGCAGGTATGCCGCACCCGAACTCGGATTCGATCCCTACGTCGACCTCGAACGACGGGGAATGCGGGTGGTTCTCGTGAACGGGCTGACCGGGCGCTCGCCAGTCCCCGCGGTCGCGGTCGACATCCGGGCCGGAGCGATCATCGCGACCCGTCACCTGGCAGGTCTCGGGCATCGGCGCATCGGAGTTCTCACCGGACCCGGCCGCTATGCCTCCTCCGATGAACTGATCAGCGGATACGGCATCGCCATGACCAAAGCGGAACTCGACATGGAAGACGACTGGGTTTCCGAGACGCTCTACACCCTCGAAGGCGGCCGCGCCGGAGTGGCGGGGCTGCTCGAAGCCGGTGTCACCGGCATCGTCTGCGGGTCCGACCTGATGGCCATCGGTGCCATATCCGGGGTGAGGGCATGGGGAATGAGCGTCCCGGGTGACGTTTCGGTCGTCGGATTCGACGGCACGCAGATGGTGATGTTCACCGACCCACCATTGACCACCCTGCGCCAGCCGATCGGGAGGATGGCAGCGACGGTGGCTTCCCTCATCGACTCACCGGAGACTGCCGGCAATCACGTGCACATGTTCAACCCCGACCTCATCATCGGAGGATCGACCGGCCCCGCCCCGCTCCGATGAGGCGATGGGCGGCCGCCGTCGTGGTGCTGGTCGCGGCCTGCACTCCCGCCGCTTCCCCCGAACCATCCGTCGCTCCTTCCACGACCGCGACAAGCACCACCACGACTGTGCCCCCTGCCGGACCGGTAGCCGAACCGGTACGACATCCTGCCGTGGACCAGTCGATCTACTTCGTGATGACCGATCGCTTCGCCAACGGCGATGCCTCCAACGACCGGGGCGGCATCGACGGCGGGCCGCTCGACCACGGGTTCCACCCCGATGACTTCGGCTGGTACCAGGGCGGTGACCTCGTCGGCCTCACCGAGCGACTCGGCTATCTGGCAGGCATGGGCATCGACGCCATCTGGCTGACCCCGCCGTTCGCCAACCGGCCGGTACAGGGACTCGGCTCGATCGAAAACTCGTCGGCCGGGTACCACGGTTACTGGCAGGTGGACTGGACTCGAATCGACCCCCACCTCGGCACCGAAGAAGACATGCAGCGCCTCCTGGACACTGCTGGCGACGTAGGGATCGACGTCTTCTTCGACATGGTCGTGAACCACACCGGAGACGTGATCACCTATGCGGAAGGCACCTTCGCCTACCGCTCGAAGAACGTCGCGCCATATCTCGACGCCGCCGGTAACCCGTTCGACGACCGGGATTTCGTCGGAGGCCCGACATTCCCCGATCTGGATCCGACGGTTTCGTTTCCGTACACACCGACGTTCGCCACCCCGGCCGACGCCACGATCAAGTCGCCCGCATGGCTGAACGACCCGATCTACTACCACAACCGGGGCAACTCGACTTTCGTGGACGAGAGCTCCCTCTACGGTGACTTCTTCGGGCTCGACGACCTCTTCACCGAACACCCCGACGTCGTCGACGGGCTGACCGCGCTGGCGTCAGACATCGTCGACCGCTACGACATCGCCGGGTTCCGAGTCGACACCGTCAAGCACGTCAACGACGAGTTCTGGCAGCAGTGGGTGCCGGCGGTCCTCACCGCTGCCAAGGGTGCGGGGCGGGAGGATTTCTTCGTCTTCGGCGAGGTGTACTCGTCGGATCCGATCTTCAACTCGCACTACACGACCAACCTGGGATTCCCGTCGCTGCTCGACTTCGTGGTCAACGACGGCCTGGAACAGTACGTAGCCCGCGACCGTCCGGCCGATGCCCTCGTCCAGGCGTTCGATCAGGACGACTGGTTCACCGATGCCGACTCCAACGCCTCGATGCTCGTCAAGTTCTTCGGCAATCACGACATCGGACGGATGGGGCGCCTGATCTCGGCAGGCACTCCCGGCGGCCGGCCGGAGGTGCTGACCGAGAAGATGCTCCTCGGCTTCGACCTGCTCTTCCTGACCCGGGGGATCCCGGTCGTGTACTACGGAGACGAGCAGGGGTTCGTGGGAGATGGCGGCGACCGGGCGGCTCGACAGACCATGTTCCCGGCCACCGCTGTCCAGTATGTCCAACAGCCCACGATCGGATCGGAAGCAACCGTCGGCGACGACAACTTCGACCCGTCACATCCCTTCTACCTGCGCGTCTCCCAGCTGAACCGCTTGCGAGACGAGCACCCGGCGCTCGTGACCGGGGCCCAGATCGTGGGTGAACCGCAGGGTCCGGTGTTCAGTTTCAGTCGGGTCGATCGGGAAGAGAAGGTCGAGTACCTGGTCGTGGCCAACAACGGACCCCTGGCGATCCCTGCCGAGGTGACCGCGCTCTCCGGTGAGACCGAGTTCGTCGTCATCCATGGCGGCGAAGGAACCGTGACCAGCACGGCCGACGGAACGGTCACCGTGGAGGTTCCGGCTCGCTCCGCGGTGGTCCTCATGGCGACGGCTCCTCTGCCCGTGCCTCCTGAGCCGCCCAGCGTTCGCATCGTTCGTCCGGACTCGGGCGCCGCCATCCCGACGGTTCGCTATCGAATCGAAGCCGAGGTGGGGGACCGTAGGTATGCGGAAGTCACCTTTTCGATGTCGGTGGAGGGTGCGGAACCGGTGGTGCTGGGCGTGGACGATGCCCCGCCATACCGCCTGTACTGGAACAACCATTCGCTGCCCGCCGGGACCGAAGTCGAACTGACGGTCGTGGTCTCCGACGGCTCCGGCCGTTACGCCTCCGACTCCCGCACCGTCACCATCGGCCCCCGCTAACCCCGCCGGGCAAGAAAGGGCCCGGCCAACCCAGGGTTGGTGGGGCCCTCCAGGGGCCCGGCGAGCCCAGGGTTCATCGCACCTTCCGAACCGTGGGCTGGCGGGGCCCTCCAGGGGCCCCGTGAACCCTGGGTTAGCGGGGCCCTTTTTGGGGTTACTCCATCCAGGAGGCCATGCGGTCGAGGAGGTAGAGGCTGACGTCTTTGGCCCGGTCGAGGGCGCCACACAGCTGTTCGCGTCCCATGATCATCGACGCCAGCGAGACCTCGGTCGTACCTACCAGCTGGAGCCGGCGCTCAGGAGCGTCGGTGACCGCGGCGAACGAATCGATGGCCGACACCTCGATGGGGATGTCGGTGCCGCCGATGCCTGCCAGGTCGGTGGCGAGGACCAGCAAGTCGGGAGGCTGGGACAACGGTGGAATCCCCCAGTTGAAGTACAAGTTGAGATGCCACTCGTCGTCGGGCTCGGCGAACTCGTCTTCCATTCCCTCCAGATGGTCGACGAATCCCAAGAGCACCCGCGGGTCGACATCCAGGGACAGATGCAGGTCGATGGGACCGTTGCAGGCCTCCTCGGGGTGGACGTCCACCTCCCACGACTGGCGCAAGGAGTACGTCTCCACGAAGTGGCGCTCGTCGTGAACGTGGAAACCGTGTTCGATCGCGTGTTCTTTGAGATCGGCCACGAAGCCGGCGATATCGATTGCCATGCGGCCCCCAGCCTATCGGCCGGTGCATGCTCGGTGACCGCCCTTCACCGCGGTTGCTCGTGAAAAGCGAACTCGGTCCGATCGTCACCGGCGACCGCCCGTTCGACGACATCGGCGACGAGACCGACGAGCAGCCGAAGCTTGCCGGCTGCCTGTGGAGCCGGGCGTGCGCCGTCGCCTGCATGACGCGCCGCCTCGGAGATCGTCTCGGCGGTCGGCAGATGACCCGCCAGCGCAGCCTCCACTCCCCGCAGCCGCAACGGAACCGGGCCTACCGCGCCGGCGACCACCCTGATACGACCGATCTCACCCGAACCCTGCAAGGTGAGAGAACAGGCGACTTCTACTTCCGGCCACTCCCCCAATGCTCGCCCCGTGGCCCGGCCATAGGCAGCCCGTTCTCCGGACCCCGCCGGTGGCAGGTTCACCGCGACGAGTACCTCGCCGGCAGTCAGCCGGTGTTCGGTGCGGGGATCGACCGCGTCGTACAACTCCTCGATCGGACGCGCTCCACCCGGGTGGACCTCCACCGTGGCGTCGTAGGCAACCAACGCCATCGCCAACGACGACGGATGGGGCGCCACGCACGAACTGGTGTCGAACAGATTGCCGAAATGGTGGATTCCAGCCCGGGCCAGGCATCCGTCATGACCGGTCTTGTGGCATTCGACCTCGCCGGTGCGGTAGTACCAGCAACGGGTCTGCTGAAGGAGATTGCCACCCACGGTTGCGACCGCCCGGGTGTGAGGGTTGGCGAGCGAGGCGGCAGTGGCCGCCAGGGCCGGATAGGCACGGAGTCCGGCAACCTCCCTGATCTTCACCATCGCCCCGATGCGGGTGGAACCGTCCGAGCGAACGTCTATCCCCGCCATTCCGGGGAGGTGGCGCAGGTCGATCGTCACAGGCTGGGTCAACCCGATCCTCCGACGAGCTTCGACATCGGTCCCACCGGCCCGGTACTCCCCGGAGTACGCCTGCGCCTCGGCGACCGTACGCGGGTGGATCACCGTCATTCGACCACCACCCGCTCAGGTCGGATGGGAAGCCGTGTGTGTCGCTTCCCGGTGGCGGCCCGGATCGCGTTGGCCACCGCCGCCGGCACCGCCACCGTTGCCAGCTCGGCGAGTCCGGCACTGCGGCTGGCGGAGTGCTCGAAGCCTCCCGGGATGAAGTCGACCTCGATCGTGGGTGTTTCCGCCACGCCCGGGAGTCGATAGCTGTCGAAGTCGGTCGTGATGTTGAGCCCGGTGTGCGGATCCAGGATGCGCTCTTCGTGGAGGGCGTATCCGATCCCTTGTACTACGCCGCCGTGCACCTGACTGCGGGCGAGTTCGGGGACGTGGACGGTGCCCACCGCCAACGCGTTCGCCACCCGGATCGGCTGAACCCGGCCCAACCGAGTGTCGACCTCGACCGCAACGACGTGTGCAGCGTGAGTCAATCCCAGACCCAGCCACAGCCCTTCTATGGTGAACGGCGTCAAGGGCCGTCGACTGTCGGCCGGGCGTCCGGCCGCGACCGTGACAGGTTGCAGGCGGGGCAACAGATCGCTCCAGGGAATGAACTCGCCGGCGTGTGAAACCCCTCCCGGGACCGATCGAGCCCCGCCAGCCCCTCGCTGTTCACTACCGTCTCGAGTAGTCGTTCGACCAGTCGCTCGGTGGCCGCCACCGCGGTCGGATGGACAGACGTCGTGGTGCGACTCCCCACGGATGCCGGACCCCACACCCCACTCACGCCGATCTCCGCCGACACCATCCCCTCCTCGACCCCCAACGTCGACGCCACCGCCCGCACGAGGGCAGTCCGGGAACCGGTTCCGATGTCCTGGATTCCGGTTCGGACGACGAATCCGGTCGCGGTCGACTCGACTTCGACAGTGGTATCCGGGTCGTAGAAATACACCCACGACCCGAAGGCAACACCGACGCCCCGCCGGAAGCGCCCGCTACCCGGCTCGTCCCTCTGGCGCCACAGCGGATGCGAAACGGCCCACTCGTAGAGGGCGGCACGGTTCTCGTGCCTCCACGACCGACGGAGTTCGATCGGGTCGGCTCCGACCTGCCAGGCGTACTCGTCGACGGCACACTCCAATGCGGTGAAGGCGAGCGGACCCCCGGGGGCACGCATCGCCCGTCCCGGCGGGGCGTTGGTGAGTACGTCGTAGTCGAGAAGCGCCCGGGGCGATCCCGGATACACGATCCGGTGGAACAGGGCGATCACCTGGCCGGCCGAAGCACCGCCGTCGGCATGTGAGGTCGTCACGATGGCTGGAAGTTCGCCGGACTCGCGGCCGGCCAAGGCGATGTCGACCCGTGCCCCGGGCCGATACCCGCCGACCGCGAGCTCCTCAGACCGATCGAACACGACCTTTACCGGGCGGCCGGTGGCACGGGACAGCTCGACTGCGGCGACGGTTTCTTCGTTCAGGCCCTGCTTGGCGCCGAACCCACCCCCGACGTATTCCGACCGGACCTCGACGAATTCGGGATCGAGTCGATACCGCTCCGCGAGTTCCTGCCGGACCGCGGACACCGCCTGGGTGGACACCCACACGGTGAGACCATCGGATCGCCAGTCGGCTACACAGGCGTGCGGTTCGAGGGCGGCATGGACCTGAGCGGGGAACTCCCAGGTCTGCTGGATCAGCGTTCCCTCGGAACGAGCAGCGTCGACCGCCCGCCGGGCGACGAACCGTCGGACCGACGCCACCGACAGCGGTCCGCGCAGGTTCCCGCGACGGAAGTTGGGCAACGGAGAGGCCTCCGACGAGTTGGGCGGAGTCCAACCTTGTCCATGCAGATCGGGTGCGTCCGGTGAGAGTGCAGCATCGATGCCCACGACCGGTTCGAGGAGTTCGAATCGAGGAACGACGGCATTCGCCGCGCGTCGGGCGGTCGCATCGTCGACCGCTGCCACCGCGGCCAGTCGCTCCCCCACATGCCGCACCCGGCCATCGGTGGAACCGAAGCTGACGATTCCTTCCACCCCGGGGATTGCGGCGGCGGCGGAGACGTCGAGATCGACCAGACGAGCGTGGGCGACGGGTGATCGCACGATCCGCCCCACGAGCATGCCGGGGAGGGACACGTCGACGGTGTAGCGGGCATGTCCGGTGAGCTTGGCTTCCGCATCGACCCGCGCCCCGCGGATCGGTCCGTCGTCGAACTCGCCGGCGCAGGCCGCCGCCACCGCCGCAACGATTCCCGGATACGCCCCGCATCGACACAGGTGTCCGGCGAGTGCCCGATGGACCTCGTCGGCGGACGGCGTGGCTCCGTCCGGGTGGGCTTCCCGCCACCGATCGTGGTACGCCGCCGCCTCCACCACGAACCCCGGCGTGCAAAACCCACATTGCAGGCCGTCGTGTGCGGCGAGGGCACGTTGGACGGGATGTGGTTGCACCCCTCCCACCCCTTCGACGGTGGTCACTCGGGCACCGTCGAGGTCTTCGACCGGAAGGAGACAGGAGGCCACCGGCGTACCGTCGACGAGGACGACACACGCACCACAACTGCCCGTTCCGCACACCAACTTGGTTCCGGTCGCACCCGCCTGGTCACGGATCACCTCGACGGCAGTGGTCGATGCCGGGGTCAACTCGATCGGCTCGCCGTTGAGGTGGAACGAGACGCTCATCGCCGCCGACGCATCCCGATCACGAGTCCCGCCAGAAAAGCGAACACACCGGTGTCCACCACCTTGGGCGGTGGTCGACGCTGTTCGTCACGCACCGCCGCGGTCACGGCTTCGTAGAAACGCGACTCCTCCCGCTCGTGCGGCGCAACCACATCGCCGAATTCGAGATAATCGACGTAGACCTTGGTGACCTCCGCCCCGAATAGATACACCACCCACAGCAGGTTGAAGAAGAACAGAAGGATGGCGATCCCGCCGAGGACTCCGAACGTCGACGAGCCGGACGCGAAGGAGCTGAGATATTGACCGACACCGAACGCAGCCAGCAGTCCGATGAGGGCTGTGGCCGCCCCTCCCCGTCGGGCCGCCTTCCACGGGATCGTCGCCCGGGTGAGCGTGCGGAAGGTGAGCGCGGTGATGGCGATCAACATGAAAAGAGAAACCAGGGGGACGACGAGGGAGACCGGAAGCGCCAGCCATGACGCGTCGATCGGAATCAGATCGATGAGGAAACGCAGCGCACCGACCGCTACGACCGGGATGAGGACGAAGGTCGCAAGCACGATGGCAGCCATCAACGCAACCAGGCGCCTCCGAACGAGCTCGCCGAAACCCCTGACACGCTCGTCGGGTACATGGAAGATCCAGTTCAAAACGCCTTGCACCTGCTGGAAGATGCCGGAGGCGGTGAAGGCGGCGATGATCAAACCAACCGAGAGCGAGGTGCCGGCGTTCTCCCTCGCCTGACAGACCAGCACCCGCACCGGGTCGCTGACGCTCTCACCTGCGAGATCGTCGACCTGCACCACGAGACGATCGAGTGGTCGATCGGAGTCGCGAGCCAGTGGGATGTTGGTGGCTCGTTCACAGTCCACGGTGCCCGTCCGCGGGTCGAGCGGGAGGGCGTCGCGTGGCGGACCGAGGGTGATGGCGGTCACCGCCACCGCCACGAACAGCAACGGGACCAGCGAGAACAGCGTGTAATAGGCCAGGGCGGCCGCCTGCCGACCGGCCTTGTCCTCTCCGAACTCGGTGCCAGCCGTCTTCAGGATCTGCCACAACACCCGGCCCGGCGGCTTCTGCTCTCGAAGGTCCTCCATCCCCCGATGATGCCAGCCCCGCCGACCGATGCCCGCTCGCGGATGCCATGATTCCGATATGTCACTTCCCTTCGACCCACCGATCGAGACGATGGAGGCCAAGACGTCCGAGCGTTGGCCGAAGTCCACCGCTCACGGTCTCGCCTACGAACCGAAGTGGGACGGGTTCCGATCGGTGACGTGGTCGAGTCCCGAACCCCGCATCGACTCGCGCAACCAGCGGCCGCTTCTCCGCTACTTCCCGGAGCTGCGTCCGGCGATCGCCCAGTTGCCGCCGGACACCGTCGTCGACGGCGAGATCGTGGTGGTCGTCGACGACGCCACCAGCTTCGACTCGATCCAGCTTCGGCTGCATCCGGCCGAGTCCCGGATCAGCCGCTTGTCCGCCGAGATTCCCGCCCTACTCGTCGCCTTCGACCTGCTGGCGATCCGCGGGGAGGATCTCCGCCAGGCACCGTTCGCCGAACGCCGGCAACGCTTGGAAGAGCTGTTCGCGTCGCTGGAGCATCCCTGGAATCTGACCCCGTCGACCACCGATGAGGCCGTCGCCCGGCGCTGGTTCGACGAGTTCGAGTCCGCCGGGTGTGACGGGATCATCGTCAAGGACCGGGGACTGGAGTACGTCGGTGGCAAACGGGCGATGATCAAGATCAAGCATCGGCGGACGGTCGACTGCGTGGTCGGCGGATACCGGGAGCACAAGGATGGCGGGATGATCGGGTCGCTCTTGTTGGGTCTGTACGACGAGAACGGCGAGCTCGGCTTCATCGGCCATTGTTCCGGGTTCTCCGATCACGACCGGGCGGAGATCTTCCGTCAGTTCGAACAGCTCAAGGTGGACGAATCCTTCGCAGGCGATGTCCGGATTCCCGGCGCGGAGAGCCGATGGACTGCGGGCAAGGATCTGTCCTGGACCCCGGTCACCCCGGGAGTGGTGGTCGAAGTCAGTTACGACCAGCTGGAAGGGAACCGCTTCCGTCATGCCACCCGCTTCCATCGTTGGCGCCCCGACAAGGACGCCCGGGACTGCACCACCGAACAGCTCGAGCGGCCGGCCGGACCCGGCTTCACCGACGTGGTGGCACCGCCGAACTAGGCCGCGATCATGCACCGTGATCCGCCCTGAGCGACCCTGATGCGGATCGGGGAAGGGCCAGGGGGACTCCCGATACCCAGGCTCGTTCCGGTCCTGCACATTGGTGGCATGAAAGACCAATCCACTTCCCGTCTCGAACGGCCCGCCGAAGGTCGCGTCATCGCCGGTGTCGCTAGAGGTCTCGCAGATCGTCTCGACGTTCCCGTCGGCAGCGTGCTGGTCGGTACCCGGCGGACGGCGTCCGACCGCGGCGCCGTTTCCTGCCACCCCCGC
>JBKHXZ010000186.1:0-5284 GCA_046565785.1 Acidimicrobiia bacterium
CGACCGGCGATGGTGGGGAACCGGTGTCGCCCAGGATGCGGCGGACACCCTGCTCCGATTCCTGTTCGAGGAACTCGGCCTTCGGGTCGTGCGGCTCTACACGCAGACCGAAAACGAACGGGCTGTAGCCGCGTTCGGAAAGCTCGGTTTCCGGGATTCGGTCCGGACGCCGGGGGCGATCTTCAAGGCGGGCCGTCACGCCGACAACTTGTGCATGGATCTGCTTCGGGAGGAGTGGTACGCGCTTCATCCCGGGCTGGAGGACCGACTGGTCGACCCGTTCCGGTAACGATCTGGCATCCTCGGAGGGTGAGACTCGAAGCAGTACCCAGGTGGTTGGGATGGACGTGGCTCTTCGGTGCGCTGGCAGCGATCGTCGGGTGTGGCCTCGCCGTGGTCGTCGGCGTGCTGTTGATCTCCGATGCGTCTTCGGCCGTCGAGGACTCCTTGGCGACGACCCGGCGAGCGCTGACCGCGGTGGAAGAGACCACGACGGTCATCGACGGGGTGTTCGGTGATGTCGCCAGGAGCCTGCGGGAAGTCCAGGAGACGTTGAGCGGCACGGCACTCACCTTGACCCGGGCGTCGGTGGTGACATCCAACCTCGCCGAGGCGATGACCGTGGATGTGCCGGCGTCCGTCGACGCGGTGCGGGACACGCTTCCCGCACTCATCGACACGGCACGCGTGATCGACCGGACGATGCGGGGTCTCTCGTTCGTCGGCGTGGAATACGACCCGGCGGTTCCGTTGGACGAGTCACTGGTCGACATCGATCGTCGCCTGGAGGAGATTCCCGAAGTCCTGGCTGCCCAACGGCCCGCATTGGAAGGCGTCGCTTCCGATCTGGGTGGTTTCGCGTCGTCCACCGTCGACATCGCGGACGATCTCGGCGCAATCCGCGTACGCCTCTCGGATGCCTCGTCCGTGCTCGCCGAGTACGGCACGATCACCGAGGAAACCAGCACGGTTCTCGACGAGCTGGAGCGTGGAGTCAGGCAGAGCGCCGACGGCCTCCGGGTCGCCGTGGTCCTGGTCGGCCTCGGCATCGCAGCCACCCAGACGCTGCCGTTGGCCGCCGGGTGGCGGGTGGTTCGGGGATCTGGACGAGAAGGCTGAACTCGGCCGCACGCCGGATCAGCGACTCGTATCGTTTCGACAGCGATTTCCGTTCGAGGACGCGCAATGACCGTCGGGGCATCGAATTCGGTCGACCGGTTGGTGGACGCGGCGCGAGCCGGATTGAAGCGGGTCGTGCCGGCCGACTTCGACCGGGTGGTCGCCGAAGGTGCTCTGCTCGTCGATGTACGACCGCTCGAGATTCGTCAGGCTCATGGCCTGCTCGACGGCGCGCTGGTGATCGGCCTGAACGTGCTCGAATGGCGGCTCGCACCAGACAATCCTTACCGGGTCGTCGATCTGACCCCGGATCGGATCGTGCTGCTGGTCTGCCAACAGGGGTTCAGTTCCAGCCTGGCGGCCCACCGGCTGCAACAGGTGGGACTGCCGCATGCGACCGATCTGGTCGGGGGGTTCGAAGCCCTACAGCAGTATCGAACCGCCCTCGGCGCCGATCCACAGCCGTTCGTGACCTAGGCTCCGGCCATGCCCCCACCTTTCACCGCCGACGATCGTTGGTTGTTCAACAACGGCGAGCACGAGAACCTCTACCGGTTTCTCGGGGCCCACGTCGACGGCGATCTCACCGTGTTCCGGGTGTGGGCGCCCAACGCCCACGGGGTGTCGGTCGTCGGGGACTTCAACGAATGGGACCCGGATGCCCACCCGATGCTCCCATCCGAATCGGGAGTGTGGGAAACAGAGGTGGTCGGGGCGGCCGTCGGCCAGCGATACAAGTACGCCATCCGGCCGGCCAACGGCGGTCGACTGCTGGAGAAGGCCGACCCGTTCGCCTTCCATGCCGAAACCCGGCCTGACACGGCCTCGATCATCTGGAACCTCGAATACGAGTGGGCGGACCACGAGTGGATGGCGTCGCGGACAGCCCGCAACGGGCTGACGTCGCCGATCTCCATCTACGAATGCCATCTCGGGTCGTGGTCGAAACAGGGTCCGCTCGACTATGTCGCCCTCGCCAAGGGTTTGGCCGACCATCTCGACCGCACCGGGTTCACCCACATCGAACTCATGCCAGTGATGGAACATCCCTACGACGGGTCGTGGGGATACCAGAGCACCGGATACTTCGCCCCAACCAGCAGGTTCGGGCCGCCGCAGGGGCTCATGGAGTTCATCGACATCATGCATCAGCGGGGGATCGGGGTGATCCTCGACTGGGTGCCTTCCCACTTCGCGGTCGACGCCCACGGACTCGCCCGCTTCGACGGAACCCACCTCTACGAGCACGCCGATCCCCGCCAGGGATTCCACCCCGACTGGGGGTCGTTCATCTTCAACTACGGCCGCAACGAGGTGCGGGCGTTCCTGCTGTCCTCGGCTCACTACTGGTGCGACCTGTATCACGTCGACGGCATCCGAGTCGACGGGGTGGCCTCGATGCTGTACCTCGACTACTCCCGTAAGGACGGCGAGTGGATCCCCAACCCGCACGGTGGGCGGGAGAACCTCGCCGCGGTGTCGTTCCTGCGCAAGCTGAACGCTTCCCTGTACGGGCGTTTCCCCGGCATCCAGACCATCGCCGAAGAGTCGACCGCCTGGCCGCTGGTGACCCGCCCTACCGACATAGGTGGGCTGGGATTCGGCTTCAAGTGGGACATGTGCTGGATGAACGACACGCTCCGCTACTTCGGGATGGATCCGATCTTCCGCAGCTACGAGGACAATCACCGGTTGCTGACCTTCCGAGGGCTGTACGCCTTCACCGAGAACTACGTGCTGGCGCTTTCCCATGACGAAGTGGTGCACGGCAAGCGGTCGCTGTTGGACAAGCATCCCGGCGACGAATGGCGTCGTTTCGCCGGGCTGCGTGTCCTGCTCGGATACCAGTGGGCGCTGCCTGGCAAGAAGCTCGTGTTCATGGGGGCCGAGATCGGCTCACCCTACGAGTGGAATCACGAGGGGGAGCTTCCCTTCTACCTGCTCGACTACCGGGTGTATGCGGGAGTCCTGGAGTGGACCGCTGCGCTCAACCGGCTGTATCGCACGGTCCCGGCTCTGCACGTCCGAGACAACGAGGAAGACGGGTTCGAATGGATCGAAGCCGACGACGTTTCGCGTTCGACCATCGCCTTCTGCCGTCTCGCCGACGGCGAAAGTCCCGTCCTGGTCGTCGCCAACTTCACCCCTGAGGTGTGGGCCGACTATCGCCTCGGCGTCCCGCGGGGGGGAACCTGGGAGATGCGACTGTGCAGCGACGGCGAAACCTTCGGCGGGTCGGGACAGATCCCCGGCGACCTGGTGACGTCCTCCGAGCCTTGTAACGGGCATGCGCAGTCGGTCGTCTTCGATGTACCTCCGATGTCGGTCACGTTCTTCCAGCACGCCGAGTGATGCGCCGGTTGGTTCTGCTGGCCGGTCTGGTCGTCGGGCTGGCGCTCCCCGGGCTCGCACACGGCACCTGGACCGATGCGAGGCCTCTGCCTGGGGTCACCGTGGGCGGCGTAGTCGACGAAGTGGCGTTCCTGTTCCCCGAGCCGCTGGTGGCGGGACAGGGGTCGATCACTGTCGCCGGACCTGATGGGAGCCGACATCCAACCGGATCTTTGGAGCATCCCGCCGACGCAGTGGTACGGATGGGAATCGAACCGCTGGTCGACGAAGGCGTGTACACGGTGACCTTCACGCTTCCGGCGGTGGACGGGTTCGTGTTCAGCGGCTCGCACCACTTCGAGTACCGGGCTACTGCTCCCGGGCTGGAGCCGCTCCCGTACGGACGGGGCGGGAATCTCCCCCTGATCGGTGTCGGACTCGCGGCGGCGGCCTTCGGCGGGTGGGTGCTGGTGCGGCGCAGGAAGTGACCGTTCCGCCCGGGGTGGCGGTGTCGCCGTCGGTAGGGTCTGACTGTCGACCGAGGAGACCTGCCTTGCAACAGACTGCCGACCCTCGCCGGGTTCTCTCCATGGTGCTCGCCGGCGGGGAAGGGAAGCGTCTCATGCCTCTTACCCGTGACCGCGCCAAACCGGCGGTCCCGTTCGGCGGTCACTACCGGCTGATCGACTTCGCCCTCTCCAACCTTGTGAATGGGGGTTTCCGGAAGATCGTCGTCCTCACCCAATACAAGAGCCACAGTCTCAACGTGCACCTGTCACGCACGTGGCGCATGTCCACGCTGCTCGGCAACTATGTGACGTCGGTCCCGGCGCAGATGCGGATGGGGAAGCGATGGTTCCTCGGGTCGGCCGATGCCATCTTTCAGAACGTCAACATCATTTCCGACGAGCAGCCCGAGCACATCTTCGTGTTCGGGGCCGATCACATCTATCGCATGGATCCACGCCAGATGCTGGAAGAGCACGTGGCCACGGGGGCGGGGGTGACGGTCGCCGGGATCCGAGTTCCGATCGAACAAGCCTCGTCCTTCGGGATCATCGAGAAGGGTCAGTCCAGCCTGATCGAACGGTTCCGGGAGAAGCCCTCCGACCCGACCCCGGTGCCCGACGATCCGTCCATGGTGCTGGCGTCGATGGGCAATTACATCTTCCGGACCGACGTGCTGCTGGACCTCATCGCCGAGGACTCGCTCAACGACGATTCCAAACATGACGTGGGCGGCGATCTGATTCCGGCCATGGTTTCCAAGGGGGAAGCCCACGTGTACGACTTCACCCGGAACCAGGTGCCCGGGGTGACCGAGCGGGAGCATGCCTACTGGCGGGACGTGGGAACGCTCGACTCGTATTTCGAAGCGCACATGGACCTGGTGTCGGTCGACCCGGTGTTCAACCTCTACAACACCGACTGGCCGATCTTCACCTCTGACGTCACCGCTCCGCCGGCCAAGGTGGTGGCGGTCGCCGAGCATGGGGCGGGACACGTCGCCGACTCGATCCTCTCCAACGGGGTGGTCATCTCCGGCGGTTATGTGCGCAGCTCGGTGCTGTCGCCCTGGGTGCGGGTGCATCCCGGGGCGGTCCTGGAGGGAACGGTGCTGTTGGAGGACGTGGTGGTCGGCGAAGGTGCGCAGTTGCGGAATGTCATCGTCGACAAGAACGTCCACATCCCGCCCGTTGTGCGCATCGGGTTCGACGCCGACGAGGACCGGGCCCGTGGCTTCGAGGTCTCCGACGGCGGAGTCGTCGCCATCCCCAAGAACACCACGATCCCTACCTGAAAAGGGCCCCGCGAACCCAGGGTTGGTGGGGCC
>JBKHXZ010000187.1:0-42176 GCA_046565785.1 Acidimicrobiia bacterium
ACGACCGTGCACGAGGGAGAGGTCGTGGTGATCATCGGACCGTCCGGCTCGGGAAAGTCCACGTGGATCCGCTGCATCAATCGGCTCGAAGTCCATCAGGAGGGTCGGATCGTCGTCGACGGGATCGAACTGACCTCGGACGTCAAGAACATCGAGAAGATCCGCTCCGAAGTGGGGATGGTGTTCCAGCAGTTCAACCTCTTCCCGAACCTGACAGTCCTGCAGAACATCACGCTCGCCCAGACGTGGGTGCGTAAGCGGACCAAGCGGGAAGCCGAGGAAAAGGCCATGTCCCTGCTGGAACGAGTGGGGATCCAGGAACAGGCGGCCAAGTATCCGGGTCAGCTATCCGGCGGACAACAGCAGCGGGTGGCGCTGGCGCGGTCCCTGGCGATGGATCCCCGGATCATGCTGTTCGACGAACCGACATCCGCGTTGGATCCGGAAATGATCAAAGAAGTACTGGACGCCATGAAGGAGCTGGCACGGTCGGGTATGACCATGTTGGTGGTCACCCATGAGATGGGATTCGCCCGGGAGGTGGCCGACCGGGTGATCTTCATGGATCAGGGCCAGATCGTCGAAGAGGGGACACCCGAGCACTTCTTCACCAACCCCCAGCACGACCGCACCAAACTCTTCCTCTCCCAGATCCTCTAGTCCGCAACCCTGGGTTCTGCACCTTGTAGAGCGCGGTTTCGGCGCACCAGTTCAGAGGGTGGGCCCGCGGCGGCCGGTCCCGCCCCACGAGGGAGCGGCCACCGCGGGTTGCGGAGGACCCACGCCGCTCGTTCGGAGCGGACACGCCCCCGGATTGGTTCCCGGGCGGACTTGCCGGTGATTCCTACCCTTGACGGTGCATGCGTCGTGCAACCCTCGTCGGAATCGTTCTGGTCGGCGGCACCCTGGTCGGAGCGGGTGCCTTCGTGCTTTCTCCGCCGGTCGGCATCGTCGACGCTGCACTGACCACGACGACCCTGGCGCCGATCGCAGTCGAGACCACGGTGCCGCCTACGACCCTTCCACTGCCGTCGAGCACCACCACCACGACGCTTGCCCCTCGACCCGTCGTCATCCACGCCGTGGGAGACGTGAACTTCGACACTTCGTATGTCCCCAACCTCGCCACCCACGGTTACGAGTACGCCTTCGCCGGTCTCGACGGCCTCTTCGCAGATGACGACCTCACCATCATCAACCTCGAATGCAGTCCGTCGCTGCTGGGATCGCCCCTTCCCAAGGAGTTCACCTTCCGCTGCGACCCGGCCTCCCTCCCCGTCGCCCGTGCGGCCGGTGTCGACGTCGCCAATCTCGCCAACAACCACGGGCAGGACTTCGGTACCCAGGCCATGCTGGACGGATGGGAGAACGTGAACCGCTCCGGGATCCGGGCGGTCGGTGTGGGCCAGAACCTCCGCATCGCCACCCGTCCGGCCATCCTCGACGTCGGGCCGTGGCGGGTAGCGGTGCTCGGCATGGGCGGGGTGGTCCCGTCGTCTACCTGGCTCGCCACCGAAGACTCACCCGGAATGGCCTCCGGCGACGACATCGAACAGATGGTGCAGGCGGTGCGTGCCGCCACCGAGATCGCCGACTACGTGGCTGTGAGCATCCACTGGATGTGGGAGTTGGAGACCGAGCCCCGCCCGGACGATCGGGAACGGGCCGAAGTCATGATCGCCGCCGGTGCGGACATGATCTTCGGTCATCACCCGCATCGTCTCGGCGAACTCGAGTTCATCGACGGCAAGCCCGTGTTCTGGACACTCGGCAACTTCATCTGGCCCCGGCTGAGCGACGCCGGGTCGACCACCGCGGTGGCGCGGGTGGTGATCCATCCCGACGGTCGGTTGGAAGCGTGCATGATTCCCGCCTTCATCGAAACCTCCGGCCAACCCGTGCTGCGGGGACCGGCACCGTGTGGTGAAGAGTGATGAACCGGCGGCTGATGGCGACGGTGGTCGTCGTTCTCGGAAGCGCCGGCGGAGTCGGAGCCTTCGCTGTGGTCGGTCCCGCCGAACTGAACATCGACGCCGCATCGACGACGACCACCACGACCACCACCACCACATCCGTTCCGTCCACCACCTCGACGCATCCCCCCACCACGACCACCACCGTTGCGGTGCGCGCCGAAGGGTCGGTTCCGGCCTGGACGGTGGGAGAACCGTGGGGGACGACTCCGGGGCTGACCATGTTCCGAGGCAACCCCACCCGCACCTTCTACGGCACCGGGCCGTTGTCCACCACCGCCCCCGACGTGTTGTGGAGCTACCCGGACTCGCCCATGTGCGGGACTTCGGTGGTCGGAGGCGAGTCGAGCGTGTGGTGCGGTACCGGCTGGACCGGCCAGCCGGCGGTGTGGGACCGTCCCGACGGCGTCACCGAAGTGGTGTTCGGGGCGTACGACAAGGCAGTGCATTTCGTCGACGCCGAAACCGGGGAGCCCACTCGCGAGCCTTTCGTGACCGGCGACATCATCAAAGGTTCGGTCACCGTCGACCCCGACGGATATCCGCTCCTGTACACGGGGAGCCGGGACAACAAGCTCCGGATCCTCGCACTCGACCGGGAACCGGTGGTCGAACTGTGGTCGATGGACGCCAACGAAGTCCAGGGGATCTGGAACAACGACTGGGACGGCAACCCGGTCGTGGTCGACGACATGCTGTACGTCGGCGGGGAGAATGGGTGGTTCTTCGCCATCCGGCTGAATCGACAGAGGGTGGCAGGAGAGGTGACCGTCGATCCCGAGGTGGTCTTCGCCATGCCGGGATGGAACGACGAGCTGGTTGCCCGGGTCGGTCCGAATGTGTCGATCGAGTCGTCGGTCGTCGTGATCGATCGGGTCGTGTACTTCGCCAACTCCGGCGGGCGCATCGTCGGTGTCGACATGGACCTCGTCGACGCCGGAGTCGAAGATCCCGTCGTGTTCGACTTTTGGGCGGGTGACGACATCGACGCCACCATGGTCGCCGACGCCGACGGGATGCTGTACGTGGCAGTCGAACTGGAGCGGTTCACCGCCCGCTCCGAGGAGCTGGGTCAGCTCATCTCCCTCGACCCATCCCGACCGGACGACCCGTACCGCTGGGGCGTGCCGGTGTCCGGAGTGGGAGGATCCGACGGAGGGATCTGGGCGACTCCGCCGTCACCGGAGGCATGGTCTACGTCCCCACCCACACCGGCCGGCTGTTGGCGGTCGATTCCGCCACTGGAGAACTGGTGTGGGAGGACACTGTTGGTTTCCACGCCTGGTCTTCACCGGCGGTCGTCGAGGGGCGCCTCCTGATAGCCACCTGTGATCCGCCCGGATTGCGCAGTTACGACCTTTCGGACCCACGCCAACCGCAGCTCGAATGGACGATCCCCGCCGCCGACGGCTGCATCGAATCGACGCCGGCAGTGTGGAAAGGACGGATCTATGTCGGTAGTCGCGACGGTTTTCTGCGGGCATACGGGTGACGCCGACTCGTCGTCGGTTCCCACTCCCCTACCCTTAGGAGAACGCGTCGGTGAAGAACCGGCGCTCCGCGACCCACCGGAGACGCAATTGGCCTACAACGAGCACTTCGAGTTGCTGGAGTCGGTCGAACCGACCGTCAAGCAACTCCTGGAGGAGCATCGCGCCCGGCGTAAGCCGTGGTACTTCCACGACCTCATCCCGTGGGAGCTGGGACGCAACTTCAAGACCGAACCGTGGGACGAATCCCAGGCGACACTCAACGAACGTGCGCGCACGTCCCTCGTCCTCAACCTCCTCACCGAAGACAACCTTCCGTACTACCACGTCACGCTCGAGCGTTACCTGCCGGAAGGGTCGATATGGCGGGAGTGGAACAACCTGTGGACGGCAGAGGAAGGCCAGCATGCCATCGCCATCCGCAGCTACCTGCTCACCAGCCGCAACTGCGATCCGTACGAGCTGGAAGACGACCGGATGGCCACCATGACCGCCGGCTGGGAGCCGCGCTGGGATCATCCGGCAGAACTGTTCGCCTACACCTCCGCCCAGGAACTGGCGACTCGGGTGTCACACCGCAACGCCGGCAAGATCACCGACGACGAGACCGCCTACGAGCTGATGAAGCACATCGCCTCGGACGAGAACCATCACTTCCTGTTCTACAAGGGCGTGATGACCAAAATGCTCGAGGACCATCCCGAGGCCGCGCTCGAAGGGATCCTCAACACCTTCAGCAACTTCCAGATGCCCGGAACCGGCATCCCAGGCTATCTGCGTCGGTCCATCGAGATCGCCCGGGCCGGGGTGTACAACCTGCGGATCCACCACGACAACGTGCTGTCGCCGCTCATCACCCAATGGGGTATCGATCGGCTGACCGGGATTTCGACCAGGGCGCAGGAACTGCAGGATCGGATCATGGCGTTACCCGCCGAGATCATCGCCAAGGCCGAACGCTTCGAAGCGAGGTTCGCCACTACCTGAAACTCAGGTCACGGGCGTTCCCAGCCGGCTCCAAGCGTCGTTCTGGGCCAGGTCGATCACCGTCCACGCCATCGACAGTGCACCGTCGACGATCGCTCGGTCCCCGTCAGGGGTGATCGTGTGGGCGGCGAACTCCGGCTGATGGTTGACGTGCGGTGCGGCAGAGATGTCGAGCATCGGATGGATGGTCGGCACCAGGAGCGACACGTTGCCCATGTCGGTCGAACCCGTCCGATCGGGGGGTAGGTCCCGTCCGCGCAGCATCGGGCGCCCCAACTCTGCGCTGTTGGCCGCGTAGTACTCGACCATCGCCTGATCGCTCTTCATCTCCGTGTAGGTGTGACCGACATGCTCGATCTCCACCTGGCAGCCGGTGGCCATGCCCGCCGCCTCGAAGCAGGCGACCACCCGGGGGAAGAGCTCGTCGAGCCGGTCGCTGGTCTGGGCCCGCACGTACCACGACGAGCGGGTGTAGGCGGGAATGATGTTGGGGGCGTGGCCACCCTCGCGGATCACACCGTGGATCTTGTCGGTGGGGTAGATCGATTGCCGCAGGGTCGAAACATTCACGTACGCTTGCACGAAGGCGTCCAGGGCGTTGATACCGAGCTGTGGATGCGCCGAGGCATGAGCCTCCTTGCCGTAGAAGTGGACGTCGATATGGGCCACGGCGATCACGTTGGGATCGACCACGTCTTCGGTGGACGGATGGATCATCATCGCCGCATCCACGCCTTCGAACGCCCCGGCGCCGATCAAGTCGACCTTTCCGCCGAAATGCTCTTCGGCCGGCGTACCGAGCACCGTGAGACGGATACCGAGGTCTTCGACCAGCGGCGCCAGCGCGGCGCCGGCTCCGACTGCTGCCGCGGCGATGATGTTGTGCCCGCACGCGTGGCCGACGCCTGGCAATGCGTCGTACTCGGCGCAGATGACGACATGCGGACCGTCAGAGCCGATCCGGGCGGCGAAGGCGGTCTCGAGGCCATATGCCGGATAGTCGACCTCGAATCCGACCTGACGGAGGAAATCGACGAGTCGGGCACTCGACTCGCGTTCCTCGTAGGCGATCTCGGGGTGGTGATACATCCAGTGGCTGAGCTCGGTCAGATGCGACGTCACCGAGTCCAGACCGGCGCTGGCGCGTTCTTTGGCGTTCAACTCGTACTCCGTTGAGGTTGGGCTCGACTCTATTGAGTGGTCGTGGTCGACGCTGGCGGCCGGTACCCTCGGCTTCCCATGCGCCGTGTCTTTCCAACGCTGCTCGTGCTCATCGTGGCCTGTACCGGGGTAGCCGAACCCACCACGACGACCGAAGTCACGACGACCACCACGACCGAGCCCACAACGACCACCACCATTCCGCCGCAATGTGCTCCGCCTCCGTATTCGGTCGAAGCTCTTCCCGAGAAGGTGGAACCGACGATCGTCGACGCCGCCGACCTTCCACGGCACGCGTATCTGGAGGTGCCGGGAAGCTCGTCGACGATCTGGGTGGACGGCAACGGTGAGTTGGCCGTTGCGCTGGTGCGGGGAACCCTGCCGTTGGAGGAGTGGCCGGGGGAGCGGGGTGAAGTTTTCATCGACGGCGCACGAGCAGTGGTCGGTCCGATGGACGACGGGTCCTGGGTGGTGGGGTGGTTCGAACAGCCGGGAGACCGTTGTGACCTGTTCACGATGGTGTTTTTCCCTCCGATCGAACCAGCAGAGGTCGAAGCCACCCTGTTGTCGATGGACCGCACGGCGGGCTAGCCGTGGACGGGCGGCCCTGTTGTGCGCCGTCGGTGTCCCGGCGAGTTGCTGATGCCGCTGTCTCCGCGTCGGTTCGTCCGTCGGAAGGTGGCATGGCACGGATCGCCGCCGGCTGCTTCGACATGGGATCGGACGATGCGGATGCCGTTTTCGGCGACGGGGAAGGCCCGGTGCGGACGGTGGAGCTCTCGACGTTTGCGATCGCTCCCACGACGGTGACCAACCGCCAGTTCGCCGAGTTCGTCGGCGATGCGGGCCATGTCACCGACGCGGAGCGCTTCGGCTGGTCGTTCGTCTTCGAGGGCTTCGTCGCGCCGGACGCCGAGGTGATCGGATCGGTTTCCACCGCGCCGTGGTGGGCTGCGGTACGAGGGGCATACTGGCGTGCGCCGGAAGGCCCCGGCTCAGGCGTGGACGATCGCCTCGCTCATCCTGTCGTTCACGTGTCCTGGAACGACGCCGTCGCCTACTGCAACTGGGCCGGGACTCGGCTTCCCACGGAGGCGGAGTGGGAGAAGGCGGCCCGCGGGGGGCTGGAGGGGGTTCGCTTCCCGTGGGGCGACGAACTGATGGTCGACGGAGAGCACCAGTGCAACATCTGGCAGGGGCGGTTTCCGATCGAGAACACCGGTGAAGACGGCTATCCGGGAACTGCCCCGGCGGATGCCTTCCATCCCAACGGGCTCGGCCTGTTCAACATGTCGGGCAACGTGTGGGAGTGGTGCGCAGACTGGTGGAGCGCCGACTGGCATCGGGCGGCAAGGTCCGAGACTCGGGTCGATCCGCAGGGGCCCCCCACGGGGACGGCGAAGGTGATGCGAGGCGGGTCGTACCTCTGCCACGACTCGTACTGCAACCGTTACCGGGTCTCCGCCCGCACCTCCTCCACTGCCGATTCCTCGACTTCCCACACCGGCTTCCGCCCCGCCACCGACTGAAAAGGGCCCCGCCAACCCAGGGTTCCCCGGGCCCCGGGAGGGCCCCGCCAGCCCACGGTTGGGCGAGCCCGACGAGTTCGGCTCGCCTGCTCGCCCCGCCGGTGCTCCGTTTCCGACCGCTGTTCGCGAAAAAAGGTTTTCCGATCTCGGCGCAAGAAGACCCAAAGTCGGGCATCATCCGGTTCGAAAAACGTTTTCCGACCACCGGACAATGGTGATGAAACAGCGAACGGTGATGAAACAGCGCATCACGATCAGGGACGTGGGCCGTGCGGCAGGGGTGTCGGTGGGAACCGTGTCCAAGGCCTTGAACGGAACCGGGAGCGTGGCACCGGACACCGCACAGCGTGTCCTCGCCGCCGCCGACCGACTCGGATACCGTCCGAGCCGGGCAGCCCAGGGCCTCGTCGGGGGTCGGTCCTTCCAAGTGGGCTATGGGCTGCCGCAGCTGGGCGCTTGGGGTAACCCGACCCTCAACGCCTTCCTTCACGCCATGGTGGGGGCGGCGGCGGGTCACGGCCTCGAGATTGTGCTCTTCCGGGGGCAGGCTCACGACACGGCGCCGTACGACGACCTGGTCCGACGGGGCGTCGTCGACGGCTTCGTCGTTTCCGACACCGACTACGAGGACGCCAGAGTCGACCACCTGCTCGACGAGGGCGTCCCGTTCGTGACGTTCGGTCGAACCGCGGCCAGTGAGCGTCACTTCTGGGTCGACGTCGACGGTGGAGCGGGCACCGCCCAGCTGACGGAGCGCCTCATCGAACGCGGCCATTCCCACTTCGGGGTGATCGCCTGGCCCGAGGGTTCCGAATCGGGCGATCTCCGTGTCGACGGCGTATTGCGAACCCTGCGTGCCCACGGGCACCGACCCCCTGCTGTGGCTCGGAGCCTGCATGGGGTCGAGTACGGGCGGGAGGCGATGGCCCAGTTGTTGGACAGCCATCCGGACCTGACCGCTGTCATCGCCGTCGAGGACGAGTTGGCCATCGGCGCCATCCAAGAGGCGCGTTCCCGGCGTCTCGCCGTCGGAGTGGACGTCGACATCGCCGGATTCGACGACATACCGTCCGCCGCCATCATCGACCCTCCGCTGACGACGGTGAGGCAACCCTTCGACCAGATCGGCGGCGTCCTCGTCGACATGCTCGCCGAGGCGCTGTCGGGGGTCGGAACGCCCCGCGGCGAGCTGCTCACCCCGATCGTGATCGAGCGTGCCAGTACCGGAGTGGACCGATGAGGCCGATCGACACCTGGACGATCGTCGAGGAACGTTTCGACCCCGGGCGGGCAGGATGGCGCGAATCGCTCTTCACCATCGGGAACGGATACCTGATGACACGCGGGTCGTTCGAAGAGCAGCGTCGCGGAGAGTGCCGGGCGACGTTCATCAATGGGGCGTTCGTGACGCCACCCGGCGATCTCCCTCTGCTCGGTGCCGTACCGGACTGGACCGGGTTTCGCTTCACGGTCGACGGGGAACCGTTCGACCTCGAGCACCGTCGTCCGGCCGGGTATCGACGGGAACTGGACCTCCTGAACGGCTGTGTCACCCGGAGCGTCCTGTGGCGAGGTGCCGAGACCGGGACGGTGAGGGTCGCCTTTCGGCGTGTCCTTCCCCTGGGAATGCCGCATCTCGCAGTGCTCGAGGTTCGTATCGACTCGCTCACCGACGACGTCACCATCGAATACCAGACCGGGCTGGATGCTTCGGTGCCCGGGCCTCACGTGCCGTGCTGGCACCCCCTCCACATCGAGCACGGCGACGGTGGGGAGATGCGAGGCCGCTATCGGAGCGTCGACGATGCACACGGGCTCGATGTCCTGTGGCGAGTCGACGCCGATGGGCCGGTTCACCACCTGGACGACTCCATCCACCCGCGTGTGCGCGGCCAGGTTTCGATCCCGGCAGGTTCGAATGCCACCTTCACCAAGTTCGTCGGTTATCGGGTGGATCGCAACGAGGAGATCGACCTCATCCTGCCACCTCGTGGGACGTCGTTCGACGCCGTCGCCGATTCCTCCCGGGCGGCGTGGGCGACCCGCTGGCAGGCCTCGGCGATCACCGTCGACGGTGATCCCGAGGCCGAGCTGGCGTTCCACTACGCCGCCTTCCAGCTCATCGGGGCGGCTCCCCAAGCGGACACCGGAGCAGGCATCGGGGCTCGGATCGGCGGCTTCGGATACCGCCACCACGTGTTCTGGGACACCGACATCTTCGTTGCCCCGTACTTCGCCGTCACTCAGCCAGATCTGGCTCGGGCGCACCTCGGCTATCGGTACCGGGGTCTGGACGGTGCCCGTCGCAAGGCCGCCCGGTACGGGCGGGCAGGCGCCTTCTACGCCTGGGAGTCGGCGGGCACCGGTGACGAGGTAACACCTGAGTGGTCGAATCCCATCTACGGCGAGCCGGTACGCATCTGGACCGGCGAGATCGAAGAGCACATCACCGCGGACGTCGCCTGGTCGACAGAGCACTACTGGCGCTGGACCGGGGACGACCAGTTTCTGCTGACCGAAGGTGCGGAGATCGTGCTGGAGGGTGCGCGGTATTGGATGAGCCGGCTGGAGCACGAGGCGGACGGCTTTCACCTTCGAAACGTCATCGGACCCGACGAGTACCACATCGGTGTCGACGACAACTTCTACACCAACCTCATGGCCGCCTGGCAGCTTCGGCTTGCCGGCGAGATGGTGTCCCGCCTCGACCGGATCGAAAGCGGCGCCGGGGACCGAGTTCTCCGTTCGCTCGATCTCCCGCGCGCCGGCCTCGCCGAGATGGCCCGCCGGGCGGACGACATCGTCCTGTCCCGAGGTCACGGCGGGGTGTGGGAGCAACACGCCGGGTTCTTCGAGCTGGAAACCCTCGACCTGGCAGCGTTCGAACCGCGGCTGCACAGCATCTACGAGTTGCTCGGCGAGGCCCGGATGCAGCGCACTGCCGTTATCAAGCAGCCAGACGTTCTCATGGCGATGGCGCTGTTGGCGGCAGAGTCTCGACGAGACGAGCTGGCGGCCGCGAACTGGGCGTACTACGAGCCGAAGGCGGACCACGGCTCGTCGCTGTCGCTCACGTTCCACGCCCTGCTCGCCGCGCAGATGCACGAGCCGGATCTCGGGTACGAACTCCTGCGGCGTGCGATGGCGATCGACCTCGACGATTCGATGGGGAACGGGGCCGACGGGATCCACACCGCCTGCCAGGGGGGCCTGCTTCTCACGGCTCTCTTCGGATTCGGAGGGCTGACACTGGGAGATCCGGATAGGTCGGTTCCCGCTCGCCTCCCGTCCCATTGGAAATCGTTTCATGCCTCGTACCGCAGAAGAGGAGAGCTACGGGAGATCGACATCTCGGGCTGAACACAAGGGACTCGACGTCCCCGGGAGAAAGGAAAGAGATGATGCGATACAGGAAAGGTTGGGTGACCCTGGCGATCCTGGCCATGGTCATCGCTGCCTGCGGGGGTTCCGACGGAGCCACCGATACCACCAGCGGGGAGACCACCACCACCGCCCAGCAAACGACGACCACCCTCTCGGAGACGACGACGACGGTCGCCGCCGGATCACTCGAGGGTGTGGAGTTGAAGTTGTGGGGCTGGTCGTCGTCCGATGCAGAGAATCAGGCACTCGCCGATCTCGTCGCTGAGTTCAACGCCGAGACCGGAGCATTGGCAGAGTTCCAGCCCCAAGCGGAGTATGACGCCACCCTTCAGGCTGCGCTGGCCGGAGGAGAGCCACCGGATGTCTTCTACGTGGATAGCTTCAAGCTGCCGGATCTGGCCAGCGAGGGAGTCCTCGCCCCCATTCCGGACGGGGCGGTCGATGCTCCCAGCGACATCTACCCGTCATTGCGGGAGGCGTTCACTTTCGACGGTACCTGGTACTGCCCGCCGAAGGACTTCTCGACGTTGGCGCTGATCTACGACCCGAGCGTGCTGGAAGCAGCCGGTGTCGACGTTCCGACCAACTGGGAGGAACTCCGAGCAGCAGCAGAGGCCCTGACGACGGGACCGATCGAAGAAATCGCCGCCGGGAACGCCCAGGCGGGTCTGGCCATGGGTGTCGAATACCCCCGTTGGGGCGTGTTCCTCTTCCAGGCCGGCGTGGCGCTCACCGACGACGAGGTGACCATGGTCACCCTCGACAACGACGAGGCTCGACAAGCCCTCCAGTACGTCTCTGATCTCTACCTCGATGGATACGCCGTGAAGCCGCAGGCGGTGGACGCCGGCTGGGCCGGGGAGGCGTTCGGTCAGGGCAAGGCGGCGATGACGATCGAGGGCAACTGGATCGTCGGATACCTGCAGGACACGTTCCCCGACAAGGAGTTCGCCGTCGCCGAGCTGCCCGTCGGACCGGCCGGGCCGGGGACGTTCGCGTTCACGGTCTGCTACGGGGTGCCAGCCAATGCTCCGAACCCCGACGCGTCCTGGGCGCTGGTCAACTTCCTGACCAATCCGGAGGGCTCACTGGCGTGGACCAGTGCGTTCAACGTGATGCCGGCACGTATATCGGTGGCAGAGGACTGGCTCGCACCCCGGCCCGAGTTGGCGGCGTTCCTCGACGGGGCGGAGTACGCCCGCCGATGGGGCTTCAAGCCGGGTGTCAACGACCTGGTCGGTGTGTTCAACGAGATGGCCGAGGGTCTGATCGTCGGCGACGTCACCGTGGACGATCTGATCGCCGAGGTGGTGGACGCCGGCGAGAGCATCCTCGGAGGCTGATTCGGCGTCGGTCCGGTCGGCTCGGCGAGCGAGCCGACCGGACCCCTTTCGGGGAGGAGAACGATGACAACGGGAGTCAGGCGTCGTGAGGCCACCGAGTCTCGGAAGCGGCGTCGGAGGAACGATCCTCTGGCCAGCAGGGCGCGGCTCGACAAGCGCGAAGGCGTGATCGGGTGGTTGTTCACCGCACCAGCACTGATCGGGCTGACCGTGTTCCTCGTGGTGCCGATCATCATGACCGTATGGGTGAGCTTCACCGACTGGTCGGGACTCACTCCGCCGCTCGAATCAGACGTCATCGGGACGTCGAACTACGAGGAGTTGCTGATCGACGACGGTCTCCGTCGTAAGGACTTCGCCCGGGCGGTGAGGAACAACTTCTGGTACGTGGTCGGTGTAGTGCCGGCGCAGACGATTCTGGCGTTCGTCCTGGCGGTGATCCTCAACCAGAAGTTCCTCAAGGGAAAGGGCTTCTTCCGCACCGCTTACTACTTCCCGTCGATCACAAGTTCGGTGGCGGTGACACTGATCTTCGTCTTCCTGTTCCAAACCCGCGGCCTGATCAACTCTGTCCTGCCCTTCCAGGACGTCAACTGGTTCGACAGTTCGAATGGTCTCATCCACAACTTCCTTGGGGTGATCGGTGTGAAGGGCGCGCCGGTGTGGATGGAGCGTGAGGTGTTCTCGTTGTCGTTGTGGGAATGGATGTCGGGACCGAGCGTGGCGATGACGGCCATCATGATGCTCGTTACCTGGACCACGGTGGGCACGATGATGCTCATCTTCCTCGCCGGACTGCAGAGCATCCCACCCTCGATCGAGGAGGCAGCGCTGGTCGACGGAGCTTCCGCGATGCAGCGCTTTTGGGAGATCACCGTGCCGATGATGCGTCCCACCATCTACTTCGTGGTGACGCTCGGTCTGATCGGCACCTGGCAGGTGTTCGACCAGATCTACGTCGCCACCTTCGGAGGCCCGCGCAAGGCCACGATCACCCCTGCCTTTTGGATCTACTTCCAGAGTTTCGACAACAACTCGGCGTCACTGGGCGCGGCGATGGCCGTGGTGCTGTTCGCCATCATCATGGTTTTCGACTGGCTCAAGCGGCGGGTGGTCAAAGACACCGGGGAGGTCTGACATATGGCTCGTTCTGTTGCTACCGGTGTCCACGAGACGGGACCGGTCGCCGTCGCCAAGCGCGTCGTCGGTTACACCGCCCTCGTGGTGTTCGCGCTGGTGTTCATCTATCCGTTCCTGTTGACGATCACCAGCTCGTTCAAATCGCTTCCCGACATTCAGGCAAATCCGGTGGCGCTCCTGCCCTCTGCCGAGTTCGGCGGCGCGACCACCGAGGGGATCGAGCGGCTGAACTCCGAGCAGATCCGGTTTCCGCGCTGGGCCTTCAATTCGGTCGTGACCACGGTGGCCGTGGTGGTGCTTCGAATCGGCTTCGATGCGACTGCCGGGTACGCCCTCGCCCGGCTGCGATTTCCTGGAAGGCGCCTGGTGTTCAGCCTGGTGGTCGCAGTGATGGCTGTGCCCGGTGTCGTCCTGCTCATCCCCAAGTTCCTCGTGATGCGCGAGCTGGGAATCCTCAACACGTATGCCGGACTCGTCCTACCCCTGGCGTTCGATGCGTTCGGAATCTTCTTGATGAAACAGTTCTTCGAGCAGCTACCCAGGGAGTTGGAGGAGGCGGCCGCGATCGACGGTGCGTCAACGTGGGAAACGTTCAGACTTGTGATGCTTCCGCTGGCGGCACCAGGTCTGATCGCTCTGACCATTCTCTCGACTCAGGGCGTGTGGAACGAGTTCCTCCACATGCTCATCGCCGCGCCGTCCGAGCCCGATCTGAAGACCCTCACCGTCGGGTTGGCCGGCATTCGAGGCGCCTTCGGTGAGGCGCCTCCGTGGAACACGATCCTCGCTGGATCGATCATCACGACCATCCCGATCGCCATCATCTTCTTCACGTTCCAGCGCTTCTTCGTCCAGGGAGTGGCCGCCTCCGGCACCAAGGGCTGAATCCGAAAGGGCCCCGCCAACCCAGGGTTCCCCGGGCCCCTGGAGGGCCCCGCCAGCCCACGGTTGGGCGAGACCGACGAACCGTGGGCCGGGGCACGCCCAGAGGACGGGCGCCACCAACCCTGGGTTGGCGGCGCCCTCGTCGGTAGAAGGTGTGGTTACTCCTGAGAACCGGGGGTGGTGGAGCTGCTCGACGTCGTTCGCGACGTCGACATCGTGCGGCCGGTGCCCGGATCGACGTCCTTCCACATCTCGCCGATCGCAGCGACGCTGCCCAGCACCCCGCTGGTGTCGAGCGGCAGGAAGATCTTCGTCGCTTGACCATCGGCGACTTGGCCGAGGGTCTCCAGGTAGCGGATCGCGATCAGGTCGGGAGTCGGATCGCCGGTGTGGATGGCCTGGAACACCCGCTCGATCGCCCGTGCCTCACCTTCGGCCACCGTTTCCTTCTGATATCGGTCGGCGTCGGCCACCCGCTTGATCGCCTCGGCTTGGCCTTCTGCTTCCAAGATGTTGGACTCCTTGATTCCTTCCGATCGAAGGATGGCCGCCCGCTTCTCGCCTTCCGCCTCGGTGACCGCGGCACGACGATCTCGCTCCGCTTTCATCTGCCGGTGCATGGCGTCGGTGACGTCCGCCGGCGGCTCGATCCGCTGGATCTCCACCCGGACCACCCGAGTGCCCCACTTGTCGGTGGCGTCGTCGAGGATCTGCCGCAACTTGGCGTTGATGATCTCCCGGGAGGTCAACGCCGAGTCCAGGTCCAGATCACCGATGACGTTCCTCAGGTTGGTCTGGGCGAGCTTCGTCACTGCCAGGATGAAGTTCCCCACGTTGTACTTCAGCTTCACTGGGTCGGTGGGCTCGTAGTAGATCACCGCGTCGACCGTCACCGCCACGTTGTCCTTGGTGATGACCTCCTGCGGTGGGACGTCCACCACCTGTTCGCGCATGTCCACTTTGGTGATGCGCTTGACGAACGGGATGACCCAGCGGAGACCGCTGTCGACCGTCTTCTCGTACCTTCCGAGAAACTCGATCAGCCCCTTTTCGTAGGGTCTCACCACTCGGAACCCGGCTGCTGCGACGAGGATCGCCGCTACCGCCAGGATGAAGAGCAGGAACACGAGTGCGTCCATTGCCTACCTCACTTTCTTGCTGTCGTCATTCGTCGCCCAGCGGGGTGACCACCAGGCGGGAGCCTTGTACGTCGGTGACGATGATTCGTGTTCCCGCAGGGATGGCTGAGCCGTCTTCGCTCATCGCCCGCCATTCCTCTGTGTCGATGCGGACCATGCCGTATCCGCTATCCGGGTCGATGTCGGCCAGGACCACACCTTTCGCCTCGAGCCAGCGATTGGCGCCGATCCGAGGCTGGACCTGGTTGTCCTGCCGGTCGATGAACTTGCGGAGATAGGCGAAAGCGATCGCCGAGACTCCGAAGAACACCAGCCATTGAGCGAGTAATGCCACCCCAAGCCAGGCGAGGATGGCGGCCGCCGCCGCCCCGATCGCGAACGGAAGCAGGAAGAAGCCGGCAGTGAAGATTTCGCCGATTCCCATGCCCAGCGCCAGCAGGGTCCACACCCAGCGCCATTGGTCGTTGTCCACGTCGTTTCCTCCTTGCACGATGCTGCCGACGATGACCCCGGCCACCAGGGCCAACATTCCCAGTCCGTAGGTGGCGGCCGTTCGGCGACTCATCCGTCGGAAGTCGGCTGCGCCACTCTGTACGTCGTCCCAGGCGCCTGCCTCGATGCGGGCGCCCGCCGCTTCGGCCCAGTCGGCCGCGAAACGGCGGAGGTCGTGTCCGACGACTGCTTCCGGTGAACGGCCGTCCGCGGCCGCTTCGGCCAGGTGCTGCCCGAGTTCCAGTCGCATCTGGGTGCGGACCCGGCGGGGAACTCCGGCTTCCTGCCAGAAGCGGTCGCAGTCGGCTGTGATTCGTGCGAGTTCGGCACTGCTGGTCATCGCTTGTCACCTCCCACCACGTTGGCGACTCCGGCCACGAGCTCGTTCCACGCTTTCGACCATTCGGTCAACGCTTGTTCCCCCTTCTTTTCCATGCGGTAGTACTTGCGTGCCGGGCCTTCCGGCGACGCCACCAGATATCCCTCGATCAGCCCGTTGCGTTGCAGCCGGCTGAGCACCGGATAGATGGCCCCTTCGCTCACGAGATCGAGTCCGCGTTCTGTCAGTTTTCGCACCATCTCATATCCGTAGCTCGGTTCCTCGGAAATCACCGCCAGGAGGCACATGTCCAGCACCCCTTTCAGTAACTGGGTGCTGCGGTCTCCGCCGGACCGGTCCCGTGGGCGGCCTGTGTCCTTGGTCACCATCTGCCGGTGGCTCGATCCAGTATCATGGAGTACAAGGTAGCAGAACTCCACCACTAGTCAACAACACCGAATAGTGATTCTTTGGCGCAAGAGTCGCGCGAAAGAGCCGCTATTGCAGGCGGGTGAGGCGGCGGTTGACGGCGTCGAGCACCGCCTTGGCGGTGGCGGTGGCCGAGTCGCCGTCCCGCACCAATGACGAACCGATCAGGTAGTCCGACCAACCCGACTCTCGCACCTGAGCGAGTGCGATCCGCACGGGACCCAGGTCGGAGGTGGCAACCGCGCTCAGGTCGAATTCGGACAGGCCACCGGTGAGGTTCTCCACCGCGCGCAGGGTCGCTTCTCCGACCACCCGAGGTCGATGCTGCGGTTCTGCCGTCCCTTCCGCACTGCCGCGATGGATCTCTCCGGCGAAGCCGATGGTCACGTCGACGTGAATGCGGTCGCCGTCTTGGTGCTGTTCGAGTGTCGCCAGGAAAGGGCGTTGGGCGTCGGTGATCACGCCGTCAGGCTAGGCACGCGCTGCGCCCGCGGCGCAGCAGAGAGGCGGGGTATCTTGGCGCCACCGTCCGGAAGGGGAGCATGTGATCAAGGAGTTCCGCGAGTTCATCAACCGGGGAAACCTGGTCGATCTGGCTGTCGCCTTCGTCCTCGGTGTTGCGTTCGCCTCGGTGACGACCGCGTTTACAGCCCGCATCGTCAGCCCCCTGATCGGAATGGTGTTCGATCTGTCCGGTTTGGAGACCATGGGCACCTTCGGCCCGGCCGATCCGGAGACCGGGCTGCCGGTGGGATCTGTGGGGGCGTTCATCCAGGCGTTGATCAATTTCGTGATTGTTGGCTTCGTGATGTTTTTGGTGGTCAAGGCCTACAACAAGACCAAGAAGCCTGAGCCCGAACCGGAGCCCGCCGCGGATCCGGAGGACATCGTGCTTCTGCGGCGCATCGCCGAGGCGGTGGAACGGGACTGAGGCCGGGCAACCTCCATTCCACGATGCCCCTGGATTCGTCCGGGGGCATCGTCGCGTTCCGACCGAGCGGGAATAGATCTGATATGAATAGACTTAGATTTACTGAATGACGAAAGGAACGGTTGGATGGAACTCGAGCGGCTGACTCAGAAGAGCCGGGCTGCGCTGGTCGCCGCCCAGAAAAACGCGGCCGCTCGCGGTCATCCGGCGGTGACCCCCCTGCACCTCCTGGGTGCGTTGGTCGATCAGACCGACGGCATCACCCTGCCACTCGTGCAAGCCGCCGGCGCTTCGGTTCCGCGTCTGCGCTCGACGATCGCCTCCGACCTCGACCGCCTACCCCGCGCCTACGGCGGATCGGAGCCCACCGTCGATGCCGAACTGTCCCGAGCGCTGAGCCGGGCCGACGCTCGCCGCAACGAGATGCGTGACGACTTCATCTCGGTCGAGCACCTGGTTCTCGGTCTGATCGATGCCGTCCCCGCCGTCCGCGAACTGCTCACAGCCGAGAATGTGACTGTCGAGACGATCCTCGCCGCCCTCAAGGAGATCCGAGGTTCCCAACGGGTCCGTTCCGACGATCCCGAATCCACCTTCGATGCGCTCGAACAGTACGGACGTGATCTGACCGAAGCAGCCCGGCAGGGCAAGCTCGATCCGGTGATCGGACGGGACGAGGAGATCCGCCGGGTCATCCAGGTTCTCAGTCGCCGCACCAAGAACAACCCGGTCCTCATCGGTGAGCCGGGCGTCGGCAAGACGGCGGTCGTCGAAGGGCTCGCCCGTCGCATCGCCGACGGCGACGTTCCCGAGGGGCTCAAGTCCAAGCGCATCGTCGCCCTCGACCTCGGGTCGATGGTCGCTGGTGCCAAATACCGGGGTGAGTTCGAAGAGAGGCTGAAGGCGGTCCTCACCGAGATCACCGATGCGGAAGGCGAGGTCATCACCTTCATTGACGAGCTCCACACGATGGTCGGCGCTGGGGCGGCGGAAGGATCGATGGACGCCTCCAACATGTTGAAGCCGATGCTGGCCCGGGGGGAGTTGCGGATGATCGGCGCCACCACCCTCGACGAGTATCGCAAACACATCGAAAAGGACGCCGCCCTGGAGCGGCGATTCCAGCCGGTCTTCGTCGACGAACCGTCCGTGGCCGACGCGGTCGCCATCCTGCGCGGCCTGAAAGAGCGTTACGAGGTGCATCACGGGGTGCGGATAACCGACGGGGCGCTGCTCGCTGCGGCGATGCTGTCGGACCGCTACATCCCGGCCCGCAAGCTTCCCGACAAGGCGATCGACCTGATCGACGAGGCCGCGTCGCGGCTGCGGATCGAGATCGACTCCATGCCCGAGGAGATCGACGAGCGTCAACGCCGCAAGATCCAACTCCAGATCGAAGAGGCCGCCCTCTCCAAGGAGTCCGACCCCGCCTCGGTCCAACGGCTGGAAGCGCTGCGTGAGGAACTCGCCGACCTGGACGAGGAGATCGACGCCCTGACCGGCCGCTGGCAGTTGGAAAAACAGTCGATCGCCACGATTCAGACCACCAAAGAAGAGATCGAGCGGGTCCGGGCGGATGCCGAGCGCGCCGAGCGCGCCGGAGACCTGACCGCCGCCGCCGAACTGCGCTACGGACGTCTCCCCGAGCTCGAAGCCGAGCTAACCGAGAGCCAGGAACGGCTGGAGAAGCTGCACGCCGAAGGACGGATGTTGTCCGAGGAGGTGACCGAAGAGGACGTCGCCCAGGTGGTTGCCCGCTGGACCGGAATCCCCGTGGCGAAGTTGATGCAGGGTGAGATGGAGAAGCTCATACAGCTCGAAGCCCACCTGCACAAACGGGTGGTGGGCCAGGACCGGGCGGTCGACTCGGTCGCCAATGCGGTGCGACGCAACCGGGCCGGTCTGGGTGACCCGCATCGGCCGATCGGATCGTTCCTGTTCCTCGGACCCACCGGTGTCGGCAAGACCGAGCTGGCCCGTGCCCTCGCCGAGTTCCTGTTCGACGACGAGCGGGCGATGGTCCGCATCGACATGTCCGAGTACATGGAGAAGCATTCGGTGTCCCGGCTGATCGGTGCCCCGCCCGGCTATGTCGGCTACGACGAGGGCGGCCAGCTGACCGAGGCGATCCGGCGACGCCCCTACTCGGTGGTGCTCTTGGACGAGGTGGAGAAGGCCCATCCCGACGTGTTCAACGCCCTGCTACAGGTGCTGGACGACGGGCGGCTGACCGACGGTCAGGGGCGCACGGTCGACTTCACCAATGCGGTCCTGATAATGACCTCGAACCTCGGTTCCGAACACATCCTCGACGACCTTCCCCCCGAAACGGTGAGAGAACGGGTGATGACTGCGGTGCGCAACCACTTCCGGCCCGAGTTCTTGAACCGGGTCGACGATGTGGTGGTCTTCGACCGCTTGCACGCCTCACAGATCCGGGACATCGTCGACATCCAGCTCCGCGACCTGGTGACGCGGCTCGCCCAGCGGGAGATCACGCTGGAACTCGACGACTCGGCCAAGGATCTGCTGGCCGAGATGGGGTATGACCCTGCGTTCGGTGCCCGGCCGCTCAAGCGGGTGATCCAGCGGGAGCTGGCGGACCGGTTGGCGGTCAAGATGCTGGACGGGACCTACACCGACGGTGACACGATCGAAGTGACCGCCGTCGACGGAGTGTTGGAGTTCGGTAAGGCCTGACCGTCACCGACAGGCGTCGACCAGCCACCCGAACAGCGGTTGCTCGTCGTCCAGGTCGAGGCGTTCCGGGTGCCATTGCACGGCGAGTGCCGGCCAGTCGTCGGTGGTTGCCAGGGCTTCCGGTCGACCGTCGTCGGCGAAGGCCAGCACCTCCAGCCCGTCTCCGACCCGATCGACGGACTGGTGGTGGTAGCTGTTCACCCGGCGGCGGTCCTTCCCGTAGAGGTCGCGGAGGATGCCGGTGAGGGCCACGTCGTGGGTGCCGAGCCGGAGGAACGTCTTGTCCTTGTTCCACAGGTCGGGATGCGCCTCGGAATCCCACACGTGCTGTTCGAGCGTGCCACCGAATGCGATATTGAGGATCTGGGCACCGCGGCAGATCCCCAACAGTGGTTTCCCCACCGCCCTGGCGGTCTCGACCAAGGCCAGCTACCACCGGTCCCGCAGCGGGTCGATCTCGCTGCTGGCCTGGTTGTCCGCGCCGTAGACGGCAGGGTCGATGTCTCCTCCACCGCTGACGAGGATGCCGTCCATCCGGTCGACCACCCGAGCTGCATGCTCCGGGTCGATCGACGGCAACAGCACCGGGGTGGCGCCGGCGGCGACCAGCGCTGTCGTGTAGGTGGAGGACAGCATGTGGTGGCGTTCGCGGTGGGCGATGTTGGTGTCGTAGTCCCGCTCCCAGCAGGAGATACCGATGAGTGGCATGGGGGAAGGGTATTCCGATCGGGCTGTGCTGAAATCCAGCGGAGTGACTCAGGTGTTCGTCTACGGGACGTTGCGTCGTCGGGGTGTCGCCGAGGCGTTGCTGGACGGTGCGCGTCGGCCGGCCGTGCTGGCGGATCATGTCCTCTATGGCCGCACCCATCCGTACCCGTTCGTGGTTCCCCGCCCGGGTGGAATGGTTCACGGTGAGGTGGTTGACATCTCCACGGACCTTCTCGACGAACTCGATGAGTACGAGGGCGACGAGTACGTCAGGGTGGAGAGGACCGTCCAGACCGATGAGGGCGCTGTCGTGGTTCAGGTCTGGCTATCCGTCGCCGATCCACCCCTTCCCGAATCCGAGCTGATCCGCAGCGGCGATTGGTTCGATCGGTGACAATGGCTCGATGATCGACCTCGCCGCCTGCAAGGCACTCGACGCCGCAGATCCACTCGTTTCCTTCCGTCAGCGCTTCGACCTGCCAGATGGCGTGGTGTATCTCGACGGGAACTCGCTCGGTCCGCTTCCGTCCCACGTCCCGGAGCGGATCGAGCGGGCGGTCCGCGAGGGTTGGGGTGAGGGTCTGATCCGGTCGTGGAACACCGAGGGCTGGGTCGACCTGCCGTATCAGGCCGGAGATCGCATCGCCCGGGTGATCGGACGAGAGCCAGGGACGGTCGTCGTTTGTGATTCGACCTCGGTGAACCTGTTCAAGGTGGTGTCCGCCGCCCTGGACATGACCGACCGCAAGGTGGTGCTCAGTGACTCAGCCAACTTCCCGACCGACCTGTACGTCATGTCGTCGCTGGCGGAGTTGCGGATCGTCGAACCGGACGCCGTGATCGAATCGATCACAGATGAGGTCGGCGTCGTGGCACTCACCCAGGTGGGGTATGCCACCGGCCGGATGCACGACATGGCCGCGATCACCCCGGCGGCTCATGCGGCGGGCGCATTGATGGTCTGGGATCTGGCGCATTCGGCCGGGGCGATGCCGATCGATCTCGGCGACGCCGATTTCGCAGTCGGGTGCGGGTACAAGTACCTGAATGGCGGCCCGGGAGCACCGGCGTTCCTCTATGTGCGCCCCGATCTCCTCCCTGCCTTTCGGAATCCGATCACCGGGTGGTTCGGCCATGCCGCCCCTTTCGACTTCTCACTCGACTTCGTTCCTGCCGAGGGGATCACCCGAGCGCGGGTGGGAACCCCTCACGTGTTGTCGCTGGTGGCGTTGGATGCGGCGTTGGAGGTCTTCGACGATGTCGACCTCGATGTCGTTCGGGAGAAATCGGTCTCTCTGACAGAGACATTCATCCAGCTCGTCGATCAGTCGGAGCTGCCGTTGGATGTGGTCAGCCCCCGTGACGCCTCGGTCCGCGGCTCACAGGTCTGCCTTCGTCACCCCGACGGGTACGCCATCGTCCAAGCCCTGATCGACCGAGGCGTGATCGGCGACTTCCGGAGTCCGGACGTGTTGCGTTTCGGCTTTGCCCCGCTCTACATCTCTCACGTCGACGTATTCGAGGCGGTGCGGGTGTTGGGAGAGGTGATGGAGTCCGGCGCGTACCGACACCCGAGGTACGCCTCCCGCAACAAGGTCACATGACGAAGGGGCGGGAGCCGTACGACTCCCGCCCCAACTCGTCCGCTTGGTCCGGTCGGGTCAGGAACCCGGCACGAGGACGGTGTCGATGATGTGGACGGTGGCGTTGGCGGTCTGGACGTTGCCGCAGATGACGCTGGCACCGTTGACAGTGATGGTGTCACCGTCGGTGGTGATGGTCAGGTCTGCTCCGTTGACGGTGGTCACGGTTCCGGCGTCGGCCAGGGCTTGGGCGTCGAGGGAGGCGCCTGCCACCACGTGGTAGGTGAGGATCGAGGTCAGCAGTTCGGTGTCGGCCAGGATCGCCTCGAGGTCTTCGGCCGGGATGGCGGCGAAGGCGTCGTTGTAGGGGGCGAAGATGGTGAACGGTCCTTCACTGTTGAGGGTGTCGACCAGTCCGGCTTCGACCACGGCGCTGACCAGGGTGGACAGGACCGGGTTGTTGGATGCGGCGGTGGCGGCCGGATCGTCGGCCATCCCGTCGAACGAACCCTCACCGTCCATCGGCACTGCCGAGCACGCCGGTCCGAAGTTGACGGTGGACAGACCCATGTCGTCCATCTCTTCCATCGCCTCGGTGGTGGTCGTGGCGGGAGCCACGGTCGTGGTGGTCGTGTCTTCGGCGTCGCCGCTGCTGCAGGCGCCGAGAACCAGGGCGAAGATCGCCATGAGGGCGACCAGTCGTACGTGCTTTCTCATCGTGTGTTCCTTTCGGTCTCGACCCTCGGTGGGGTCGGGGGTGGTTCGGAGCAGGGGGAGGGTTGGATTGGTCAGGCGTCGACGAGGACCACGATCGAATGCCACCCGGTCGCACCGTCGGGGATGGGCCGGGCCCGCTGTTCGGTTTGCACCGTGCCGGTGCCGTCGGTGGCACGGCAGGTGATCTGGTGTCGGCCGGGGGTGGCATCCCACGCCAGACGCCACTGCCGCCAGGTGACGTCGTTCAGCTCGTCGGCCAGTTCGGCGTCTTGCCAGGGACCGTCGTCGATCTGCACTTCGACCCGTTCGATGCCTCGGGTCTGTGCCCATGCGACCCCGGCGATGGCGGTTCGACCGACCGGGATACGCCCAAGGGGGGCGGGAGTGTCGATGCGGGATTGGGTCTTGATCGGTGCTCGAGGTGACCAGCCGCGATCGACCCAGTAGTGGTCGAACTGGTCGAAACGGGTCAGTTCGATCTCGGCCAGCCATTTGGTTGCCGACACGTATCCGTACAGGCCGGGAACGATCAGCCGGGCCGGAAACCCGTGTTCCGGCGGGAGAGGTTCACCGTTCATGCCGATCGCCACCAGGGCGTCCCTGCCGTCGAGGACCGAGACGGGGAACCCGCAGGTGTACCGGTCGACCGAGCGGCCCACGATCTGGTCGGCCTGTGGCTGGATTCCCGCCTCGGCCAGCAGGTCGTCGAGGCGGACGCCCAGCCAGCGGGCATTGCCGACCAGCTTGCCGCCGACCTCATTGGAGACACAGGTGAGCGTGATGTCGGATTCGACCAGTACTCGGTCGACGAGTTCGTCGAAGGTGATGCTGAACGGTCGGTCCACCATTCCGGATATCTGCAGGGTCCAGGTGTCGGGGTCGATACGGGGGACGGTGAGGGCGGTGTCGATTCGGTAGAAGTCGGTGTTGGGGGTGACGAAGGGATCCAGGCCGGGATCGGCGAACGACACTTCGTCGGGAATCGGATCGAGGGTTCGGTCGGGGCGGGGAAGCGCCAGCCGGGAGGGCTCGATGTCGAACCGGCGTCCGGCGGCGAAGCCGATCCCGCCAACGAGGACCGACGCCGCCGCCGCCGAACCGGCGATACGGAAGAACTGGCGCCGGGACGCGGCCAGATGGGGGTCCATCTGCGGTGTGTCTCGAACCAGCCACATGAGCACTGCGATCCCGACCCCGGCTCCGATCAGGCTGGGTAGAGCGCCGAGCAACCCGGCGGTGCCCACTGATGCGGAGACGGCCCCGATCAGCCCGAACAGTCCGACGCCGAAGGCCCCGAGGAGGCGGCTGCGCCGCGCTGCGATCACACCCACGGCAGCCGAGTACGCGAAGGTCAGGGTGGCGATCCCGACCAGGAGGGCGGGCTTGTCGGCGGTCCCGAACACGTCGATAGCGAACTCCTTGACCGCCGACGGCACGCCGTCGATCACCCGGTCGCCGACATCGAAGATCGGGTTGCGTAGGGCAGGAGAGAGCGCGGCGACAGCTTGAGCGGCGGCGAGTGCGGCCAGGGCCGCCACGGTTCCGGCGACCGCGCCGCGGGTACGAGATGTGGGGGTCATGGCCCAGGTTCGGAGCGGCTTCAGTCCCGGATGGGTGGCGCCCCTTGACCCGAGACGGATCGCGGATACCGTGTGGACGGGGCAAGGGCAGCCTCGGGAGGCAATCGTGAAGGGCTCGCTGGGCTGGCGGGTTCGATCCTCACCCGGCAATGGCGGAAGGTTCTTCTGTCCGCTCGAAGGCGGGGATCGGGACTACATCAGATCGGACGTTCGGCGTTGGTTCGCGCCTTTCGGGATCCCCCTGTGGTCGTCGCATCGGCTGGGTGAATACATCCGATGTGTCGAGTGCCAGCAGACATTCACCACCGAAGTGCTGGAGATCCTCACCACCGAGGAGATGTCGATCCGCCTCGAGCGGGCAGCGGTCATGCTGCTCTCCACGATGGCGGCTCGCTCCGGTGATTCCGACACGGTGCGCGAGGTCGCCGAACGGGAGCTTCGCCGCTACGTCCGGCATCCGTTCACGGCGCACGTCGGTGGGGAGGCATGGAAGCTCGAGGATCTGGTGGAGGCGGTGTCGTCGGCGGCGGTGAACATGGAGCATTTGGGACGCCGGGGCCTGTTCGCTGCGGCGGTCCGGGTGGCGCATGCCAATGGCAGTCTGACCAGTCAGGCGTTCGCCGCTCTACACGCTGCCGGCGGTGCCCTCCGTCTGCCGATGCCCACCATCCGCACCCTCATCATCTCCGCCGGCGTCGGCTGAGAAGACGCGTACCGAGGTTCCTGTGGACGAATACGTCCGAATTCGCGTGGTGGTTCGACCGTCGATGCCACGATGAGGACGATGTCCGAGAACCCGTACGCCGACTATCTGGCCCTCGAACCCCTCCTCGCCCAACAGCATCCGGTGTCAGACCAACACGACGAGATGCTGTTCATCGTCATCCACCAGGCCACCGAGCTGTGGATGAAACTAGTGCTGCACGAAGTCGCTCTCGCCCAACACAAGATCGCCACCGACGACCTTGGGCCGGCTTTCAAGGCTCTTGCCCGGATCGCCCGCATCCAGCATGTCCTGATCGAGTCGTGGCAGGTGCTCGCCACCATGACCCCGGTCGACTACCTGCAGTTCCGTCACATGTTGGGCAACGCGTCAGGATTCCAGTCCGAGCAGTACCGGGCCATCGAGTTCGTGTTCGGTCGAAGGCCGGTCGGGTATCTCAACCAGCTCGACGACGCCGGACGGGAGCGGGTCGAACAGATCCGGCGGTCCCCCGGCCTTTACGACGAAGCGCTGCGGCTGCTCGCCCGGAGGGGACTCGTATCCGACCGGTGGTTGGAACGAGATTGGACGGTCCAGCACGAACTCGACGAGGAGGTGGTCGAGGCGTGGATGGCGGTGTACCGGGACACCGAAGATCACTGGGATCTGTACGAGCTGGCCGAGAAGCTGGTCGACCTCGAGCACGCCTTCAGCCGCTGGCGGTACGAGCACTACCGGACGGTGCACCGGATCATCGGGGGCAAGCGCGGCACCGGCGGCACCGAAGGCATGACCTATCTCCGGAAGGCGGTCGACTTCGTGTTCTTCCCCGAGTTGTGGGAAGTACGGTCGCGGCTCTAGCGACCGACTAGAACGGGACTTCGGTCTGGAGCGCGACGACTTTCACGTCGACCAGCTCCCCGTCGATGACGTCACCCACCTGCGGACCGACCAGCGCCTTCGCTCGTTGGCCGTCGGCCAGATCGAGGATGGCCGGCATGGTCTTGTCCGCCAGGGCAGCGTGCTTGTAGAGGCGGATCACCCCGCCCCAGGTGGCACCGGTTTCCGGGTCACGCCGTTCGAGGATCGCCTTTCCCACATCCACCAACAGTCCGTTGGTGTCGAGGATGCGGGCGCGCCCGGTAAACGTGTCACTCATGCCGCCGGCGAGAGTAGTCGGGTCCCCCGACGCGTTCTTAGCGGGCCAGCGCCGCACAGATGAGGCGCTCCGCGTATTGGAAATTGACGATCGCTGTGGGAGCGTGAAGCAAGTTCTTTTGCGCGAAACGCGTGATGGTTGAGGCGCTCACACGCTGAGCGCGTCAGCCGAGGGTGCGGAGGGCGTCCCAGAGGAGGAAGCCGCCGACGCTGGTCACGGCGAGGCCGGCGAGGGCGGGGACGAGGCGGCGGGGGAGGGCGATGCGCCGTTGGATCCGGTCGAGTCCGGCCTTCGACAGGCGGAGAGCCACGAGACCGGCGGCCACCAACGCCACCGACATGCCCACCCCGAACCCGAAGACCAGCAGCACCCCGAACCAGGGCCGACCGATCGCCACGGCTCCCAGCAACAGCACCACTGCCGACGCCGAGGGGACCAGGCCGCCGGCCAGCCCGAGCGCCGCCAGTGATCGCCAGCCCAGGTCGGGCAGTTCGTGGTGGTGGTGGTGGTGTTCGTGTTCGTCGTGGTGGCTGTGTGCGTGATGGTCGTGATCGTGATCGTGGTCGTGATCGTGATGAGCGCGGCCTCGGATGGCTTTCACCAGCAGCGCCACTCCCAGCCCGGTCACGATCAGTGCCGACCCCGTGGTCAGCCACGGGTACACCCGGTCGGGCTGGAAGGTGCTCGAGGCGACCGCCGTCACCAATCCCAACACGCCCACCCCGACGGTGTGGCTGACCGCCACTGCCAGGCCAAGCCCGACCGCCTGACGGGGGCGACCGCGGCGTCCCACCAGGTAGGCGGCCATCAGGGTCTTGCCGTGGCCGGGGGCGAGGGCGTGGGTGACCCCGAGCCCGACTGCCGCGACCAGGGCGACGAGCCCTCCCGCAGAACCGTCGGACGCAAGACCGGTCGCCAGACGGGCGGTGACCCCGTTCGAGTCGGGTTTCGCCAGGGCTGCTGCGGCGACCTCGCCGGCTTCTCCCAGTGTGATGGTGGCCTGCCGTTGGGCGAGTGGACTCGTGTCCGGATACTCGGTGAGAAGTTTGGACGGTGACGACGATGGAATCCCCTCGGCCGAACCGCCGGTCACCACCATCTCCACCCAGCCGATCCGCTCCTCGTAGACGAGGTTGGACACGTCGAGTGATCCGATACCGGCTGGCAGCGTGGCGGTGTAAGAGCATTCGACCCGCAGGGTGTGCAGGTCGCCTTCGCCCGGCAGCAGTGACGCGGTGCTGGTGGATGCCGTGAGAGCGATCGGCGTGGCGTCGGACTCGATCGCGAGTGTCTGCCGGTGCTCGGTGCACGAGGCTGCGGCGTAGGAGTCGAGTTCGTCGTCGCTCATCGTCCCGTCGTCGTCTGCGTCGAGCGGCTCACGGAACGTGGGGATCTCCGCCATGTCGACGATCAGACGGACGTCGAGCCGGTCTTCGTCGATGTGGATACCGAGATGCAGGTTGGTAGTGAAGTTCCCCAGCGGGTGGGCGAGGGCGGGCACAGCCACCGTGAGCAGTGTCCCGGTCAGGATCGTGAGGAGAAGGAGACGCTTCATCGTTCTGCCAGTAGTTCGGTGGCGTGGTCCGCCCAGATGGGATGGAAGTTCGGTTGCAGTTCGAGTGCGGCCTGCAGCCGAGTACGAGCCAGGTCGGCATCGCCGTTGGCGTGGGCGATGAGCCCCGCCCGGTACCAGACGACCGGGTCCGCAACGGTGATCGCCCGGACGGCGTGAGTCTCGGCTTCGGAAAACCGTCCCAAGGCTGCCAGCACGGTGGCCATCAGATGGTGGCCGTAGGCATCGTCGCGTTCGGCCAGTTCGGTTTCGGCCATCGACAAGGCCAGTTCGAGCGCCCGGCCGTGGTCGGCCAGCACTTGGGCGGTCTGACGGCGGAGGGCGGGCTGGTCGAGGGCGGCGATCGCCTCCACGGTGTCCAGTTGTGCGTCCGCTCCGGCGACGTCTCCGGAGGCTGCCAGCACGTCGGCGAGGAAGCCGAGCGCGGCCGGGTCGGGGGAAACGGATGCGGCGTGTTGTGCCTGAGTGATCGCCTCGTCCAGGTCAGCGGTGGCCGCGGCGGCACGAGCAGACAGGAGCAGGGCAGCAGGATCGTTGGGGGCGAGTCCGAGGGCATCTTCGGCGAGTCCTCGGGCGCGATCTGGGTCACCGAACAACAGGTGATAGCGGGCAACGGCAGACCGGTAGAAGACGAGGTCGGCAGCGGGGAGGGAGGCGTCTTCGGCACGGCCGAGTGCCTCTTCAGCCGCGTCGATCGCTCGATCCGGCATGCCTGTGTAGAGGGCCAGTTCGGCACGGCGGATCAGGATGGCGGGCTCATGCGGATGGAGCCGCTCGAGGGCGGCGACCTCGTCGGCGGCGTCGGGGAGGCGACCGAGACCCAGCAGGGCGTCGAAAGAGACCGAGCGACGGGCGATGGAGTCGTTGGTGACTTCGTCGAGTTCGCCCAGTGCCCCGGCGAAGTCGTGCAGAGCCAATCGGGCGCGGGCCAGGTCGATCGCCAGGTCCGGGGTTCGGTCGACTGCGGCGGCGGTTTCGAGGTGGACGAGCGCACGGTCGTAGTCGTCGAGGTCGTTACCGATCGATGCTCGTTCCAGGTAGAGGCTGCCGAGCCGTGCACGGTTCAGCCAGCTGGAGGGCTCGGCTTCGACCCGGGCGGCGAACACGCCGATCAGGCGGTCGAGCTCGGTCGGGTCGACGGTGGCCGTGCGGAAACGGACCGGCACTTCTGTGTCGAGGGCGGCGTTGGCCGCATACAACCCGCCGAGAGTGACGGCGAGAATGACGGTGAGGGCGAGGAGGCGTCGCATGGGGCGAGGTGAGGTGTCGGGGAGACGGGCGGAAGGATCCCGCCTCCCCGACAGACCTGACTCAGCTGTGCGGGTTCCCGAGGTACGGGAACACCGTCAGGTAGTCGTCGTGCGGTCCGACGCCGTCGGAGTTGATGGCTCCATCGGCATCCCGGTCCCCGAACAACCCCAGCGGGTCACCTCCGGTGACGATCCGCAACTCGATGTCGATGACATCGTCCGCCAGCGCACGGCCGTTGAGCGGACCCACTGCCTCGGTCGCCGTGTCGTACCGGAGCACGTCCGGCAACAACACTCCGGCCAGAGCCACGAGCTGGTCGTTGCTGTACGGACCTTCGGTGTCGAGCGACGAAAACGCGGTCAGGGCTGCAGCCGCCGCCGGGATGAACTGGGCGTCGTCCTTGGGATGGCTGGCGTTGAACAGCGCCTTGTTGGCGGGATCGGCGTTGACGATCGGGCCGGTCGAGTTGACCACCGTGTTGATCGCCGGACGACCCATCCGGTCGGCCTGCTGCCAGACACCTTCGGCGTTGGGGGCACTGGTGGTCGCCCACACCGCGATCTGGCCACCGAGAACCTCGTCCGGCACCTCGATCACGATCGCCAGCACGTTGAGGTTGGCGAAGAAGTCGGTCGGGTCGTCGCCGAACGCGTCGTCGCCCGCTGCTTCGACCGTGCCGAGGAACCCGGTGAGGTCGAAGAAGAACGGGTCGGAACGCAGGCCGGCGAACACCTGTCCGCCGTCACGCAGCGCCAGGGTCTGGCCGACATCACCGCGAGCGATGAGCTTGCCATCGGGCTCGAGGCTGGTGGCGTCATCGCCGGTGGCCATCCGCACTTGCACCATCTGCGGGTTCGGTCCCCGATCGATGAAATCGAACTGGAACGTGACGTCTTCGATGGTGTCCCCGTCGTTGTCGATCCGAAGTTGGTATCCGGCGACGTCCTTGTGGGCGAAGTCGGTCCCGGCGATCACACCGGCGGCGGGTGCCACGGTCATGGCCAGTACGGTGTTCGACGGGTCGGATCCTTCGAACGCGTACAGGTCGTTTATGTCGGTCTGGGCGTCGCCGGCGGCGGGACTGTCCAGATGGTCGGCGGCGCCGGCACCGGCGATCGGCGCGGCGAGTGCGAGCACCAGGCCAGCGACCAACGCGGGGCGGGCCCATGGTCTCTTTCTCATTGTCTACTCCCTGTCTCCACGGCCGTGTGTCGGCCGTTCTCCAGGGATGGTTCGGACCCGAGCCCCCGGCGGATTGGTCCGCGTTCTTAGCGAGCCAGCGCGCGAAAAATCGCGCGATCTGCATGCCAAAACGCGAGTCCGGATTTCTGGCACGCGAAACGCGCGATTTTTCGCGCGCTCATTCGCTAAGAATCCGGTGGTCTCCGGTGGTCTCCGGTGGTCTCCGGTGTCAGTCCCGGGTGAGGTCGGGGAGCATTTCGGAGCGGAGCATCAGCTCGTGGCGGTAGGAGGCGTGGATCTCACGCGCCTCGCGGGCGGCTGCTTCTCGGGTCTTCTCCAGCTGCTCCTCCAGCGCTTCGACCTTGCCCTGCAACCGGGCGATCTCGTTCTGCAACTCCATCACCTTGTGCACGCCTGCCAGGTTGAGGCCCTGTTCGGTCATCTCCTGGATCAGTGCCAGCCGGTCGATGTCCTCCTGGGAGTAGCGGCGGGTGCCGCTCGGCGTGCGGTACGGGTCGATCAGACCCTTTCGCTCGTAGATCCGGAGCGTCTGCGGATGCATTCCGGCCAGTTCCGCCGCCACCGAAATGACGAACACCGCCCGCTGGGACGGGGCAGCCTCCTCTGGCTCCTCGTCGACCACGTCGGGTTCGAGCGGTTCATCTCTGGCCATGACGGATCATCCTCGCAGGTGCGCCCGCAGGTCCTCGGGATCGTACGTCCCGAGTTGTTCCAGCAGCTTCTTCACGTCCCGCCCCGGTTTGGAGGGCACGACGATCTCGGTCTTCACCAGCAGGTCGCCGGGTTTTCCGCGTGAAGACGAGACTCCGCGGCCGCGCACCCGGAAGGTCTTGCCGCTGGTTGTCCCGGCGGGGATCTTCAGGGTGACCGGGTCCTCCATCGTCGGCACTTCGAGTTTCGTTCCGAGTGCCGCCTCGGAGAAGGTGATCGGCACGGTGAGCGTCAGGTCGTCGCCTTTGCGTCCGAACAGCGGATGCGGTTCGACGCTGACCGTGACCAGCAGGTCCCCAGGCGGTCCCCCATTGCGGCCCGGTCCTCCCTTGCCGGGTAGTCGGATGGTGGCGCCGTCCTTCACCCCGGCCGGGATCCTCACCTTGATGTCCCTGGTTCGAGTTTCGGTGCCCCGTCCACGGCAGATCCCGCACGGCTGTTCGATCAGCCGTCCGGCTCCCCTACATTGGGGACAGGTCTGGGGGAAGGCGAACAGACCCTGGCTCTGGGCGACCTGTCCCGCCCCGTTGCAGGTGGGACAGGTCGTGATCGAGGTTCCCGGCTCGGCGCCGGAGCCACCGCATCGCGAGCATGCCGTCTCGCCGCGTACCGTGACGGTCGTCGTCACGCCCCGGAAGGCGTCCTCGAAGCTCATGTGGAGGGTGGCGGTGTGGTCGGCCCCACGGCGGGCGGTTTGCCGTCGTGAAGTCGTCCCGCCGAAACCACCGAACAGGTCGCCGAGACCACCGCCGAACACGTCGCTCAGGTCCTCGACCCGGATGCGTTGTCCGCCCGCCCCGAACGGGTTGCCGGCGCCACCGGCGAATCCGACGAACCCGGAGGCACCCAGCCGGCGGACCTCGTCGTATTCTTTCCGTCGCTCTTCGTTCCCGAGCACTCCGTACGCTTCGGAGATCTGTTTGAACCGTTCCTCGGCGGCGGCGTCCCCCGGGTTGGCGTCGGGATGGAGCTTCTGGGCGAGCTTGCGGTAGGCGCGCTTGATCTCCTCGGTGGTGGCGTCCTTCGACACCCCGAGGATCTGATAGAAGTCCTTCTCGAGCCAATCCTGATTCACGGTCTAGCTGCGTTCTTCCAATGCGACGAGGGCTGCCCGCAGGACCCGGCCGCGCAGGGCGTATCCCCGGCGCAGTTCCTGGGCCACGATGAGCGGACCGTCGCCACCCGAGGTCATGACCGCCTCGTGCACTTCCGGATCGAACGGTTCACCGACGGTCTGGATCGGTTCCAGGCCCTCCTTGGCGAGGACGTCCATCAGCTGGGCATGGGTGCCGCGCATCCCGCGCAGGAGCTGTTCTTCGGTCTCGGTGGTCGGCTCGATCGCCAGGGCGGCGTCGAAGCTGTCCAGAACCGGAAGCATGTTGACCAGCACCCGTTCCGCTGCACGATCCACGATGTGCTGTTGGTCGCGTACCGCCCGTTTGCGAAAGTTGTCGAAGTCCGCCGCCACTCGCCGCAGATCATCGAGGTAGGTGCCCGCTTCGGCCCGTGCTTCGTGCACGGCGGCGAGCAGCACCTGCTTGGCCTCCTCCGGGTCGTCGGGCAGGTCGATCCCGAGCGCTTCTGCGGAAAGGACGGGCGAGGCGTGCGACTCGGTCGCCTCCTCGCCTTCCTCGCCCGTCAATGGCTCATCGGTGGTGAGCTCGTGGTCGGCCATCAGGACTGATCGTCCTCGTCGACGATCTCCGCCTCTACCACTTCGTCGTCGTCTCCGGCCCCTCCGGCTGCCGCTTCCGGCCCGGCCTCCTGGGCGGCTTGGGCGTACAGCCGCTGGGCCATCGCCTGACTGGCGGTGATGAGGGCGTCCATCTTCGACTGGATTTCTTCGTTCGTGGTGCCTTCGGTGTTCAACGCCGTCTTCAGCTCGCCGAGGGCAGCCTCCACTGAGGTCTTCTCCTCGTCGGTCATCTGCTCGCCCTGTTCGGAGAGCAGCTTCTCGGTCTGGTTGGCGAGCTGTTCGGCCCGGTTGCGGAGCTCGACGGCTTCCCGCTTCTTGCGGTCTTCCTCGGCATAGGCCTCGGCGTCTTTGATCATCCGGTCGATCTCCTCGCTGGCGAGCGAGGTGCCGCCGGTGATCGTCATCGCCTGTTCCTTGCCGGTGGCCTTGTCTTTGGCAGTGACGTTGACGATGCCGTTGGCGTCGATGTCGAAGGTCACCTCGATCTGCGGCACTCCCATCGGCGCCGGCGGGATGCCGGTGAGTCGGAACTTGCCCAGGCTCTTGTTGTCCTGCGCCATCGCCCGCTCGCCTTGCAGGACGTGGATCTCCACTTCCGGTTGGTTGTGTTCGGCGGTGGTGAAGGTTTCGGAGCGCCGGGTTGGAATCGTCGTGTTCCGCTCGATCATCTTGGTCATCACCCCACCCTTGGTTTCGATGCCCAGGGTGAGCGGGGTCACGTCGAGCAGGAGGATGTCCTTGACGTCGCCTTTCAGCACGCCGGCCTGGATGGCGGCGCCGGCCGCCACCACCTCGTCGGGGTTGACTCCGCGATGCGGATCCTTGCCGGTCAGTTCCTTGGCGAGTTCCTGCACCGCTGGCATTCGAGTGGAGCCTCCCACCAGGACCAGATGGTCGATGTCGGAGACCTTGATCCCGGCGTCCTTCACCGCCTGCTGGAACGGTCCCTTCAGGCGTTCGAGCAGGTCTTCGGTGATCTTCTGGAACTCCGACCGGGTCAGCTTCATCTGCAGGTGCAGCGGCCCTTCGGCGGTGGCAGTGATGAACGGAAGGTTGATCTCAGTCTCGGACACAGACGACAGTTCGATCTTGGCCTTCTCCGCTGCTTCCTTCAGCCGCTGGCTGGCCATCCGGTCGGCCGACAGGTCGACACCGTGGTCGTTCTTGAACCCGGTGACGAGCCATTTCATGACCGCGTCGTCCCAGTCGTCGCCGCCGAGGTGGGTGTCTCCGGCGGTGGCTTTCACTTCGAAGACCCCGTCGCCGATGTCGAGTACCGACACGTCGAAGGTGCCGCCACCGAGGTCGAAGACGAGGATGGTCTGGTCCTCCTCTTTCTCCAGTCCGTAGGCGAGGGCGGCGGCGGTCGGTTCGTTGATGATGCGCAGCACGTTGAGCCCGGCGATCTGGCCTGCCTCCTGGGTGGCTTGACGCTGGGCGTCACCGAAGTAGGCGGGGACGGTGATCACCGCGTCGGTGACTGTGTCACCCAGGTAGGCCTCGGCGTCCCGCTTCAGCTTCATGAGGATGCGGGCGGAGATCTCTTGAGCGGTGTAGTCCTTGCCGCCGATGTTCTTCTTCCAGTCGGTCCCCATGTGGCGTTTGACCGAGCGGATGGTGTTGTCCGGGTTGGTGATCGCCTGCCGTTTGGCGACTTCCCCGACGAGCACGTCGCCGTCTTTGAAGGCGACCACCGAGGGGGTGGTGCGGCCTCCTTCGGCGTTGGCGATGATCGTCGGGTCGCCGCCTTCGAGGACGGCGATGACCGAGTTGGTGGTTCCGAGGTCGATTCCGACGGCACGGGGCATGGGATGGGGCTCCTTTCCAAGTCGATTTCAGGGAGATCGCGAGATCTTGAGTATGTACAGACGGTACAACCTGAGTCACCCATTGTCATATTTCCGAAAACTTGGAATAGTTGCCCGTCGACAGCGTTCGTGTAATGACGATTACGGCCTGAGGAGATCCATGCCCAACACCACCCAGCTCTCCCTCCCGGTGCTCCCGCTGCGCAACGGCGTCGTGTTCCCCCACATGACGGTGACCCTGCGGATCGAGACCGCCGAGGGTCGCACCGCCATCGCCGCCGCCGAACGGGTCGACGGACGTCTGCTGTTGGTTCCCCGCATCGACGGTCGGTACGCCAGCGTCGGCACGTTGGCCGAGATCCAAGACGCCGACGACGACGGAAACGTCGTCGTCTCCGGCATGGCCCGTGCCCGGGTCGGAGCCGGATCCACCGACGAGACCGGAGCCCTGTGGGTGGAGGCCGAGGCGTATCCGGAAGTGGACATGGTCGACGAGGAGCTCGACCAACTGGTTGCCGAGTATCGGGCAGTGGTCACCGAAGTCCTCGACCATCGGGGGATCGGGGCGGTCGCGGAGCGGATTCTCGGCATGGAGAACCCGAGCCAGCTCGCCGACCTCGCCGTGTACTCGCCCGACCTGACTCTTGCCCAGAAAGTGCAGCTGTTGGAGACGCTCGACATTCGTCAGCGTCTCGGCCTGCTGCTCGACTGGATGCGCGAGGTGCTGGGGACACTCGAACTCCGCCGCAAGGTGCGGGACCAGGCCGCCGAGAACATCGACAAGTCACAGCGCGAGTACGTACTGCGCCAGCAGATGGAAGCGATCCGCAAGGAACTGGGCGACGAGTCGGACACCGCCTCCGAGTACCGGGCGAAACTCGCCGAGCGCACGCTTCCCGAACACGTTCTCGAGGCCGTCACTCGCGACATCGACCGTTTGGAACGGATGAGCGAACAGTCTCCCGAGCATTCGTGGATCCGTACCTGGCTGGACACCGTGTTGGACATCCCCTGGGAGACGTCCACCGAGGACCGCCTCGATCTGGACGAAGCGTGGGCGGTGCTGGACACCGATCACACCGGACTGGTGGACGTCAAGGAGCGGATCGTCGAATACCTGGCGGTGCGCAAGCTCCGTGCCGAACGCGGCCTGGACAAGGACGACAACCGGGACGGGGCCATCCTGTTGTTGGTCGGTCCTCCCGGCGTCGGCAAGACCTCGCTGGGCGAATCCGTCGCCCGGGCGCTCGGCCGGCAGTTCGTGCGAGTGGCGCTGGGCGGGGTCAGAGACGAAGCCGAGATCCGCGGTCACCGTCGCACCTACGTCGGCGCTCGGCCCGGGCGGGTGGTGCGGGCTCTGATCGAGGCCGGTTCGATGAACCCGGTGTTCCTGTTGGACGAGATGGACAAGGTGGGCAACGATTGGCGGGGTGACCCCTCCTCGGCGCTGCTGGAGGTGCTCGACCCCGCCCAGAACCACACCTTCCGGGACCACTATCTCGAGTTCGACCTCGACCTGTCCCAGGTGGTGTTCATCGCCACCGCCAACGTGGTCGAGACGATTCCCGCCCCACTGCTGGACCGCACCGAAGTCATCCGGATCGACGGCTACACCGACGCCGAGAAAGTGGACATCGCCCGGGACCATCTGCTGCCCCGCCAGGTGCGCAGCGCGGGTCTCGAGCCGGAGGAGATCACCGTGACCTCTGAGGCGCTGTCGGCCGTCGTCGACCGCTACACCCGGGAGGCCGGGGTCCGCAACCTCGAACGACAGCTCGGCAAGCTGGCTCGCAAGGTCGCCACCCAGGTGGCCCGCGGTGGTGACGGTCATGTCGTCGTCGACCGGGACGACGTCGTCACCTATCTGGGGAAGCCCAAGGTGTGGAAGGACGAAGCCAAGGACCGCACCGACGTGCCAGGAGTGGCAACCGGGCTGGCGGTGACCGGAGCCGGGGGCGATGTGCTCTTCGTCGAAGCGTCGGTCACCGACGGGGAACGGGGCCTCACCCTCACCGGCCAGCTGGGCGATGTGATGAAAGAGTCTGCGCGTATCGCCCTCACCTATCTGGAAGCCAACGCCGAACGGATCGGCATCGCCCCGGACGCGCTCGACGGACGGGTCCACCTCCACGTCCCCGCAGGAGCGGTTCCCAAGGACGGGCCGTCCGCCGGTATCACCATGACCACCGCCCTCGCCTCGCTCCTGACGGGCCGCAAGGTGCGGGGAGAGGTCGGGATGACCGGCGAGGTGACACTGCAGGGCAAGGTGCTTCCGATCGGCGGGGTGAAACAGAAGGTGCTCGCCGCACACCGTGCCGGACTCACCGAGGTGATCCTGCCGGAACGCAACGAGGTGGATCTCGACGACGTACCCGACCACGTGCGGGCGGAGATGACCTTCCACATCGCCTCGACGATCGACGATGTGCTGGCGGTGGCCCTGGAGACGTGACAGGCTGGACGCTCGGCAGGAGGTAATCGGATGGAGCCCGTCGACCTGATCGTGACCGTGGTGCGAGTGTGGGCCGGGGTGGTGATGATCGCTCACGGACTGAACCATGCCCGCAACCTGGACGGAACCGCCAAATGGTTCGGCAAGGTCGGTTTCAAGGCGGCGCGACGTCAGGCGCAGGTGTCGGCGTTCGGCGAACTCGCCATCGGCGCTTCGCTGGTCCTCGGGTTGCTCACCACCTTCGGGGCGTTCGGTCTGGTGGCGGTGGTCTCGGTCGCCTTCTGGTCGATCCACCGCTTCGCCGGGTTCTTCGTCTTCGCCCGTCCCGACGAAGGGTACGAGTACGTGGTGACGTTGAGCCTGGCGACGGTGCTGGTGGCGACTCTCGGGCCTGGTCCGTTCTCGATCGACGCTGTGCTCGGCATTGCCGACCAGTTGAACGGGTGGACCGGTCTGCTGATCGCCGCCGGCGGGGTGGTCGCCGCCGCCGGCCAGCTAGCCCTCACCTGGCGCAAACCCACCGCCTGAACGAAACCCTGGGTTTCCCACCTTGTAGAGCGCGGACTCGCCGCATCGGTTTGAGATGCCTCTTGTGGCCGCCTGAAACTGGTGCACTGAACCCGCGTCATACAAGGCCGGAAACCCAGGGTTTCGAAGCTGGGTGGGCTAGTTGAGGGGGTCTTGGAGGTCGCCGATCAGGGCGTCTACTGCCTGTTCGATCAGGTCGTACATGTGCTCGTAGGCGGCGTCCGGCTTGCCCCACGGGTCAGGGACCTCGCCCCCGCCGACATACGACATGAGCGACCGCAGTCGAGCCGGTGATGCATCAGGGGCGATGCGCCGGGCGTTGGTGAGGTTCGATTCGTCATGGTGAGGATCAGGTCGAACCGGTCGAAATCGTCACGCCGGAGCTGACGGGCGTTCCCTTCCACGACGTAGCCGCGGCGTTCGCCGACTGCCACCGACTTGGGATGCGGCGGTTCCCCCACGTGATACGACCCGGTTCCGGCAGAGTCGACTTCGATGTCCAAACCCGCTGCCTCGCCTTTGGCGCGGATGACGGCTTCGGCCGCCGGAGAGCGGCAGATGTTGCCCAGGCAGACGGTGAGGATGCGGAAACTCATTCTCGAACCGTATCCGCGCAGTTCATCGGGCCGAAACGAGAACCCGCCATATTCGCGTCATGAGGCGGTATGCTAACTATTGCAAGCGCAGGCGTTCGCCGGTGCCCGCCTCCTGAGGAGGTTCAAGAATGCACGCTTCCCATCTCTCTGTTGTCCGTCGTCCGGTGGTGCGGGCGATCACCCGCCATGGTTTCGGGGTCGAGTTGCGTCCTGTGACGCCCGACGACAAGCCCCTGCTAGCGGACGGATTCGCCCGCCTGTCCGAACGCGCCCGCTATCTCCGATTCCTCGCGCCCGCCGATCGTCTCACGCCGGCACAGTTGGCATACCTGTCCGAAGTCGATCATCACGATCACGTCGCCTGGGGTGCACTGGAGAACGATGCCGCGGTGGGGGTCGGCAGGCTCGTGCGGTACGAAGACGATCCGTCCTCGGCCGACGTCGCGCTCACCGTTCTCGACGAGTATCAGGGGCGTGGGGTCGGGCGGCTGCTGATCGAAGTGTTGGGCGTGTGCGCTCGAGCGCGTGGCGTCGGACAGCTTCACTTCGACGTGCTGGCGGAGAACGCTGCCATGCTCGGTCTCTTGCGAACACTCGGGGCGATCAGAACCGACACCGGGGAGATCGTGCATCTGGTGGCCGACGTCGGACGGATCCCCGCCCCCGACATCGTCGAAGGCGACCTGATCGGGCTGCTGGAAGCCGCCCGCCGTCAGGCGTCGGACGGGTCCAGTTCCAAACTCAGCGAGTTCACGCAGTAACGAAGTCCGGTCGGCCGCGGGCCGTCTGGGAACAGGTGTCCGAGGTGGCCCCCACAGTTGCGGCACACGATCTCGGTGCGGACCATGCCGTGGGAGGTATCGGGCCGTTCCTCGATGGCGTCGGGGTCGAGAGCCGCGTAGAAGGACGGCCAGCCCGAGCGCGAGTCGTACTTGGCATCCGACGAGAAGAGTTCGGCACCGCAGCCGGCGCACTTGTAGGTGCCGGGCCGCTTCTCATCGACGTACTCGCCGGTGAACGCTCGCTCGGTGGCACCCAGACGCAGCACCTGGAATCGGTCGGGATCGAGGCGGATGCGCCACTCGTCCTCAGTTGTGGGAAGCTCGCTCATGAGTCGAACTTACCGGCCGGAGGCCGTTATCGGCCCTGGCCGAGTGCCGACTTCAGTCTCTCGTAATACTCGGCCTGGGCTGGGTTCAACAGGGATGTGGCCTCGGTCGCCCCGCACCACCGGACTACGTCGATCTCGGGGATGGTCATCGGCTTTCCCCGAAACTCGATGGTGATCTTCCCCGGCCGCAACGTAGCCGGGTCGAGCGCAGCCTCGAACGCCCACGCCACGATCGTCTTCCCCGCCTTCTGGGTCACCTCGCCGAGATCGATGTAACCGTGATCCGGTGTCGGTCAGCCGGTCTCTTCGGTGAACTCACGACGGGCCGCGGCGAGTGGATCCTCCCCAATTGCGATCTCCCCCTTGACGATCGACCAGGCACCGGCCTCACGACGCGCCCAAAACGGGCCGCCCGGATGGGCGATGAGGATCTCCAACTCGTCGGCCAGCCGGTAGGGGACCAGCCCCGCGCTACGCATGTCCCGACGCTAGATCGGCAGGGCGTCGGTACCGTGGCCGGATGCAGATCGGACCGACGCCGAAATCCCGGCATCCCTGGGGTGAGGCCGCCACTCCATACGAGGGCCTCGGTGGCGACGAGGGGGTGCGTGCACTGGCGTGGGCGTTCTACGACCTGGTGGAGGGGACCTCTCCGGTGCTGACCGCCATGCTTCCGGACGACACTGCCGTGTCGCGTCAGAAGCTGTATGAATTCCTCAGTGGCTGGACCGGCGGCCCACCCCTCTACTGGGAGCGACGTGGACATCCGGCGCTGCGCATGCGACATGCCCCGTTTCCCATCGACGCCCACGCCGCCGACGAGTGGGTCCGCTGCATGGATGCCGCCCTCGACCGATGCGGGGTTTCCGGGGAACTGCGGGATTTCCTCTCCCGGGAACTGGGTCGCGCTGCACGCCAACTCCAGAATGTCGGGAATACGCAAACTTGAGTCGGGTGTTATCAAGTTTGGATGAAAGGAGGTTCCATGACATTGCCTGCACGGAGGAACGATTCGAGTCCCAGCGTCGGGTCCGTGATGGATCCCTTCGCCGAACTCGATCGCTTCCATCGTCAGTTGACCGAGTTCCTCGATCGCTCGTGGCGTCCCTGGAACGACACCACGTTCGTCCCGCCGGCCGATATCGAAGAGACCGACGACTCGTTCGTCGTGGAGGTCGAACTACCCGGTGTCAAGCGGGAAGACGTGGACGTCGAACTGCTCGGGCGACGCCTCACCGTCCATGGTGAACGCAAAGAGCGCGAGCGGGTCGGTGTGCTCCGCCGGCGTACCCGCCGAGTGGGCGAGTTCCACTACGAGGTGGTGCTGCCGTCGGATGTCGCCGATGCCGAAGTCGACGCCAAGTTCGCCGACGGTGTCCTCACCGTCACCATCCCCAAGCCCGAGCGTGAACGGGCCCGCAAGATCAAGGTCAACTGATCGACGAAGGGGCGGCGACTCGCCGCCCCTTCGCTCGTTCGAAGTACGCTCGCCGTTGTGCACCCGGCAGCTGCCAACCCTTTCTACCACCGATATCTCCCCGCGGTGACCGGCGGCCTCGCCCTCGAAAGTCGGGAGCCTTTGGCTCAAGGGTTGCGTCGGGTCACGGTCGAGCAATTCGATCTCGCTTTGGCGGTGCTGGCAGACCAACCGCACGATGTTGCGGTACACGAGGTGCGCAAGGCGACCAAGCGAGTCCGGGCTGTTCTGCGGATGGTGCGGCCGGCGCTCGGTGCCCGCTACAAGCCCGAGGACGCCATTCTCCGCGACATTGCTCGAGTGTTCGCCCCCTATCGGGATGCCCACGTCCGGGTGGCATCACTCGAAGCGATGCGTGCTCGTTACGACGTACATCTCCGTCCCACCGCCTTCGAAGCGATCGCCGACCGGTTGAACGACCTGCGCGAGCGCCGGTTCAGCGCACTCGAGAATGGCGACGATCTGCGTACGGTGGCCTTCGCCCTGCGATCGGCCCGTGCCCGATACGCGGCCTGGCCGGTCGATAAGCGGTCTGCCCAGGCGCATGGAACTGCCGTGATCGAGCATCGCTTTAGGTCGGTCGGGCCGGGAGTAGACCGAACCTACGCATTCGGCCGTGACCAGATGCGCAGCGCCGAGCGGCATCCGAGCGCCGAACAGTTCCACGGCTGGCGGAAGCAGGCCAAATACCTCCGACATCAGCTGGAGGTACTTGCACCGCTGTTCCCCGAGGTGCTGTTGGGGCATGCCGCCTCGTTGGAGCGACTGGGTGACCTGCTCGGTGAGGAGCACGATCTGGCGGAGTTGCTCCGTTTCTTGGCCGGTCGACCCGACCTCGCCCCTGACACCGTGGAACGATCGATGCTGGTTGCCCTCGTTCAGCACCGCCGCGCCGAGTTGCAGGCCCAGTCCCTCTCGCTCGGCCGTCGCATCTACGCCGAGTCGTCTGACCGCTTCACTCGTCGCATAGGCACCTACTGGTCGGCGTGGGACACCCCCACTCCGATCGGTTTCTCCCCCGAGTAGGTTCTCCGCTCTTGGGGGGACCGAAGGGACGCGCAGCGGACCTTCGAGGGGGGACGTGAGCGAAGCGAACTCGATGGTCCACCTGGTTTGAGACGGCCCCCCTCTGCCTCACCGCGCTCGGCTTTCTCCCCCCAGCGGGCTTCGCCCTGGGGGGAGAATGTTGAGGATGTTGTCCGCTTTCCTTGCCCCCCAGAAGCGTCAGCGACGTTGGATGGATCGCCCCGCCTCTGCCTCGCTGCGCTCGGCTGTCACCCTCCAACGGGCTCCGCCCTGTGGGCCTCCCCCAGGATCGTGTAGGGGGGTTTACGCGACGTGGGGTCTGGTGGTGTTGGCCTCCTCGTATGTGATGGGCGGCTGGTTGCCGCAGTGGCTGTGCCGTCGGGTCCGGTTGT
>JBKHXZ010000188.1:0-4071 GCA_046565785.1 Acidimicrobiia bacterium
CGGCGCTGCGCGCAAACGACGGTGTGCTGGTCATGGAGACCATGTACTGGCCGGACGAGATCCGGGCCCCGGAGTTCAAAGAACTGGACACCGACGTGGAGATCCGACCTGAAGAGGTGGCGATGGCCAAGACGCTGATCGAGAACCTCACCCGGTCCTTCGAGGCGTCCGAATGGGTGGACACCACCCGTGAGGCGGTGGAGGAACTCGCCGCCAAGAAGGTGGCCGGCGAAGAAATAGTCGCTCCCGAAGCCCCCGAGCCCACCAAGGTGATCGACCTGCTCGAAGCGCTCAAGGCGTCGGTGGAAGCCACCAAATCCAAGCGGGCAGCGAGCTAGCCGGGACCCTCGCGCGACCAGGTGACGTCGGTGGGCGGTGTCGCCGAGAAGCCTTTGAACACCGGGGCCCGCAGTCGACCGTCGGCGGTCCATGCCCCGTATTCGACAACCGCCACCAGAAGCGGTTCCACCCATCGCACGGGAAGAGGCACCGCCGATTCGTCTCTCAGCGGCGGCGGATCGCTTCGTTCCATCTCGGCGAGGGCTGCATCCACCGCCGTCAGAGTGGCCTGATCGAACCCCGAGCCGACGGAACCGACGTATATGAGCAGATCGCCGTCCCACAGCGCCAGGGCAAGGGAGCCAAAGGTGCGTCCTCGCTCGCCGCTGCCGGCCAGCGACCCGATCACCACTGCCTCGCAGGTGTGGCGGTTCGTGACCTTGCGCCAGTCCTCGCTGCGCTGACCTGGCCGGTACACCGACGCCATCCGCTTGGACACGATGCCTTCCAGGTCGTGGCGGGCGACCACCTCGAACAGTGCCCGACCGTCGTCGGCGACGTCGGTGACGACGAGCGGCGGGTGGAGGTGGAGGGACTCCAGCCGTGCTCTCCGCTCCTCCCACGGGCGGTCAAGGAGCGGCCCATCGTGATACAGCAGATCGAAGACCATGACCGTCACCGGAATCTGCTTCAGCAGGAGCGGAGATGGTGTCCGCACGTGCATCCGGCCCTGCAACGCCTGGAACGAAGGTCGGCCGTCGCCATCGAAAGCGACGATTTCACCATCGAGGACCGTCGTCGACGGCACCGAGCCGTCCAGTTCCGGATAGCCGGATTCGATGCGGTTCCCATTGCGTGACCTGATGCTGCCGTCACCGGACAGGACCGCGCGGACGCCATCCCATTTCACCTCGTGGATCCAGCCAGGGTCGGTGGTCACCCGCGTCCAGCGGCTGGCGAGCATCGGTCGATAGACGGGCAGGCTCACCCGGTCACGTTACGGCTGACCCGGGTGCGGGTCGGATCAAAGGTTGCCGCGGGCAGCCTGCTCCCGTTCGAGGGCCTCGAAGAGCGCCTTGAAGTTCCCGAGTCCGAAGCCGCGGCTGCCGTGACGTTCGATCACTTCGTAGAAGACCGTAGGACGGTCCTGCACCGAGTTCGTGAACAGCTGGAGCAGGTACCCCTCGTCGTCCTGGTCGACGAGGATCCGATGCTCGCGCAAGGTCTCGATGTCGGCGTCGATCCGTGACCAGTCCAGCCGAGCCTTCATCTGGTCGTAGTAGGTGTCCGGGACGCGGAGGAACTTGATCCCGTCCGCCCGCATGCGGCTGACGGTGTCGACGATGTCGTCGGTCAAGAGTGCCATGTGTTGCACTCCCGGACCGCGATAGAACTCCAGGTACTCCTCGATCTGGGATTTCTTCTTGCCCTCCGCCGGTTCGTTGATGGGAAGCTTGATCCGTCCGTCACCGTCCCACAGCACCTTCGACATGAGGGCGGTGTACTCGGTGGAGATCGCCTCGTCGTCGAAGTGGACCAGCTGGGTGAAGCCGAGTACGTCGGCATAGAACTTGGCCCACCTGTCCATGTCGCCGAGGTCGACATTGGCGACGACGTGGTCGATCAACCGCAAACCCTTCGACGGGAACTGCAGGAACGAGGTCTCGACGTCGGCGCGGTAGCCGGGGAAGAAGACACCCGAGTAGTTGGACCGGTCGACGAAGGTGTGGATGGTCTCTCCGTACGCCTCGATCGAGGCGGTGACGATCTTGCCGTTCTCGTCTTCGGACACGGTGGGCTCCCGGTGCGGTCGGGCACCCCGCTCGACGGCCACCCGGAAGGCCTCCTCGGCGTCAGGAACTCGAAATGCCACGTCTTTCACCCCGTCGCCGTGTTCGTACTGGTGACGGTTGATGTCCGAACCGGGATTCATGCCGGCGGTGAAGACGAAGCGGATGTCGTTTTGGGTCATCACGTAACTCGCCCGGTCTCGAACCCCGGTTTCCGGACCGGCGTACGCCTCCGCCGAAAAGCCGAACACCGAGCCGTAGTAGTGCGCGGCCTGTTTGGCGTTCCCGACGTAGAACTCGATGTAGTCGTACCCGAGGATGGGCATCAGGTCTGTCATGCGGGTCGGCCTCCTGCGCGATGTGGCCGTCGATCTTCGGCCCACGCAGCGATCTGATCAAGTCGGTAAGACGATTCTCGACATTTTGCCCAGTCAGATTGGGATATCCTCGCTACCGATGACGCAATCTGCCTATCGACTGGACGAACTGGACACTGCCCTCCTCGAACTCTTCCGTACCGAACCACGGGTGGGGATGCTGGAGGCGTCGCGCCGGCTGGGGGTGGCACGTGGAACGGTGACGGCGCGAGTGGACCGGATGCGCACCGCCGGCGTCGTCACCGGGTTCGGACCCGATCTCGACCTCAAGGCGCTGGGCTACTCGGTGTTGGCCTTCTCGATCCTGGAACTCGCCCAAGGGCGCATCCACGACGTCACGAACGTGCTGGCGGCGATCCCGGAGGTACTCGAAGCGCACACCATCGCCGGACGGGGCGACCTACTGATTCGCATCGCCGCCCGCAGCAACGATCATCTGATGGAGATCATCGAAGCGATCCTGGCGTCTCCGCACATCGCCCGGGCGGAAACGATGATCGCCCTGACCAGTCAGATCCCGCTGCGCACCCACTCGATCCTGAGGGCGGTCAGCCGCCCAAGCGATCCTTGACGAGGCGGTTGACGAGCGCACCGTCGACCTCGTCGCGGTGGGACTTCATGATCGCCCCGATCACCCGGCCGGCCGCCGCCGGATCCCCGGCGACACCGAGTTCATCGATGGTGCGCTCGACGAGGTCGGCGGTCGCAGCCTCGTCCAGCTTGGATGGCAACCAGCGAGACAGGTACTCGATCTCGAATCGGAGTTTGGCGGCCATGTCCTGGCCCCGGTCCCCCAATGTCTCGTACTCGGCGAGCGACTTCTGCATCTTCTTGACGTAGGAGCCGATGACCGCACGGTAGAAGTCGTCCCCTCGTTCTTGTCGAACCCCGGGGCGGAACGGGCGACGCCCACCTCTGCCCTCACCTGCCGGATCACATCGCGGCGGGCAGCGTCTTTCGCCCGCATCGCGTCCTTCAGTTCTTCGTCCAGTTGTTCGGCGATGCTGCTCATGATCTGTCCTCGGTCAGTGCGGCGATCATCTCGCCTGGTCGATCGGTGATGATCGCATCCACCCCCAGCTCGGCCAACCTGGTCGCCTCGACGAAGTCGTTCACCGTCCAGGTGATAAGGCCGAGCCCTTCGGAGCGGACCAGGTCGACCACCTCGGCGTTGACCTGGGTGTGCTCGGGAACGACGGCGCCGTGCCCGTGATCCACCGCATGCCGAATGGCATCGACCGGGTCGACCGGTCCCCAGGCCAGCAGGGCGGTGAACACGTCCGGATGACTCCGGCGCACCGCATCCATCGTCGGCCACCAGAACGAGGTCACCATATCCCCCGGCCTCGCCCGATCGGCGACTTCCCTCCCTACGCGATGCGCGGCGTCGAACCCGGGCTCTTCGGGATCGTTCTTCACCTCCAGATCGAGCGGAACCTCCAGGTCGAGTATCTGGTCGAGGAGGGCGGGGCGATGGCCGGTGAGGTCGACCTCACACAGCCGCTCCCACGGCGTGTCGGCCACCGTGAAACCACCCAGCAGCGGATCGTGGGAAAGGACCAACTGGCCGTCGACGCTCTGTCGAACGTCGACCTCGACCCCCGCGGCCACGGTCGCCGCCGTGC
>JBKHXZ010000189.1:0-5557 GCA_046565785.1 Acidimicrobiia bacterium
CGGGGGATAATACGGAGATGTCGGTGGAGTTGATTACGCCGATTGCGATGGATGAGGGTCAGCGGTTCGCGATTCGTGAGGGTGGGCGGACGGTTGGTGCTGGCCGCGTCACCAAGATCACCAAATAATCATGGCTGAGCAAAAGATCAGGATCCGGTTGAAGGCATACGACCACAATGTGGTCGACGAGTCCTCGCGCAAGATCGCCGAAACCGTGATCCGTACCCAGGCCAAGATCAAGGGGCCGGTTCCGCTCCCCACCGAGATCCACCGTTACTGCGTCATTCGCGGTCCGCACGTGGACAAGGATTCCCGGGAGCACTTCGAGATGCGGATCCACAAGCGGCTGATCGACATCCTCGAACCGACCCCGAAGACCGTCGACTCGCTGATGCGCCTCGACCTCCCCGCCGGGGTCGAAGTGGAGATCAAGCTGTGAGGACCGAACGATGAGCACTCTCAACGCGATCGTGGGCGAGAAGCTGGGGATGACCCAGGTCTTCGACGACGAGGCACGGGCGATCCCCGTCACCGTCATCAAGGCCGGTCCCTGCCATGTCGTCCAGATCAAGACGAAGGCCACCGACGGCTACGACGCCGTCCAGATCTCGTTCGGCGAGGTCAAGGCCAACAACGTGAACAAGCCGCAGGCCGGGCATTTCGCCAAGGCCCAGGTCGCTCCCGCCCGGCACCTCTTCGAGATCCGGGTCGATTCGACCGAGGGTTTCGAAATCGGCCAGGAGCTGACCGTGGCCGAGACCTTCGAAGCCGGCACCAAGGCCGATGTCACCGGCATCAGCAAGGGGAAGGGCTTCCAGGGCGTCATGAAGCGGCACAACTTCTCCGGCCAGGGCGCGGCGCACGGCAATCACAAGAAGCACCGGGCCCCCGGGTCGATCGGCGCCTGTGCCACCCCGGCTCGGGTGTTCAAGGGCATGCGCATGGCCGGCCGGATGGGCGGAGACAAGACCACGATCCTCAACCTGGACGTCATCGGTGTCGACGCCGAGCGCGGCCTGCTGCTGCTCGGCGGCGCAGTACCCGGTCCCAAGGGCTCGGTCGTCGTCGTGAGAGGAGCGGTGAAGCATGGCTGATGTGAAAGCACCGCTCTACACCGCCGACGGCACCGCCAAGGGCGAAGTCGCCCTGGACGCAGCCATCTTCGGCATCGAGCCGAACATGGCGGTGATGCACCAGGTGGTCAACGCCCAACTCGCAGGTGCTCGTCGAGGCACCGCCTCCACCAAGACCCGTGGCGAAGTCCGCGGCGGTGGACGCAAGCCGTGGCGCCAGAAGGGCCTCGGACGCGCCCGGCAGGGATCCATCCGTGCCCCCCATTGGGTTGGCGGCGGCGTCGCCCACGGCCCCAAGCCGAGGGACTACAGCCAGCGCACCCCGAAGAAGATGAAGCGTCTCGCCCTGCGGTCCGCACTCTCCGCCCGTGCCTCCGAGCAGGCGATCAAGGTGGTCGAGCCGATCGAATGGGCACCGGCCAAAACCAAGCAGGCCGCCGCCCTGCTATCGGCGATCGGAGCGGAAGGCAAGACGCTGTTGGTGTTGAACCGTACCGACGAAGCCGCCTACCGGGCGTTCCGCAACCTGCCCAACGTGGTCATCGCCGAGCCCGGTCACGTCACCACCTACGACGTGCTCTGGTCCGACGACGTGGTGTTCACCACCAGCACGGTGCAGGCGATCGGTCGTCACAGCGCCTACGAGGTGGGCGAAGGCGACTTCGTGAAGGAAGCCGTGGGAGGTGAGTCCGCATGAAGGATCCTCGAGACGTCATCCTCTCGCCGGTCGTATCGGAGAAGTCCTACGACCTCATCGAGCACAACAACACCTACACCTTCGTCGTCGACCCCCGGGCCAACAAGACGGAGATCAAGCAGGCGGTCCAGTCGATCTTCGACGTGACCGTCACCCGTGTGAACACCCAAAACCGCAAGGGCAAGACCAAGCGGACCGGGTATGTCATGGGCAAGCGCAAAGACGTCAAGCGGGCGTTGGTCACCCTCGCTCCTGGCGACGAAATCGACCTGTTCGGAGTCTGAGATGGCAGTCAAGAAACGAAAGCCCACGAGTCCGGGCCGTCGGTTCCAGACGGTCTCCGACTTCGCAGATATCACCAAGACCGAACCCGAGAAGTCCCTGCTGGAGCCGAAGACCAAGTCGGGCGGCCGCAACGTGTCCGGCAAGACCACGTCGCGCCATCGCGGCGGCGGCCACAAGCAGAAGTACCGCGTGATCGACTTCAAGCGGAACAAGGACGGTGTACCGGCCAAGGTGGCAGGGATCGAATACGACCCGAACCGCAATGCTCGCATCGCCCTGTTGCACTATGTGGACGGCGAGAAGCGGTACATCCTCGCCCCGGTCGGCGTGAAGCCGGGCGACATGCTGGAGTCGGGCCCCAAGGCCGACATCCGGCCCGGCAACGCGCTTCCGCTGCGCAACATTCCCGCCGGTACCACCGTGCATGCGATCGAGATGCGTCCGGGCGGTGGAGCCAAGATGGCCCGCTCCGCCGGGGCCTCGGTGCAACTCATGTCCAAGGAGAGCGACAAGGCGCTGCTGCGTCTTCCTTCCGGGGAGATGCGGACCGTGTCGCTCGACTGCCGGGCGACCGTCGGTCAGGTGGGGAACACCGAGGCCGAACTGGTCAGTCTCGGAAAGGCCGGCCGTAACCGGTGGAAAGGCGTGCGTCCGCAGACCCGCGGTGTGGCGATGAACCCGGTCGACCACCCCCTCGGTGGTGGCGAAGGCAAGTCCGCCGGTGGCCGCCATCCGGTCAGCCCCTGGGGCAAGCCGGAGGGACGTACCCGCTCGAAAAAGAAGCAGTCCAACCGCGACATCGTCCGTCGTCGGAACGCGAAGGGTCGGAGGTAACCCATGGCTCGAAGCCTGAAGAAGGGGCCCTTCGTCGACGACCACCTGGTCGAGAAGATCGAAGAGCTCAACGCAGCAAACCAAAAGCGCGTCATCCGTACGTGGAGCCGCCGTTCGACGATCGTGCCCGACATGATCGGACACACGATCGCCGTGCACGACGGCCGCAAGCACGTGCCCGTCTACATCACCGAATCGATGGTGGGGCACAAGCTGGGGGAGTTCGCGCCGACCCGCACCTTCCGCGGCCACGTTGGCAAGAAGGAGAAGGGGGCGAAGCGCTGATGGAAGTGCGTGCACAAGCCAAGTACATCCGCCAGAGCCCGTACAAGGTCCGCCGTGTGCTCGACCTGGTCCGGGGTCTGCCGGTGGGCGACGCTCAGGCGATCCTCACCCACGCCAATCGGCGTGCGGCTGAGCCGATCATCAAGGTGTTGAACTCGGCGGTGGCGAATGCAGAACACAACCACGCCCTCGACGCGGAGGATCTGGTCATCGTCAAGGCGTTTGCCGACGAAGGGCCCACCCTCAAGCGGTTTCGCCCGCGTGCCCGGGGTCGTGCGACACGAATCAACAAGAGAACGAGCCACATCACCATCGTGGTCGGAGAGAGCGGGGAGGTGAACTGATGGGCCAGAAGACACATCCGTACTCCTTCCGTATCGGCATCGTCAACGACTGGAAGTCCAAGTGGTACTCGGACAAGGACTACGTCGAGCTCGTCAACGAGGACTGGCGAATCCGTGACTACCTGCGCGGCGAACTGCGCCGCGGCGCAGTCTCGCGCATCGACATCGAGCGCACCCGTGACCGCGTGGTGGTGGAAATCGCCACTGCTCGTCCCGGCGTGGTCATCGGCCGGCGTGGCTCGGAGGCCGAGCGGCTCCGTGCCGCTTTGGAAGGCATTGCCTCCAAGCCGGTGAAGCTCAACATCGTCGAGATCAAAGACGCCGACACCGACGCCCAGTTGCTCGCCCAGGGCATCGCCGACCAGCTCGAGAATCGCGTGGCGTTCCGCCGGGCGATGAAGCGAGCGGTGCAGACCGCGATGAAGGCCGGGGCCGAAGGTGTCCGGGTAGAAGCCAAGGGCCGGCTCGGCGGCGCAGAAATGGGCCGCCGGGAGTGGTACCGGGAAGGTCGGGTTCCGCTGCACACGCTGCGGGCAGACATCGACTTCGGAGTCGCCACCGCCCGCACCACCGTGGGTGCCATCGGCATCAAGGTGTGGGTCTACAAGGGTGAGGTCGTCACCCGGGCCGGTACCAGCGAAGACAAGATCGCAGCCGAGGCCGCACTGGCCACCGGCGGGCGCCGTCGCTCGGCGTCGGTCAAGTCCCGCGCCGAGCAGGCCGCGGAAGGCGAACGTCGCCAGCCCCGTCTCATCGAGGCGGGAGGCGGTAAGCGTCTGGTCGAAGCCGCGGACGAGCGTCCCGGGCGGCGTCTCATCGAGGCGGGAGGCGGCAAGCGACGGGTCGACGCCGAAGAGGCGGAAGCCGAGTACAAGGCCGAGAAGATGGCCGTCGTCACCGACGAGTCGGTGGTCGACGACGTGCTGGCAGAGCCAGTGGACATCGAGGAGATCGAGGCCGAAGGCGTCGAAGTCGTGAAGGCTTCCGCCGACGAGGCCAAGGTCACCGACGGCACGGACGAGAGCGCCGAAGACACCAGCGAGGCCGCCGCAGAGACGGATACCGCCGCCGACACAGGCTCCGAGGAGGAATGACATGTTGATGCCGAAGCGTGTCAAGCACCGCAAGGAGCACCGTGGCCGCCGTCAGGGTCCGGCCAAGGGCGGAACCCACGTGTCGTTCGGTGAGTACGGGTTGCAGGCCACCACCGAAGGGTGGGTGACAGCTCGTCAGATCGAAGCAGCTCGTATCGCCATCACTCGTGCGGTCAAGCGTGGCGGAAAGGTGTGGATCAACATCTTCCCGCACAAGCCGGTGACACAGAAGCCCGCCGAGACCCGGATGGGGTCCGGAAAGGGAAACCCGGAGTTCTGGGTGGCTGTCGTCAAGCCCGGTCGGGTGATGTTCGAACTCGCCGGCGTCAGCGAAGAACTGGCGCGTGAGGCGATGCGCAAGGCCGGTCACAAGCTGCCCGTGCAGACCCGTTTCGTGAAGCGGGAGGAACTCTGATGGCGACGTTGACCGAACTGAACGACACCGAACTCTACGAGAAGCTGGCCGAAGCGAAGGAAGAGCTGTTCAACCTTCGGTTCCAACTGGCCACCAACCAGCTAGCCAACACGGCCCGGCTTAAGGAAGTCAAGAAAGACATCGCCCGGATCCGCACCGAGATGCGCAGCCGGGAGATCGAAGCGCAGAAGGCGAAGGCCGCTGCAGAAGGAGAAGCGTGATGGAGGAGCGAACTCGACGCAAGGTGCGCGTCGGCGTTGTGGTCTCCGACGCGCGTGACAAGACCGTGACGGTCGAGGTGCCGGTGTCCTTCAGCCACCCGCGTTACGACAAGGTCGTCCGTCGCAGCACCAAGTTCCACGCGCACGACGAGAACAACGACGCCCATGTCGGGGACACGGTGCGGATCATGGAGACCAAGCCGCTCAGCAAGCAGAAGCGCTGGCGAGTGGTCGAAGTAGTGGAGCGTGCACGATGATCCAGACCGAGAGCCGCCTGAAGGTGGCAGACAACTCGGGAGCTCGCGAGGT
>JBKHXZ010000190.1:0-2154 GCA_046565785.1 Acidimicrobiia bacterium
CGATCACCACCCGGGAGAAGATGTCCCGGCCCAGATCGTCGGTTCCGAACCAGTTCTCGGCACTTGGCGGTGACAGCCGGTTTGCGATGTCGACCTCGTTGATGGTGGTCGGGGCGATCAGGTCGGCGAACACGGCCACCAGCACCAGGCCGATCAGGATGCCCAGCCCGACCACGGCCAGCCGGTTGCGTAGCACCGTCTCGACGGTGGTGCGCAGCCGTGACCGGTGTTCGACCGGTGGTTCACCGGCGTCGTGCAGGCGTTCAGTCATACCGAATTCTCGGGTCGAGCCAGCCGTAGACGATGTCGACCAAGAGGTTGATCAACAGGAACACGAACGCGATGTACAGGACCGTGCCCTGGAGGACGGTGAAGTCACGGTCCTGTACCGCGAGAAGTGCCAGCCGGCCGAGACCGGGCCAGGCGAAGATCACCTCGACCACCACCACGCCGCCCAGGATGAATCCGAGTTGGAGGCCGGTCACCGTCACGATCGGGATCCACGAGTTGGGGAGGACGTGGTCCCGTATGACCGCCGTGCGAGACAGCCCTTTCGCTCGGGCGGTCCGCACGTAGTCCTGGTTGAGCGCCTCCAGCACGGCGGAACGGACGAACCGGAACAGGATCGACCCGGAGATCAGTCCGACGGTCAGTGCCGGGAGGATCAGATGGCTCAGCCAACCCCAGAAGTCCTGGGAGAGCGGCGTGTACCCGGAGGGGGGCAGCCACGAAAGGGTGAGGGAGAAGAGGAGGATGTACATGATCCCCGCCCAGAAGTCGGGTACCGACACCCCGACCTGGCTGGCAGTGGTGGCGAAGTAGTCGAGTTTCGATCCGGAGCGCAGGGCGGACAGGATTCCCAGCGGCAGGCTCACTGCTAGGGCGACGAACAGGGCCGCGCCGGCCAGGGTGATGGTGGCCGGGAGCCGTTGGAGGACGATGTCGGTGACGGGCTGGCCGGATCGAAAGCTGACTCCGAGGTCGCCCTGTATCGCGCCGATCAACCAGTTCCAGTACTGGACCAGGATCGGGTCGTCCAGTCCTGCCCGTTCGACGAGGGCGGTGTAGATCTCGGGGTCGAACCGAGTGCCGAGGGCGATGCGAACCGGATCGCCGGGGACGAAATGGATGAGGGCGAACACGACGATGCTCACCCCGAAGAGGGCGATGGCCATCTGGCCGATGCGCCGGAGCACGAACCCGGTCACAGAGTCGAGCTCCGTGACCGGGTTCGTGGTGTTCTCATCGGCTCAGCTTGCCAGCTGCGTCTCGACGAAGCGGATGGCGTTGTCGCCTCGCACCTCGTATCCGGTCACCTGCGGCCCCCAGGCCTGGATGTTCTCCGGGTTGTAGAGGTAGATGTACGACGCCTCGTCCACGATCAACTGCACGGCTTCGTCGTACAGCGCTTTGCGGGCGTCCCGGTCGGTTTCGACCCGTGCTTCGTCCAGCAGGGCGTCGACGTCCGGGTTGGAATATCCCTGGAAGTTGAACGTCCCTTCCGAATGGTGCTGGGCGTAGTAGAAGTCGTCGGGGTCGATGTTCCCGATCCAGCTCAGCATGAAGGCGTCGAAGTCGCCCGCACCCTGCCGGTCGAGCCAGGTTCCGAAGTCGACGTCGGAGATCTCGACTGTGACGCCGATCTCTGCGAGCTGGCTGGCGATGACCTGCGCCTGGGTGACGGTTTCCGGGAAGTCCGAGCTCACCATGAATTCGATGACGAGATCACTGACTCCGGCCTCTTCCAACAGCGCGGCCGCCCCGGCGGTGTCGCCCGGGGTGAACGGCGAGTAGTCCGTCGCCCAGAAGTTCGACGCCGGGATGGCGGTCTGGTTGGGCGTCGCCGCCCCGAACTGGGCGGCTTCGGTGATCACGTCCCGGTCGATCGCCATGGCGATGGCCCGGCGAACCCGCACGTCGTCGAACGGTTCCCGGTTCTGGTTCAGCGCGAAGTAGTGGTAGTCGCCACCGGGAACCCGCTGCAGCACCACCGACGAGTCGTTTTCGAGTTCTTCGAGGTTCTGCGGCGGCACGCCGTCGATCCAATCCACCTCACCGGTCTGCAGGTTGGTCAGCTTCACCGACGGATCGGGGATCTGAACGAAGCGAATGCCGTCCAGGTAGGGGAGACCTTCGTCTGCCCGCCAGTAGTCG
>JBKHXZ010000191.1:0-1892 GCA_046565785.1 Acidimicrobiia bacterium
ACCGCCTATCTGCCTGTATTCCCGATCTGGGCGGCGATTGTCGTCGTCGTCCTCCCGCCCATCTTCGGATTCAACTGACCGCCGAATCCCACCAGTCCAGCACCCGCTGTGCGTACAGGGTGAGCCACTTGGAAGGCTCGCCTTCGGGGACGTCGACCTCGAACCACACTCGGCCGGCGAGGCGACGCTGCTGGATCCAGGTGCCGTCGGCATGCCGGGCCGCCCGGATCATGTCGATCGCCTCGGCCAGCCGCGGGTCGGGAAGCCCACCGTCGAACCGGTTCGCCTCCCGGAAGTAGTCGGCGGCATTGAGCACGGTGTACGCCCACCGGAAGGGGTAGGCATACCGGTCGACCCACTCCCCCACCGGCTCCCCGGTGGAGAGCCGACGGTGGAGACGACGCTCGAGCAGATACTCCTCCCCTGCCTTGCGCGCCGGGCGAACAGCGTCCGACCCGCCAACGGCGACCTCGTAGGCCAGCAACCCGCGGAGACTGTTGAGGGTGGAGTGGAAGGACGATCTCGTCGACCCTTCCACCCAGTCACAGTTCCATCCGCCGTCGTCCATGCGGTGCTCCAGGAACCAATCGACGATGCCGGTGACGTCCGCGCCGAGCCACACCCCATTCGCCACGGTGTAGCCGTTGATGCAGGCGTCCACTTCCCCACCCCAATACGGCAGGTCCTCGTACTCCCAGCGGGAGTTCCGCTCCAGCAGTTCGGCGGTGTCACGTTCCCGCAGGACCGCCGAGTCCAGACCCCACTCCCGCAACGCGTTCAGGGTCCAGGTGGTCGCCGTCCACGGTTGGCCGGGCTCCGGACCCCGAGGGTCGAAGTCGCCGGGAAAGTACGCGCCGCCGGCCCACTGCCCGTCGGGATCCTGGAGGTCGAGGAGCGCTTTTCCGAACCCCTCGGTGGCGATCCGAGCACGGGTCGCTTCCCACACGGGGGGTGGTTCGCCCAGCAGATCGCGTTCAACCTGCCAACGAAGTGTCGGATCGGAGTCGAGCAGCCAGTCGAGAGGTGGCGTGTTCTCCACCGAGCCAGAATAGGGCGATGCCCGTCCCCGGGCAGGGGCCCCCGATCGCCGACTCAGGTCCGTCCGGGTCGGGATGGCGTTCCGTGCCCGACCAGTGCAGGCGCGGGGAATCGGACCCGTCCCGTCGTGTCGGTGAACGGAGCCATCCGCGTCAGACATGCTCGTAGCAGCGCGTCGTATTGGTCGTCGTCGATCGAGCCGGCCAGGGTCCAACCCCGGATCTCGGTGTGTACCCACGCCTCGATCGACTCGAAACTCGCTTCTCCTGGCAGTACCTCAATCCGGACGTCCGACAGCGCCTGAGCCAGCAGATCGCGGACCTCGGAAGGCCGTCCCAGGGTGAACGGGACGGTCACTGCCCGTGCGGTCGCGGCGCCGAACAGTTCCTCCAACAGGCTTGCCATCGCCAGGTATCCAGGGGATTGTGAGATCTCTGCCCATGTGACCACGGTGACTCGCCCGTCATCGGCAGCCACCCGCGCCATTTCCTCCACGGCCCGGGCACGGTCTTCGAAGAACATCGCTGCGAACTGGCTGACTACGTGGTCGAACTCACCGTCGGCGAATGGGAGATTCTCGGCCACACCGGGTACCCACTCGATGGGCTCCGGCGAGCGTCTCGCCACCTCCAACATGCCGACATTCGGGTCGAGACCAACAACCCGACCCTCCTTGCCCACCACTCGCCAGGCCGCGCGAGCCAGTACTCCGGTGCCGCAACCCACGTCCAGCACACGATGCCCTGACGCGATTCCGGTGGTATCGATGACACGCTCCGGCCACTGTCCGAAGAGTCCCGGAACGAAGAAGGTCTCGTAGACCTCGGCCGCCTGGTGTGTGACCTGTCCCTGTT
>JBKHXZ010000192.1:0-15378 GCA_046565785.1 Acidimicrobiia bacterium
CCGCCAGATCGAAGAGGCGGAAGCAGCCCAAGCCGCCGCCGACTGACGTCGGCCCGTTTCGAAACAACGACCGTGGGGGCCGGTGTCATGCCGGCCCCCACGGCGGTGGGAGGAACGGAGAGCCCTCCTCGGTGAGTCAGACGGTGATCTGAACCCACGTAACGAGCACCACCGTGTCATCCGATATTGACCGGTCGGCCGATTCGGTTCCCGGTTTTTGTGACTCGCCGATTCAGGACCCGGTGGCACCGGCAGGATTCGACACCGAGAACCGGGAGGCGCGAAGGACGGTGGCAGGCTCGGTCTGAGTGGCGAGCGCCGCCAGATACTCACCCACCAGGTGGGCAGTGTCCCCGTCGAAGGCGTACATGAGCCGCAGCGGTCGATCCCCATCCAGGTAGTCGATAGAGACCACTACGTTCCGGTCGGTGGGCACCACCGTGATGCCGGGGATGTCGGCGATCACCCGCAGGATCTGTGCTCGCATCGCCGGGTCGTCCGCGTGGGCGGGGATCAGGCTCGCGGCGAGTTGCAGCAACCGCACTTCTTCCATCCGGCGATCCCCCAACCCGGCCACCCGACGGCGCAGAATGCCTCCCAATTGGTCCGGGTTGGTTTCCACCAGCTCGTCCCCGAATCGCATCACGTCCGCTCCGGTCGGGAGAGGAATCGTGCGTCCCGCGGGATACTTCGACCCGAGCCCGGCCTCGTAGAACGCGTCCTCGTCTTCCGACGAGAAGAACCGCGGGGTTCCGTAGGTGACGGTCCGACGCGGAAGGTCGCCTGCGTCGTGCCACGTTTCCTCCACGGATGTGACCAGGAACTCGACGGTCTGACCGCCAGGAAGCGGCTCTGACACCAGGAACCGTGATTCGGCTCGCGAGTACCAATGTCGCGCCGCAGCCGGCGAAAAGTCGGGGGCCGAGGCCACCGCGTCCGCCAAGCCGACCAGGGGCGCCGATACTCCGTCGAGGCCGGTGGGGCTGATACCCAGCACCAGCACCACGGTGACCGCCCCGGCGAGCCACGGCGACGGGTTCGCAGGCGCCGCCGACGCAGACGTTCCCGAGCGATGGCACTCAGCAGACGACGTCGAGCGTGCCGACGCGCAGCCCCCAGCTCGACGTCAGTCACGGGCCACCTCGTCGATGGACAGCGACCGGCGGATCCGGGCTCGGGCGCGAGACAAACGGGATCGCACCGTGCCGACCGGTATGGACAGCAGGGTGGCCATCTCGTCGTAGGTGAGCTCCGAGTGGGTCGCCAACATCAACAGCGAATATTCCGCGTCGGACAGGGAGCGAAGTGCCGCAAGCAGTTCGGGACGTAGCCGCTCGGCGTCCACCCGTTCGGCCACAGCCGACTCGAAACTCTCGCTCTGAGTCTCGACGGCGGCGGCCATGCGCCCACTCACCGTCCAGCCGCGGGAACTCCGGCGTGCCCGTTCGCGGGTCACGTTGATGGCGATGCCGAACAGCCACGGAAGAGCCGACGGACGATCGAGGCGATACCGATGGCGTCGGTCGAAGGCACGGGCGAAGGTCTCGGCGGTGACGTCGGCGGCATCTTGGATACCGACCCTTCCGATGACGAAACGATGGACTGCCTCGAAGTGACGGTCGAAGATGTGCTCGAACGATCGCGGATCGCCCAGGCTGAGTTCGATCAGCCTGGCGTCGGACGGTTCGTTGGCCACCACACGCCAAATCTACCCCAGACCGTCGAAGGGCCAGTTTGACAAGAGGACCGCGACGTCGAATACTTCCCGACGATTGACAACGCGCTCATCCAGAGCGGTGGAGGGACAGGCCCTGTGAAACCGCGGCAACCGCACGCTGCCTCCTACGGGACAGCAACGGCGGTGCCAATGCCTGATCGATGAGATGTCTTCGGCGATGATCCGCTGGGGGACGCTCGAGAGCGCCTGAAAACCAGACAGCGGAGCCAGACATGCACCGTCACATCATCGCCACCTCCACCACCCGGTCGGACGCTTCCGCGCGTTCGATGTGTTGCGGCATGTGCATGCCCCGCTCCCGGGTGGAACTCGTGCGCACACGACGCTGAGCCTGCCGACACCCGGGAGCGACCCCCCTCTGCGGCAGGCTCGTCAACCGTCCGTGACACGCACAAGGAGCCCTGAATCATGACCATCAATCACGTCGACCTCGAATCTGTTGGAGCGCTCGTCGGAGCGATCCAGACCGACCCCGACCGCGCGGCCACCACCTGGTCTGCGGTGGTGAACTGGACCGGCGGATTCCGATCCGTTGCCCGCATCCGCGACTTCGCTCCCGTCCCGTCAGACGAGCCTGCTGGGCTCGGCGGCACCGACACGGCCCCCAACCCGGTCGAACAACTGCTCGCCGCTCTCGGCAATTGCTTGGCAGTGGGATACGCCGCCAACGCTTCGGTTGCGGGAATCGAGTTGAAGTCACTGGAGATCGAACTCTCCGGCCAGCTCGACCTGCACACCTTTCTCGGCCTCAGCGACGGGCACGCCGGTTTCGAGACGATCGAAGCGACGGTCCGGATCGAATCCGATGCCACGGCTGAAGCCCTGGCAGCCCTTCACGACAAGGTCACGCGGACCTCACCCGTCGGACACACGCTGGCGCGACCCATCCCAGTCACGATCGAACTCGACACGGACACCGTACGCGAGGCAGTCGCCTGAGCGCCGCTACGCCGACCTGACCTACCCAGAAAGGCAACCATGTCATTCCGATACGAAACCCTGCAGGTGCACGCCGGGCAGGACCCCGCCCCGGGGACCAACGCCCGGGCGGTTCCCATCTACCAGACGACCTCGTACACCTTCGACGACACCGACCATGCGGCGCGGCTGTTCGGGCTGCAGGAGTTCGGGAACATCTACACCCGCATCATGAACCCCACCACCGACGTTTTCGAAAAGCGGGTGGCCGCGCTGGAAGGTGGACTGGCCGCCGTGGCGACAGCGTCCGGACAGTCGGCTCAGCTCCTGACATTCACGACGCTGCTCCAGGCCGGAGACCACCTGGTGTCCACCAGCTACCTCTACGGCGGCACGTACAACCAGTTCAAGGTGGCGTTTCCCCGTCAAGGCATCGACGTGACGTTCGTGGACGGCGATGCCCCTGAGGACTTCGCGGCGGCCATCAGGGAGAACACGAAGGCGATCTATCTCGAGTCGATCGGGAACCCCAAATACAACGTGCCCGACTTCGAGGCGATTGCCACCGTCGCCCACGACGCCGGAATCCCCTTGATCGTCGACAACACCTTCGGTGCGGCCGGCTATCTGTGCCGCCCGATCGAGCATGGCGCCGACATCGTCGTCCAATCCGCCACCAAGTGGATCGGTGGTCACGGCACCTCGATCGGCGGCGTGATCGTCGACTCGGGCAACTTCGATTGGCGCAACGGCAAATTCCCGATCTTCACCGATCCGGCACCTGGTTACCACGATCTGGTCTTCACCGACGTATTCAACCCTGAGTCGGACTTCGGGAACATCGCGTTCGCCATTCGCGCTCGCGTCGAAGGTCTTCGGGACCTGGGAGCAGCGTTGTCCCCGTTCAATGCCTTCCTGTTCCTGCAGGGACTGGAAACCCTCAGTCTCCGAGTCCAACGCCACGTGGACAACGCCTTGGAACTGGCACGCTGGCTCGAAAGTCACCCCGAGGTCACCTGGGTGTCCTACCCGGGACTGGAAAGCCATCCGTACCACGCCAATGCCAGGAAGTACCTGCGGAACGGCTTCGGCGGAGTGCTGTCCTTCGGCCTGAAGGGCGGATACGAGGCCGGGAAACGCTTCATCGACCACACGGTGCTCGCAAGCCACCTCGCCAATGTCGGGGACGCCAAAACGCTGGTCATCCATCCGGCGTCGACCACCCACCAGCAGCTCCGGGAGGACGAACAGCGCGCCTCGGGCGTGTCCCCGGACCTCATTCGGGTGTCGGTCGGGATCGAACACATCGACGACATCAAGGCCGATCTGGAGCAAGCCATCACAGCGGTGAGCTGAGCGTTGAGGTCCGGGGGTCCGCCCCCGGACCTCAACCGAGTGTTTCCAGTCTTTCGACCAGCAACCGGGTGAACCGTTCTCCATCGATGTCGACGGCGACCGAAACACCGGTGTCGGCGGCGGTTGCAGGGCGCCTATCGACGATCGTCCGTCCCCGGCTCGTCTCGCCGAGATCGACGGTGACAGGTCGTCGCTCGGTGGTCACCAGGTCGGGCCAGATCAGGTGGGCGACTGCCACGGCATCGTGGATGGGGGCGCCGCCGAGCCCGCGGCTGCCGGGTTCGTGTCCGGCGAAGAAACCGAACAGATCGGCCACGAACCGTCCCACCCTGCCCGCCTTGGCCAACTGTTCGGCGTCGGTGTTGTGCAGCAGTGCACGATGGGTGACATCGAGGCCGATCATGGTCACGTCGAGTCCAGAAGCGAATACCCGATGGGCGGCCTCCGGATCGACGTAGATATTGAACTCGGCCGACGGTGTGACGTTGCCCTGACCCATCGAACCGCCCATCAGGACGATTCGTTCGATCCGATCGGCCAACTCCGGGTACGTCGCCAACAGCAGTGCGATGTTGGTGAGAGGGCCGATCGGAACCAGGGTCACCGGGCGGTCCGCGTGGCGAAGCAGCTCGGCTAGGAAGGGAACCGCGTGGACAGCCTCCGGATCCCTACTGGGCGGCAGCAGGGTCGGACCGTCGAGTCCCGTGGCACCGTGGACGTATTCAGCCACCACCAGTTCGCGGACGAACGGTCGATCGGCTCCGGAGGCGACCGGTACGTCGAGCCCCAACAGGTCGAGCACCCGTATGGCATTGGCGGTGGTGCGTTCTAGGCGGGTGTTCCCGGCGACCGTGGTGACGGCTGCCAGTTCGAGTTCCGACGACGCTGCGGCGAGCATCAGCGCAATGGCGTCGTCGTGGCCGGGATCGCAGTCGATCACGATCGGGATCGTCACATCGTCTCCAGAATCGTCAGTACCTCTTCCCGCCTGGGCATCGCCGACTGTGCGCCCGGCCGGGTGGTGGCCAGGGCACCGGCTGCACAGGCGAAGCGGAGCGCCTCGTCGAGCTCTGCTCCCCCGGCGAGTTCGACTGCCAACGCTCCGACGAACGTATCGCCCGCGCCGACCGTGTCGACGACCTCGACCTTCGGCGCGGCCGCTCTCGCCACCATGCGCGATCCCTGCCGTGCCACGGCGCCGTCGGCGCCCAAAGTCGTGACGACCATGGCGGCCGCCTCGAGCGCATCCCCGAAGAAGGCGTCTTCTGTCTGGTTGACGACCACGACGTCACAGCTCGCCAGCAATGCGGCGGGCAACGTTCGGGCAGGAGCCGCATTCACCACGGCGAACGAAGACGCCTCCACCGCAGCGATCACCGCTTCGATGGGCACCTCCAACTGGGTGACGACGACATCCGCGCCTTTGACGTCGATGTCGCCTGCGCTCAGGTGACGGTTCGCTCCTGGAGCGACGACGATCTGGTTCTCGCCTCGTGTGTCGACCACGATCAACGCGACCCCAGTCGGCGCGGCTGCGATCTGCCTGCATCCGCTGAGGTCGACGCCCGCATCCCGGAGGGTCGAGGTTGCCATGTCGGCCTCGGGGTCGTTACCGACACACGCCACCAGCCGCACCTCCGCCCCGAGCCGCCGAGCGGCGAGCGCCTGGTTCGCACCTTTCCCGCCGGGATGGCGAGCGAACTCGGCTTCGGTGACCGTCTCGCCCGGTCTGGGCAGTCGCGGTGCGGTGGCTACCAGATCGAGATTGACCGAGCCGACAACGCTGACGTGAGCCATGAGCCGGGCACGATACCCTCGACTCTCGATCTGCCATGACCACCTTGTTGCTTCCTGTCGTCCATCGCCAGCTGACTGCGCTGTCGGTCCCTCATGAAGAGATGGCGTGTGACCCGAAACTTGCCGACACTGCCGCCTTCTGCGAGCACTACGGGGTCGATCCGGCAGACAGTGCCAATACGATCGTCGTGGCCTCGCGGCGTCCGCCCGACCAGTTCGCGGTATGCCTAGCTCTCGCCACTACCCGGCTGGACGTCAACCGGGCGGTTCGGGATGCTTTGGGTTGGAAGAAGCTCTCGTTCGCCTCGGCCGACGCGACGTTGGATCTGACCGGCATGCAGATCGGTGGGGTGACCCCGTTCGGCCTGCCGGACGGCCTGCCGATCCTGGTGGATGCTGCGGTCATGGATCGCGATCAGATCGTCCTCGGAGGTGGCAACCGTTCGTCCAAGATCCTCATGCCACCGGACGGTCTGCACGCGTTGGCGACGGTCAGGGTGGTCGAGGGCCTGGCGACTCCCCTGGATTGATCTCAGCCTTCGAGGAGGCGGACGGCCTCGACGATCGGGACGTCGCCGGCCGTATCCACCACGAGGTCGGGTTCCAATCCACCTCGCCCTACGTCGGTGCCGTCGGGAGCCAACCAGCGTGCCACGGTGATGCGGTATTCACCGCCACCGGGAGCACCGAACACCTCCTGCACGAGGTTCTTTCCGAACGTGGGTTGCCCGATCACCGTCCCGCGACCCGCTGCGGACAGTGCCGCGGCAACGATCTCGGCCGCGGATGCACTGGCGCCGTCGACGATCACCACCAGCTCGACAGAGGCCGGGACCAGGCCCCCGGCCAGGACCGGGAGCTCGACCCGGCCGGCACGGGTCTCCTCCACCAGCACCGAACCCGACTGAAGGAACTGCGACGCCACCGCCTGGGCACTCAACACCAGCCCGCCAGGATTGCCCCGCAAGTCGAGAATCATCCCTTCGATCCCCACCGCGTCGGGGGATCGAAGCACCTGGCCGACGGCTTGCGCGGCCTGCTGACTGAAGTCGTTGACCCGCAAGTAGAGGATGGTGTCGGTGGCAGGCCCGTATTCGACGGAGGCCGGGCGAATGTCCTCGTGAACCAGCGTGTGGTCGGTGACCGCTCCCCCAGCCGACTCGATCGTCAGCACCGTGGTGGCTCCCGCGTCTGCCGACATTCGGGCGGCCGCCTCTGTCTCGGTGATCCCGTCGACGGGGATCCCATCGATCGCCGTCACGAGGTCGCCGGGCGCGATATCAACGCCCGATGCGGGGCCGAGGTCGAAGACCATCAACACGGTCAGCCGACAGGTGGCCGAGAGCGGGCTGCAGGCAGAGTCACTCGGATCTCGAGCACCTACCACCATCCCCAGTGAGAGGACATGCCCAGGTCCGATGCTCTGCAACCGGGCGGCGCTCTCGGAGTCGAGGTACGACGAATAGGGATCGAGCCCGAACCGGAACAATCCCCGCACCGCACCTTCCACGAGCTGATCGACTGGGATTCCATCGAATCGGTGGCGGTCGACCACCACGTCGCACACGCCGAGAAATTCGTCGGCGGGAACATGGCAGGTCACTGGCTCCGCCACAGGAGTCGGCGCGCCCTCGGTCACCTGCCGGACCCCTGCGGCAGCGGCGGCAGCGAGTGACGCCATGTCGGGCTCGAACAAGGCTCTCTTCTCGATCAGGTCCACGGCACGACAGAGGATCGACCAAGGACGCGGCACAGCGCTCCCGCAGGCTTGGACCTCGTAGTGGGTGGCTTCGGGAGGAGGCGGCGACGGCGGTGTCGTATTCGTCGAAGTGGTGGAGGGCAATGTGGTGGTCGTCGTCGCCACCGTCGTCGAACATGCGGTCACGACCAGTGCCGTCAGTGCAAGGGCGAGCCTCATCGCCGTCCTGGGAGTGCCCGTCGAACGAGTAGCCCGTAGCCTCCTGCGGCGATCACCGCGAAGGAAAACCACTGCACCGCATACGGAAGGTGAGGCCCGGGGTCATCGGTGTCGGGCAACGGGAGGCGGATCGGCAGGTCCCCGGCCGGCGGGTCCGTCTGTTGCACCCAGACCGGCGCCAGATCGGTGAACTGCTGACCGAGCCGCTCGAGGTCGATTCGTGCCACGACGTCCAACCGACCTTCTGGTTCGATCGGACCGATCGACGGGCGGGTCTGACCGAGCCGAACGACGCCCTCGACGGTTACTGCCCCTGAGGGAGGTGGTGCGCCGGTCACCGGGGGCCGCTCCACAGCCAAAGGCACCCAACCTCGGTTGACCAACACGACGGAGTCCTGGGTGACCAGTGGGGTGACGACGTGGAATCCCGGTCGCTCGTTCGCCACCTGAGACCGCACCAGGATTTCGTTGGCGGGGTCGAATCGGCCGGTGACGACCACACGACGGTATTCGAGTGAGGTCACATCGCCTCCCGCTGCTTCGAGCATGTCCCCGAGAGACACGGGTGGAGCGGAGAGCCGCTGAGCGTTCACCGTGTTCTCCACGGCCCGCTCCTGGTGCCGCTGCAGTTGCCAGCGCCCCAGCGAGGCGAACACAGCGCACAGCACGACCACCACGAGCGTGGCGATCGCCCAGCGCGGGGTTCGGAACAGTGCGAGCATCGGGCCGATTGTGGTCGGTTCAGAACTGTGTCACGCCGCGTCGGTCTCCCGACGCTCCACACCAGCCATGCCGCACACGATGTCCAGAGCACGGTCCTGGTCGGAGGCGGCGACGGCCACGGGACGGGACAGCAGTTCTGCCAACGGGCGCGGCGGCACTCCCTCGGTGAGGAGGATGCGGGCGAGATCGTCGGTCCAGAACCAGGCCACGTCGGGGACCTCCGGGGAGTCGGGAACGTTCCCGAACCTACCCGCCAGCAGTCACCATTTCGAGCGATGATTTTCGCGTTCTCTGGCCGTTCAGTCGAGGACCAGAGCCACGCCGTTGCGACGAGGGTCGGTCACGGCTTCCACACCTCCGTCTGCGAACTCCATCGCCAATCCGACACCGCCGAAGTACATGTGGAGATCCGAGTACCGCAGTTGCTCGTCGCCCGTCTCCGGCACGTCGATGCCAGGTTCGATGGCGATTCGGTTCACCTCGCCGGTATCGACGTGGATCCGCGGTGCGTGGATCGCATCGGTCGCTGAGGCTCCCCGAGCGAGATGTAGGAGGGTCTGAGTCAGCGCCGACGTGATCCGGTCGGCACCGGGCGACCCGATGGCGAGGAGCGACCCGTTCTCGTGCGTTCCGACTGTCGGTGCCATGTTCGAGTTCAGACGCGCGCCTGCGTCCTGTCGCGACCAGTCCCCGACCAGTTCGACTTCGCCAAGACCATTGTTCATCCACATCCCGGTACCTGTCGGGATGACCCCCGACCCGTACCCGGCGGACAGCGTGATGGCCACGGCCAAACCGTCACCGGCGGCTGACACGTGCGCCGTCGAGCCGGATCGCAGCGGATCGCCGAGCAGGTCACGGATCGCCATCTCCCGGTCGACCGCGGCATCGCCACCCCGTCGACGCCATCCGTACACGAACTTCTGGGCATCGATCAGTTCTGGCACACTCCCCGACCCGGATCGAGCAAGCATGACGGCGAGCGCCGCCCCGCCCACTGCCGGCGCTGGATTCGTCATCAGCCGCCATCCCGAAGCCAACAGCTCCAGCGGTTGGCGGGTGATCGGCCGATACGCCTGCAGGTCGGCGAGCGAGAGGTGACTTCCGCGGCTCCACAGGTCGGTACCGATCATCCTTCCCAGATCGCCTCGATACAGGTCATCGGCGCCCGCCACCGCCAATCGGCCGAGCGAATCCGGAAGATCGTCGACTCGGATGGATGCGCCGGGTACGGCCAACACGCCGTCGGGCGCCAGGGCCCGGCGCCCGACGGCATCGTGGGAGAAGATCGGCCCGAACGCGTCGGCCAGGTAGGTGGCTGCGGTAGCACCCAGCGGTGAGCCGGATGCGGCCAGCGCAACGACGGGAGCGAGAACTGCGTCCCATGCGAGCGCCCCGAAACGGTCGTGCGCTGCCCCCAATGCAGCCCATGCCCCAGGAACCGCGATCGACGCGGGTCCGACAACGGTGGAGACTCCGCCGCCGTATTCCATCGTGGCAACGTGACACACAGGATCGGGATGACGCCCGCCGAGGCCGGGGACGGCCAGGTATCCGTCGAAGACCACGGAAGAACTGCCGCGCTGGGCCAGGGTGACGTAGGCACCCGCCCCCGGTGCGACGACACCAGGTTCGGACGCCATCGCAGCGACCGCTGCCCCGATCGCCGCATCCAACGCATTCCCGCCGTCGGCCACAATGCCCCTCGCCACCTCGGCACTGACGGCGTTGGGCGCGGCGATGGCGATCGGCAGGGGCATGAGCGTCGAGGCTACATGGCGAGACGACGGACCCGGGAGGGTGCGTGGTCGATCACCACCACGTGGTCTGCGACGACTTCGATCCGGGACCGCCGGCCTTCCGGACTGTCCTGACCCCGACGTTGGAAGGCGCCGGTCACCCAGATTCGGGAGTTCGGCCCGGGCAGGTCGTCGACCAACCAGTCGGGCGGGTCGTAGAAGGTCACCGGCACCACGTCGACGCGCTGGTTGGGGTGTCGGGCGTGGACCGTCAGCAGGAACTGGATGTGACGAGCCCCCGAGTCGTGAACGACGACATCCGGTTCGGTGGTCAAGCGTCCGCAGAGGACGGACAGGTTCAGATCTTCGGACATGACGGTCTCCCGACCGTCCGGGGAGGTGCGGGGGTCAACCTATGGAACGGGTGTGACGGTTTCAGGCGAGGAGGTCGTCGTACTGGTCGAGCCACGGAAGGTCCGGGTCCGCATCGCGGATGGCGAGCACCAGAGTACGCGCCGTATCCCGGTCACGGTTCGCCTCGGCGACTCGGGCAGCGACCGCCCAGCGTCGCAACATGCTGTCAGACGGCGAGGCCACCAGTCGGCCGGGCTTGATCACCAACCACGCACGCTCTCGCTCGCCTCGTTCGAGGAGCGAGCTGGCGTACACCACTCGGATCTCGTCCTCTGCCTCCTTGGATCCACCGTGTTCGTTGAACAGTTCCCACGTCTTCTCGATCCCATCGACCCGCCCCAGCGCCCGCAGACAGTCCATCTCGACGGCCATGTGATCGGTGACACCGGTGAGTCGCCGGAACGTGCGCAACTCGCGGAGCGCTTCGTCCCACTGTTCGAGCTGATAGGCGGCGAGTCCGAGCATCTCGCGGATGGTCGAGGCGCGGGGTGCCAGCTCTTTGGCGCGCCGTAGGGCCCCGGCAGCCTTCCCGAACCGCTCGTCGGCGAACGCGGTCAACCCGGCTTCGAGTTCGCGGATGGCGGCGTCACGTCGTTCTTTCGGCGTGGAATGGATGATCTCGTCGCGGATCCATCGGGGTAGTTGCCCGGTGCCGGCGGTGATTTCTTTCTTGGCCGAGCGGGCGGGGCGCTGTCCCTGACTGCGATCGGTCTGGTTGCGGCCGTCGCCGGGCTTCCCGCCGCGGCGGTTTCCTTGGCCGGGACGGCTTCCACCGGGCCGGTTACCACCAGACCGGTTGTCTTCGCGGCGTCGGTCACCTGATCCGCCCCTGGGCTTGCGGCCACCGGAGGGTTTGTCGTTCATCGAACGGTCCTTTGGGATACAAGAAGAGGGCCGCAGCTGGTGCCACGGCCCTCTCACGTTTACTGCCCGGCAGTGACCTACTCTCCCAGGAGGTCGCCCTCCAAGTACCATCGGCGCTGGCAGGTTTCACTTCCGTGTTCGGAATGGGAACGGGTGGTTCCCTACCGCTATCGCCACCGGGCAAAGCTTCGAGTTCTCGGCACCCCGAGCACTCCATAGCGAGCATGTTCGTTTTGAATTCGTCTTTTGAAATCCAAGCCCTCGGCCAATTAGTACCGGTCCGCTGAATGCATTGCTGCAATTACACGTCCGGCCTATCAACCTGGTCTTCTACCAGGGGCCTTACCGGGTTAACCCCGTGGGAGATCTCATCTCGAGGTGGGCTTCGCACTTAGATGCCTTCAGCGCTTATCCCGTCCGTACATAGCCAACCAGCCGTGCTCTTGGCAGAACAACTGGCACACCAGAGGTACGTCCATCCCGGTCCTCTCGTACTAGGGACAGATCCTCTCAAATCTCCTGCGCCTGCGGCGGATAGGGACCGAACTGTCTCACGACGTTCTAAACCCAGCTCGCGTGCCGCTTTAACGGGCGAACAGCCCGACCCTTGGGACCTGCTCCAGCCCCAGGATGCGACGAGCCGACATCGAGGTGCCAAACACCCCCGTCGATATGGACTCTTGGGGGGTATAAGCCTGTTATCCCCGGAGTACCTTTTAGCCGATGAGCCATGGCGCACCCACATGCCACCATGGGATCACTAATCCCGACTTTCGTCCCTGCTCGACTTGTAAGTCTCGCAGTCAAGCCACCTTGTGCATTTACGCTCAACGTCTGATTGCCGACCAGACTGAGGTGACCTTTGGGCGCCTCCGTTACATTTTAGGAGGCCACCGCCCCAGTGAAACTCCCCGCCAGACACTGTCCCTGATCCGGATAACGGACCGAGGTTAGAAGGCCGTCGAGTGAAGGGTGGTATTTCAACGTTGACTCCACAACGACTGGCGCCGCTGCTTCCTAGTCTCCCACCTATCCTACACATCAAACGCCAGACTCCAATGTCAAGCTAGAGTAAAGGTTCCGGGGTCTTTCCGTCCTGCCGCAGGTAGTGAGCATCTTTACTCACACTGCAATTTCACCGAGTCTCTGGTTGAGACAGTGCCCAAGTCGTTACGCCATTCGTGCAGGTCGGAACTTACCCGACAAGGAATTTCGCTCGAGTTGGTTCCCTATGTCGCCATAGGGCTCGGACCATATCTTCGCCTCAGCGTCGGAGCCGAGACGGCTGGCGTATGGCCTCTGAGGATTCCAGATACCGAGACCGCCCCTTTGGGCGGCGTCAGCGGAACCTTCCTACGCCGTCAGAGATCCTTGCGAATCACCGACGTCGAGGCCGACGTTCCACTGCTCGATACCTGGCCTTTCCTGCTGATTGCCCGCACCGGACGGATTGTCACTGTCCATGCTCACCATTCAACCGAATGGGTGTGACATGGACGAGTACCACCGGATACTCGGGGTTTCCAGCATATAGCCAGCTGCTCTCTCCCATCTCACGATGGAAGGGGGCAGGCACTCTGCACTCTGAGTGCGTCTACCTTAGGCATTGTTGTTACTGCCCCCTGCTCGATGCAGAGGGTGGTCAGGTCATTTCTGCCTGACTCCCCGTGTCGCCACGGGGATCGGACTGTATCTTCATCGTCGATCCCGACGATGCCTGGCGTGCAGTCTCTGAGGATCCCGAGAGACCCGGAGGAGCTCCGCTGAGGATCTCCTCTATTGGTCGCTTTCGCTGCCGCCCGTTGCGGTTCATCGCATAGGCGGCTTCGACGACCAATCGGAAGGTCTCTGGACGATGGTGTCTCCGCTCGCGTACCGCTCTCGTGATGAGGGCGAATCGCTCGAAGTCCTCTCGCTTGACTCGCAGGGGGTGTTCCTCGAAGAACGGAATGATCCGTTCGACGAGCTGGATGGTGCTGTGTACCGAGTACACCATCACCGGATTGTCGGCCGCCTTGCGCCGCACCGAGCCGCATCCGAAGAAGCGTCTCAGGGCGTGTAGTACGTCGACATGCTCCACGTGCTGTGACACGTGGAACGTCGGCTGGACGTGCCAGCCGTTGGTGGGTCGGGCCAGATCGTTGCGATGGATCGAGACTGAGAAACAGCCTTCACCATCGACGAATCCGACGATCCACCAGGGATCGATCCCTGCGAGTTCGGTTTCCTGCTGATTGTCCGCACCGATCGGATTTTCACTGCTCATGTCTCCATCCAATCGAATGGGTGTGACATGAACGAGTACCGTCGGATACTCGGATGTTCCAGCATATGGCCAGGTTTACCCACGGCCATTGGGTTAACCGTTATAGTTACGGCCGCCGTTTACTGGGGCTTAACATCAAAGCTTCGCCTTACGGCTAACCTCTCCGCTTAACCTTCCAGCACCGGGCAGGCGTCACACGATATACGTCGTCTTGCGACTTAGCATCGTGCTGTGTTTTTAGTAAACAGTCGCTTGGGCCAATTCACTGCGGCCCCCTCAGGCTTCGGACGCGAAGTCCTACACCTTACCGGGGCGATCCTTCTCCCGAAGTTACGGATCGATTTTGCCGAATTCCTTAACCAGAGTTAACTCGCTCGCCTTGGTATTCTCTACCTGTCCACCTGTGTCGGTTTGGGGTACTGGCACCCCATGAACTCGCTAGAGGCTTTTCTTGGAGGCATAGGGTCGGTGACTTCGCCTGAAGCGGCTCCCGATCACGCCTGGGCCTTGTGAGATCCGGATTTGCCTGGATCTCGGCTTACACGCTTCGCCCGGGTACAACCAACGCCCGGGTTCACTTACCTGTCCTCGTCCCCTCTTCGCTGACCTAGTACCCGCGGGGTCGGTAGGCCCCGAAGGGCTTTCCTTAGCACACGAGATTCGGTCTGGTCGCGCATGGAGTGGTACTGGAATATCAACCAGTTGTCCATCGACTACGCCTCTCGGCCTCGCCTTAGGTCCAGACTTACCCTGGGCGGACGAGCCTTCCCCAGGAACCCTTGGACAATCGGCGGAAGAGATTCTCACTCTTCATTAGCTACTCATGCCGGCATTCGCACTCGTACGGTCTCCACGACTGGCTTCCGCCGCCGCTTCACCGTCCGCACGACGCTCCCCTACCGCTCCTGCAAAAGCAGAAGCCCGCAGCTTCGGCGCTGTACTTGAGCCCCGTTACATTTTCCGCGCAGAATCACTCGACCAGTGAGCTATTACGCACTCTTTAAATGGTGGCTGCTTCTAAGCCAACATCCTGGCTGTTTGGGCGATTCCACATCGTTTCCCACTTAGTACAGACTTAGGGGCCTTAGCTGGCGATCTGGGCTGTTGCCCTTTCGTCCACGAAGCTCATCCCACGTAGACTGACTGCCACGCTCTGGCACATTGGGATTCGGAGTTTGACTGAGGTCGGTAAGCTTGTTGGCCCCCTAGCCCAATCAGTGCTCTACCCCCAATGCGAAACGCGTGACGCTAGCCCTAAAGCTATTTCGGGGAGAACCAACTATCGCCGAGTTTGTTTGGCCTTTCACCCCTATCCACAGGTCATCCCCCAAGTTTTCAACCTTGGTGGGTTCGGGCCTCCACGAGGTCTTACCCTCGCTTCACCCTGCCCATGGATAGCTCACTCGGCTTCGGGTTTAGGACATGCGACTAGGCGCCCTATTAAGACTCGCTTTCGCTTCGGCTACGGCTCACGCCTTAACCTTGCCACATATCGCTAACTCGCCGGCTCATTCTTCAAAAGGCAGGCAGTCAGGATCCGAAGATCCCTCCTACTGCTTGTAAGCCATCGGTTTCAAGTTCTATTTCACTCCCCTCGCCGGGGTACTTTTCACCTTTCCCTCACGGTACTGGTACGCTATCGGTC
>JBKHXZ010000193.1:0-2711 GCA_046565785.1 Acidimicrobiia bacterium
ACAAAGACAACCCCTACAAGATGGAGATCGTCGAGGCGCTGGAGGACGGCGACATAACGGTCTACCGCCAGGGCGAGTTCTTCGACCTGTGCCGGGGCCCGCACGTCCCCAGCACCGGCCGGTTGAAGGCGGTGAAGTTGCTGCGCTCTGCCGGCGCGTACTGGAGGGGTGACGAGAACCGTCCCCAGTTGCAGCGCATCTACGGGACTGCCTGGGAGTCGAAGAAGGCGTTGGAGGAGCATCTCCATCGGCTGGAGGAGGCCGAACGCCGGGACCACCGCAAGCTCGGGCCTGAACTCGACCTGTTCTCGTTCCCCCGCGAGCTGGGAGCGGGCCTGAGCGTGTGGCATCCGAAGGGAGGGATGATCCGCAAGCTGGTGGAGGACCATTCCCGTCGTCTGCACGAGAAGTACGGGTTCGAGTTCGTGTTCTCCCCGCATCTGGCCAAAGAGGCCTTGTGGGACATTTCGGGCCACACCGGTTTCTACGCCGAGAACATGTATCCGTCGATGGAGATGGACGGGGGCGACCCGTATCGGGTGAAGCCGATGAACTGTCCGTTCCACGTGCTGATCTATCGGAGTCGGTCCCGGTCCTACCGGGAGCTTCCGTTGCGGCTGTCCGAACTCGGTGGCGTGTACCGCTACGAGCGGTCCGGGGTGATCCACGGTCTGCTGCGTGCCCGAGGGTTCACCCAGGACGATTCGCACACTTTCTGCACTCGTGATCAGGTGGCTTCCGAACTGAAGCTGCATCTCGATTTCGTCTTGGAGTGGTTGGGCGCGTTCGGGTTCGAGGAGTTCGAAGCCGACCTGTCGACCCGTCCCGACAAGTACGTGGGTGAGTTGGATCTGTGGGAGTTGGCCGAAACCCGCCTGGCCGAGGCGCTGGACAATTCGGGCATCACCTACCGGGTGGCCGACGGCGAGGGGGCGTTCTACGGCCCGAAGATCGACGTTCATGTGAAAGATGCCATCGGCCGTCGCTGGCAGGTGTCGACGATCCAGGTGGATTTCGCCCTGCCCGAACGTTTCGACATCAGCTATGCCGCCTCGGACAACGCCGCCGAGCGTCCGGTGATGATCCACTGTGCCAAGGCCGGGTCGATCGAACGGTTTTTCGGGGTGCTCACCGAGCATTACGCCGGAGCGTTCCCGACGTGGCTGGCGCCGGTGCAGGCCGGGATCGTGCCGGTGGCCGACCGGCATCTCGACTACGCCTACGAGCTGAAGCGTGAGCTGGCTGGTGCCGGGCTGCGGGTGGAGGTCGACGAGAGCGACGAGACGGTGGGGGAGAAGGTGCGACGCGCCATCACCCACAAGACCCCGGCGGTGCTGGTGGTGGGCGACCGGGACGTCGAGGCGAGGACGGCCGGGCTGCGACGTTACGGCTCTGACGAGGAGCGGAGGGGAACGCCGGTGGCCGACATCGTCGCCGAGCTGACCGCTGAAGCGCGACCGCCGGGAGGTGGGTCGTGACCGACGGCATCCACATTCCTGCCGAAGTCGCCGAATCCGAGGGTGTCCCGGAGGATCTGGACAGTTCGATCGTCGGTCCGTACCGCTTCCCGGATCCTCGTCGGCGCCGTGTTGCCGGTTGGATCTACCTGGGCACGGCGGCGGTGATGGCGGTTCTGGCTGCTTCCCAACCGTTGGTCTGGTTCGCGGTCGCGCTGGCGGTGGTGTTGGCCGGTTGGCATCTGATGTCGGCGTGGCCGCTGCAGATCGAACAGGAGGAGGCTCTTGCCCGGGCGGCGGCCGAGGTGGACTTTCCGGTGGGTCACGCGTCGGCGGCGGTGACGTTCGTGGGGATCCGGTCCCGTCCTCGGTGGCATGTGGTGATGTATTCGGCCGACGAACCGCCCAGTCGGCGGGCGTTGGTGCAGTTCGACGCGGTGAGCGGCGAGCGAGTCGAGCTGCCGTATGTCGAGGACGTGCCGCCGGTCACCGACGAAGAGTCCTGAGCGCGGTAGGTTTTCTGTCATGAAGATGCCACAGACCCTTGCTGAGAAGTTCAACCGTCAGATCGACCTGGAGTTGGCGTCGTCTCTCGCCTACCTGCAGATGGCCGCCTATTTCGATTCTCGGAGCCTGCCGGGCATGGCCTCGTGGATGCGTATCCAGTCGGAGGAGGAGCGGGCCCACGCCCTCAAATTCTTCGATCATGTGCTGGACCGGGGCAACGACGTCGTGCTGGGCCGGATCGAAGCGCCGAAGTCGGAGTTCGAGTCGGTGGTCGACGCCTTCGAGACGGCTTTACGCCAGGAACAGCGGGTGTCCGAAGCGATCTCCGGGCTATATGCGGAGGCGTTGCAGTCCGGCGATTCGGCCAGTTTCGCCTTGTTGCAGTGGTTTTTGGTGGAGCAGATCGAAGAGGAGTCGACGGTCGACGACATCGTCGAACAGCTCAAGCTGATCAAAGACGACGGCGGCGCTCTCCTCCTCCTAGACCGAGAACTGGGCGCCCGCACCCCGACCACCGAATAGCGATCCTCTGTCCCCCCAGGAGCGCCGCGATGGGGGACAGGCGCGCCTCTCTTTGTCCCCCCAGGAGCGCAGCGACGTTGGGGGTACAGGCCCGCCTCCTTTTGTCCCCCCAGGAGCGCAGCGACGGGCGATAGGCCCGCTTCTTTTTGTCCCCCCAGGAGCGCCGCGATGGGGGACAGGCCCGCTTCCTTTTGTCCCCCCCGGGAGCGCAGCGACGGGCGACAG
>JBKHXZ010000194.1:0-13136 GCA_046565785.1 Acidimicrobiia bacterium
CGAGAACCGTTGAGCTATGAGATTGCCAGGCAGCGCGGGTCACATAGGAGGCTTGAGTCACCCAACGGTTACCCTCCGCTCGTCTTCGGCTTCCACGATGGGCAAGAAATTCCGCCTCGCGTGGTGAGAAAGGTTCTCGTTCAGGATGTGGGCCTCGATGAGCAGCAGGCCTTGAAGCTTCTGTAGGGTCGTAGAGTGAGGTCAGAATGAAACGCGTGACCATCCAGTATCACTGTGACGGTAAGTGGTGGGCGGATTCTCCCGATTTTCCCGGATACACCGCAGTCGCAGATTCCTTCACCGAACTGCGAGACATGGTCATGGAAGGCATCGACTTCGTGGCCGGTGAGCCGGTGATCATCGTCGAGGAGGCGTCTCTGTTCGCGGACGCGATCACCGAGGGTGACGCGGTCCAGGCAAAGGGACCTGACTCGGGCAACATTGCGTACTGGGAATATGAACGGGTGGCTCTCGCTGGATGATGCACATCCATGAGGGTTGACGCCTTCCTATGCGACGCGGCAACGATCCGCGAAGGATTACTCCACGTCCTCGGGGGTGGAGTAACCAGGATATGGCGGGAACGGTACCCAGCGGAACTGCTTTGCATGCTGGCATCCATGATCTCGATGGATCCTTCCGAAGGTGATCGACCTCACTCGATATCCGTTCTGGTCACAGCGCAGGACGGAGAGCAGATCGTCCGCATCGAAGGCCAGTTTCGGGGCACCCCCGGGCCTGGCCGCATTCCCGGAGAGGCCCTCCACATTCCGCAGGTCATTGACATGCATCAGGTGGCAATCCCAGCTCCGGGTGTCTACTCCGTGTCCATTCTCATCAATGGCTCGAGCTACTCCCAGCTGACATTTCGAGCTGCGTTGAAGTCAGAGCGTCCACCGCCTGGCGATCGGTGACTCCGTCCCTCGGCATCACTGGTACTTGCCACGACGGGCGTCGGGCAGCATCAAGCAAGGTGCCGGGCACAGCGCTCAGGCTGTCGCCTCCGCGACCTGACGTTTGATCCGAGCCAGGATCGCCACCATGCCGTTCAGTCTCTGCGGCGTGACCACTTCCTCCAGTCCCATCGCGTAGATGAAGTCGGAGGGGACCGAGAGGATCGTCTCAGGAGATTCGCCGTCCAATCCGCCTAGGAGGATGCCGGCGAATCCCCGCACCGTGGGCGACTCGGGTGGCGCCTCGAAATACATGTGGACCCGGTCGTCGTCGTCGATTTCGGTGACCAGGAAGAACGGTGTCTGACATTCGTGGACCTGTTCCAGCGAGTCGCGGGTGACGTGGTCGGGGAGGGGCGGAATCCGACGGGAGTAGTCGAGCAGCGCCTCGACCTTGATGTCCTTCGGCGAGGACGCCATGAGGCGAACGATCTGGTCGAGTTTGGGTGGGAGTTGCATGGTGGCCCCACCGTAGGCCAAGCGGCGGGAGAGCTGAATCCGATGGAGGCCCGCAGCGTCACCGCGAGCCTTCGATATGCTCGGTGGACGACCAGCAGGAGGCAATCCACATGCCCGTTCCGACCGATCCTTCGCCCCGATTCCAGTCGTATGCCAACCCGGCGAAGCTGGTGTCGACCGACTGGGTGGCGGAGCACCTCGACGATCCCGATGTCGTCATCGTCGAATCCGACGAAGACGTGCTGCTGTACGAGACCGGTCACATCCCGGGGGCCATCAAGATCGATTGGCACACCGATCTCAACGACCAAACGGTGCGTGACTATCTCGATGGGGAGGCCTTCGCCGACCTGATGTCCAGACACGGCATCACCCGCGACACCACCGTTGTCTTCTACGGAGACAACTTCAATTGGTGGGCGGCCTACGCACTCTGGGTGTTCAGCCTGTTCGGGCATCCCGACACCCGACTGATGGACGGGGGTCGACAGAAGTGGGTCGCCGAGGGACGGCCCATGACGACCGACAAGCCGGAACCCCAGCGCACCGAGTATCCGGTCGTGGAGCGCCAAGATGCACCCATCCGTGCCTTCCTCGCCGATGCCGTCGGTCAGAGCAAAGCCGGCAGGCCGCTCATCGACGTACGTTCACCCGAGGAGTACCGGGGGGAACGGATGCACATGCCGGACTACCCGAACGAGGGCGCCCTGCGCGGTGGCCACATCCCTGGTGCGGCGAACGTGCCGTGGAAGCGGGCCGCCAACGACGACGGGACGTTCAAGCCCGTCGACGAGCTTGGGGAGATCTACCGCTCGGAGGTGGGACTGTCCGAAGACGACGACGTGGTCGTGTACTGCCGTATCGGCGAACGTTCCAGCCACACCTGGTTCGTCCTCACGCACCTGCTCGGATTCGACAACGTGCGCAACTACGACGGATCGTGGACCGAGTACGGAAACGCCGTGCGGGTGCCGATCGAGAAGTGATCAGCGCCGGGCGACGATGAACAATCGGCGAAACGGAAGAATCGTCGTTCCGTCCGGTTCAGGCGGATAGACCTCGCGGTAACGCCGGACGCATTCGGCGGCGAATCGGTCACGCCGGGACGGGTCGAGCGCGGCCAGGACCGGTGCGAGCACCGTGGCGGAGACCCAGTCGAAAACCGGGTCTTCGCCCTCCAGTATCTGGTGATACGTGGTCGTCCAGAGATCCACCGTCAGCCCGTCCCCCAGCCACTCCCGATAGCGGGCGGGTGGCGCCACCCGATTTCGTGCCAGAAGCGCGGAGACGTCCCGGAATTCGGGCCCCTCGACCATCGCCGAGGGAATGGTGTGGGTGGGTTGGTTCCAGTTGTCGGGCATCTGCACCGCCAAGACCCCGCCGGCGGGAACCCAGCTGCCGAGCCGGGCGAACAGGGCCGGGTGGTCGTCGAGCCAATGCAGGGCGGCGTTCGAGAAGATCAACCCGTACTCGTGGTCGGGTTCCCATTCGGTGACCGACGCCTGCACCCAGCGGATGGCGGACGGTGGCTGTTGTGCCTGTTCCAGCATCTCCGGTGACGAATCGACTCCGACGACCTCCGAGTCGGGGTGGCTGCCAGCCAGGAGTCGAGTGAGCCTGCCGGTACCGCATCCGAGGTCGACGATCCTGCTGGGTGTGAAACGACCGATCCTGTTCATCAGGTCGATCCCCGGCCGCAGGCGATGGTCGAGGAACTGCTCATATCGGACGGGATCCCACGTCACAGAACGAATCTTCCCAGCATGCTCACTCCAGTGCCTGTTGCAGGGCATCGAACTCGTCTCGTCTGAGCCGGCGCCACTCCCCGGCTTCGAGGCCGTCCAGGGTGATGGGACCGATCGACCACCGCACCAATCGCAGTGTGGGGTGACCGACCGCGGCCGTCATCTTGCGAACCTGACGGTTGCGTCCCTCCCGGAGCGTCAGCTCGATCCACCGGTCGGGAATGTGTCGCCGTACTCGGATGGGTGGGATGCGCGGTCCGAGCCATGCCGGCGGATCGATCAGTCTGGCCTCGGCGGGTGCGGTGCGGTGTCCATGAACGTCGACCCCCGCCTCCAAGCGGGCCAGTGCCGCCGCTCCGATGTCGCCTTCCACCTGGACGAGATAGGTACGTGGATGGCGGGAGGCGGTGAGTTTGCCTCGGAGCCGGGGGTCCGAGCTCAAGACGAGAAGACCCTCGGAGTCCTTGTCCAGCCGTCCGGCCGGGTACAGGTCCGGTTCGGTGATCCAGTCGGCCAGTGTCGGCCGGCTTTCCGGGTCCGTGAACTTGGTGAGGACCCCGTACGGCTTCCAGAAGGCAATGGTGCTCATCGACGATCGGTGCGTTCGACCAGGCTCCGCATCCGTTCGATCCGCGGTGCGTCCAACTGATGCCAGTCGAACCGCCATCGCCAGTTACCCGTGTCGGTGCCGGGGGTGTTCATGCGGGCTCTGCTCCCCAACGACAGCACGTCCTGCAGGGGAACGACGGCCACGGCGGCGACGGACTCGAAGACCGCTTCGATCAGATCCCAGGCGAAATCCGATCCGTCGGTGCCGAGGGTGGCGAGGGCCGTCTGACGCTCTTTGGTTCGCGTCGGGTCGGCGCTCTCGAACCAGCCGCGTGCCGTGTCGTTGTCGTGGGTTCCGGTGTAGGCCACGACATTCGGCCGGAATTGGTCGAGGGCATGGGCGCTTTCGGTGCCGAATCCGAACTGCAGCACCTTCATTCCCGGCAGGTCGAACTCGTCGCGAAGCGCCTCCACCTCCGGGGTGATCAGCCCGAGGTCTTCGGCGATCACCGGCAGGTCTCCGAAAGTGGCCTGCAGATGACCGAAGAGTTCCCGTCCCGGTGCGGAAACCCACTCGCCTTCGACTGCGGTCTGTTCGGAGGCGGGGATGTGCCACGAGGCGACGAATCCACGGAAGTGATCGATCCGAACCAGGTCGAACATCTCGAACGTGCGCCGCATGCGGGCTTCCCACCAGCCGAAGCCGGTGGCCTTGTGCACGTCCCAGTCGTACAGGGGGTTTCCCCACCGTTGGCCGGTCGCCGAGAAGTAGTCGGGAGGAACCCCGGCCACCACCGTCGGATTGCCGGCCTCGTCGAGCAGGAAGAGGTGTCGATTCGCCCATACGTCCGCCGAGTCGGCCGCCACGAAGATCGGGATGTCGCCGATCAGCCCGATGCCCAGCTCGCCACACTCACGGCGGAGGGCTCCGAAGGCTTGGTCGAAGAGGAACTGTTCGACTTCCACCCGGGCGATCTCATGGGCGAGTGACCGCTCGACTGACCGTATCGCCTGAGGACGGCGGTGACGAAGGTCGTCGGGCCACTCCCACCAGGGGGCGAGTCGGTGGGCTCTCTTCAATGCGGTGAAGATGGCAAAGTCGTGCAACCAGACGGACCGGTGGACTTCGACGAAGGAGAGGAACTCTGCGGACGGCGGCCGCTCGAGCAGGTGGGCGGTGATCGCGTCGAGCGCCTGACGTTTCCACGGGATCACCCGGCCGAAATCCACCCGATCCGCGGGGAAGTCGTCGACCGTCGCCTCGTCCTGCTCGGGCTGGCTGCCGGCCGGCAAGTCGGTCGGGATCAGCAGGGGGTTGCCGGCGAACGTGGACGGCGACTGGTACGGGCTGTCGCCGTAACCGGTGGGGCCGACCGGCAGCATCTGCCACCACCGGAGACCCATGTCCCGGATCAGTCGAGCGAAGCGATGCGCATGTTCCCCGAGGTCACCGATTCCGGTTCCGGGAAGGCTGGTCGGATGCAGCAGGATGCCGCCGGAGCGGGGGAGTGGCGAGGTTCGGGACAAGGCGGTTCTGCAGCGAGTATATGGAGTGGCTGGCATCGGTACGCTGGCCGCCGATGACGGATCGTCGCCCTCCCCCCTGGTTGCGTCGGGCGGTGCTCCAGGCCGCCCTCGTCCTGGTTGGCGTCATCGCCTTGCTGTGGGTGGCCGGACGGCTGCGCTCCCTGATCCTGCAGGTCTTCGTCGCGCTGTTCGTCTCCGTGGCGTTGGAGCCGGCGGTGCAGTTCCTCACCAAGCGGGGATGGCGTCGTTCCCGAGCCACGCCAGTTGTCTTCTTCGGCAGTGCCGTCGTCGTCGTCGCTTTCGTCGCTTCGATCGTGCCCGTCTTCGTCGACCAGGCGGTGGCGCTCACCCGGGAGATGCCGCGGTACTTGGCCAACGTCGAACGATGGCTGGCCGATCAGGAGCTGTTCGACCTGGATCTGATCAACGCCGAAGTGCGTGCGCAGTTGCAGGATGCCGGAGACCTGTTGGGTGACTTCGGAGGCCCCCTGGCGGGAGGCATCCTGGCCGTGGGCAACACGGTGTTCGGGGCGATCTTCCAACTCGTAGTGGTCGGGTTGTTCGCCTATTCGATGGTCGCCGAAGGCCCCAAGCTGCGTCGGACCGTCCTGACCAGACTCCCGCCCTCTCGCCAACGCGAAGTGCTGCGCATCTGGGAGATCGCGGTGGAGAAGACCGGTGGCTACATCTACTCCCGCATGGTGCTGGCGGTCGTGGCTGCCGTGTACACCACCGCCGTCCTGTGGATCCTTTCGGTGCCCCACGGCGTGGCGTTGGGCCTGTGGGTGGGCGTGCTGAGTCAGTTCGTTCCCGTGGTGGGCACCTACATCGCTGCGGTGCTCCCCTTGGTGGTGGCCCTCGTGAACGATCCGGCCGCCGCACTCTGGGTCTTGGTCGCTCTCGTCGCCTACCAGCAGGTCGAGAATTTCGTGATCGCCCCGCGCATCTCCGCCCGGGCGATGGCGATCCACCCAGCCGTCTCGGTGGGAGCGGTACTCGCCGGTGCGAGCCTGCTGGGCGGGGTGGGCGCAGTGCTGGCATTACCGGTGGCAGCCACGATCCAGGCGGCGATCTCCACCGCGATGGCGCGTCACGAACTCGTCGAGGAGGCTCCCGACGACGAAGACCGGTCGGTACCCGAACGGTCCAGGCGGCGGCGGTCAGCGGTCCAGAGCGGCGGACAGGAGCCGGTTGATCCGGTCGAGTGACCGACGGGCGGCGGTGATGTCGAACGCATCGAAGGCGTGCGGCGCACCATCCACCACTTCGAGATCGACCGGGGCATGTCTCCACCGTGCGGCCAGGAACAGGGTGTCGTCGAGCAGCGGGTCGTCGGTGCCGACGGTCATGACCGCCGGTGGAAGCGATCCCAGGTCGGCGAGGAGGGGGGATAGGTCGGGGTCGTCGAGATCCTCACCGGGAGCGAACTGGTCGATGAACCAGCGCATGGCGTCGGTCGTCAAGACCTGCGGGCCCGGACCGTAATGTCGGGCGCTCGGGGTCATCCGAAGGTCGTACACGCCGTAGAGCAAATTGATCGCCCGGAAGCCGGTGAATGCGTGTCGGTCGCGAAGGCGGAGCGCGGTCACCAACGCCAGATGGGCGCCGGCCGACTCGCCGCCCAGGGTGGTTACGTCAGCGCCGTAGCGGCGAGGCGCCTCCTCGATCAGCGCCAAGGCGGCCTGTTCGCAGTCGTCGGGACCGGCGGGGTAGGGATGTTCGGGTGCCAGCCGGTAGTCGACTGACACCACGACTTGTCGGGTGGAGTCGGCGAGCTGGACGAGGCGGGGATCCTGGTGATGGGTGGCGCCCAATACCCAGCCGCCTCCGTGGAAATGCAGGTACACGCCACGCGGACTCGATTGCGGGGTGATCACCCGGAGGTCGATCGGGCCGCGTTCGGTTTCCACGTGTGCGGAGCGGGCACGGGTGGATGGGCGGATCGGCCCGAACACCGAGCGGCCGTCCTCTCGTGCTTGTCGAACGTCTGTCACCGGTGTTTCCCACATCGGCCGGAGGCCGGTGAGTGACTCGACGATCGTCGTGTTCAGTTCCTGGATCTCGGCTGACACGTCTCCCATGGCTCGGGATCGTAGGTAGCGTGGTTCTCCACACTGCTGCCGATTGCGCCTCAAGTTCGACCAGGGTGCGCCGACAGGAGAACGATCCAACGACGCCCGGGGGAACGTTGCTCACCAAGATCCGAACCATCGCCTGTTTGGCCTCGTTGCTCGTCACCTTGCCTGCGGCCGCCCAGGCGGCGGTGGACCCCTTCGGTGCCGACGAACTCGATCTGATCGCCTACACCGAACAGGTCAGGGCGTATTCGACGGGGGTCGATACCTGGGAGGTCTGGGTGTGCGACACCTCGAACGGGGGGTTGGTGCTCGACCCGGTGGTGGTCACCGCCTTGTTGAACACCGAACTCGACCCGTATTACTCGTGGCTTTCTGGCACTCGCTATCGGCCGGCTTTCAAGGTGGGAGGAACGGTCACCGCCGGTACGACCACCTGGCCCGACGACCCGTTCGACATGCAAGGCGAGTGTCGCTCCCGGGTGTCGTCGGCGGCATCGGGGCAGAATGCAGGTGCGCTGATCGTCGTCGATGCGGCCTACGCCGGGGGATTCGCCACTTCTGGACTGTGGTGTGAGGTCGTCAGCAACTGCCCGACGACCTATCCGCAGAACGGGCGGTTCGTCGTGGTCGGCGGTGCGACGGTGACCTCGGTCGGGGGAAACCCTCCCGCCCTTCGCACCGTAGCCCACGAGATCGGCCATGCCCTCTCGCTGCCTCACTCATTCGGCGGCGACATCACGTTCCTCGGCGGCATCACCTACGAGTACGACAACGCCATGGATCTGATGAGTGGGGGAGACTCGAACAACCTGAACATCGGCACCATCGGCTTGAATCGTTATGCCGCCGGATGGCTCGACGCTCCCCGTGTGCGGTTCCATCGGGGGGGAGACATCACCTACCGCATCTCGCCGCTCGGGGTCGGCGGTTCCTCGGAGTTGCTGATCCTGCCCACCGACGGTCCGCTCGGGGTCTACGACGTACTCGGTGCGCGGATCCGCACCGACTACGACGGCGGGATCCCGGCCGAGGGGATCGAGGTGTATCGGATCGACCAACGAGGCGAGGCTTGCGAACAGCCCACCAACGGGACCTGTTGGGGGGTGGAGCGTCGCACCTCGCAGGTGCCGATCCCCGCCGAACCGTGGACCACCGGTCATGTCCACGGGGTGGGTCAGAGTTTCACGGTGCGGAATGTGACCGTCGAGGTGCTCGGATTCGACGGCGTTGCTTTCACCGTACGGGTCGTGGGCGATGCGGTCACGGAACGCTTCGTAGACGACAACGGAAACTTCCACGAACAGGCGATCGAGGCGATCGCTTCGGTCGGGATCACGACCGGATGCAATGCCACCACGGATCGGTACTGCCCGGCCGCGGGAGTCAGCCGGGCCGAGATGGCGGCCTTCTTGTTGCGAGCGATCCGCGACACCACACCGGCAAGTGTCACCGGGGCGTTTTCCGACGTGCCTCCCAACGCCTGGTACGCGCCGTTCGTCGACCGCCTGGCCGAACTGGGGATATCCGTCGGGTATGGCGACGGAACGTTCCGTCCACTGGCGGGGGTGAGCCGCGCGGAGATGGCGGTCTTCTTGGCTCGGGCGTTCGAGACGATCGGCGAGCCGGTCCCTTCCGGATCCTTCTCCGATGTTCCCGTGTCGGCGTGGTACGCCCCTGCCGCCGAGGGTCTCCTGGCGGCCGGGGTCACGACCGGGTGTGCCACCGATCCCCTCCAATTCTGTCCGAATGGAACGGTGGCGCGGGACGCCATGGCGTCGTTCCTGGCACGGGCGACCGGTCTGGGGAGCTGATCGGATAACAAACCGACCGTTCGGTTTGTAACCCACCATGGTGCTCGGTACGGTGGCGGGCGTGTCGATCCCGCTACGGCGCACCCAGGAATCCCGGTCGGCTGAGACCCGGCTGCGCGTACTCGAAGCCACCACCGAATGCCTGGTCGAATACGGGTACGCCGGTACCACCACGGCCGCGGTCCAGCAGCGGGCCGGAGTGAGCCGAGGGGCGCTGATGCACCACTTCGGCTCGAAAGCCGAACTCCTCGTCGCCGCGGTACGGCACCTCGCCGAACGCCGAGGTGCCAATCTGATCGAACAAGCACACGCCCTGGGCGACGGCGAGGCCAGAACCTCGCAGGCGATCGATCTCCTGTGGGACACCTTCACCGGCCCGCTCTTCACCGCCACCCTCGAGTTGTGGGCGGCGTCCCGGACCGACGGAGAACTGCGCGGAGCCGTGCTCGAATTCGAACGAGCCCTGCGACGGGAGCTCGACATCGCCATGCGCCAGCTCTTCGGTGAGACGGTGGCGGTCAGTCCGGCGTTCACCGAGGCGATCGAGCTGACCCTGCAGTTCATGCGCGGGGCGGCCCTGACCACCATCCTCCGCACCGACGCCGAGCGCCAGCAGCAGGTGGTCGAACGGTGGAAAACGGTGTTCACCGCCCTTATCGACGAGGCCGTGTGATGGTGCATGACCGAGCCCCCTCGAGGATGCGAAGTGGGCGGGGTCATCGGCGCCAGCCCATCGACATCATGAACGACATCGGAATGAGCCACGGGCTCTGAACGGAGGAACGAAATGGCAGACCCCATCAACTTCGACGGACGCACCGCGATCGTCACCGGCGCCGGAGGAGGACTCGGCCGCCAATACGCCCTCGAGCTCGCCCGTCGCGGAGCCCGGGTCGTCGTCAACGACCTGGGTGGCTCGGTCGACGGAACCGGATCCGGCACCCGAGCGGCAGACGTCGTGGTAGACGAGATCACGGCGTCCGGTGGTGAGGCGGTAGCCAACTACGACTCGGTGTCGGACCCCGAATCGGGAGCAGCGATCGTCGCCACCGCGATGAACACCTTCGGATCGATCGACATCGTCGTGAACAACGCCGGCATCCTGCGGGATCGCAGCTTCGCCAACATGGAGCGTTCCGAGATCGAGGCCGTGCTCGACGTTCACCTGCGGGGGGCGTTCTACGTGTCCCAGCCTGCCTTTCGGCACATGAAGGAGGCCGGCTACGGACGGTTCGTGTTCACCTCGTCGAACGCCGGGATCCTCGGCAACTTCGGCCAGGCCAACTACGGCGCCGCCAAGATGGGACTGGTCGGGCTGTCCAACGTCCTGGCCATCGAAGGCATGAAGTACGGGATCACCTCGAACGTGATCGCCCCGGTGGCGCGCACCAGGATGACCGAGGACCTGTTGGGCCCGTTCGCAGAGTTCGTCGACCCGGCCCAGGTCATGCCGATGGTCGTCTATCTCTGCTCCGAAGCCAACCAATTCACCCACGAGATCTTCTCCGCGGGTGGTGGCCGCTATGCCCGCTTCTTCGTCGGCGTCAACCAAGGGTGGTTCGCCGGCAAGGGTGCAGTACCGACGGTCGAGGAGCTGGCGGATCATCTCGACGAGATCCGCGACATCTCCGAGTACCAGGTTCTCGGAAGTGCCACCGACGAGCTGACGTTGCTCGGCCAGACGCTGGCGGGTGCCTGATGCCGATCGACCCTGCCCGCCTCCTCGGGGCTGAACTTCCCCAAACCGAGCACGGCTGGGACAGCGATGACGTGATCCTCTATCACCTCGGAGTCGGGGCCGGCAACCCTCCGACGGACCCCGGTGAACTCGAATACACCTACGAGGCGTCACTGAAAGTGCTGCCGACCTTCGCCACGATCCCGATGTTCTCGGCGATGATGGGGATCCTGGGCCTCGACGGATTGGACATCAACCCGGCGATGATCCTCCACGGGGAGCAGTCGATCCGGCTGAACCGTCCCATCCCTACGACGGCTCGAGTGGCCAATTCCGGGCGCATCGCCCACCTGTACGACAAGGGCAAGGGTGCCCTGGCGGTGGTCGAAGTGGTGTCCCGCGAGCGGGACGGGACCGAACTGTTCACCAATACCTCGTCGATCTACGTTCGCGGTGAGGGTGGATTCGGCGGCGAGCCAGGACCCGAGCCCTCACACCGTGCTCCTGACCGGAGACCGGACGTCGAGGTCGCGTCGCCCACCCTTCCCCAGCAGGCGTTGCTCTATCGGCTCTCGGGAGACAAGAACCCCCTCCATGCGGACCCTGGGTTCGCCGCGCTCGGGGGATTCGACCGTCCCATCCTCCACGGACTGTGCACCTACGGCATCGCCTGCAAGGCAGTCGTCGACGGAGTGCTCGACGGGGATGTCACTCGGGTGGCGGGATTCGATGCGCGGTTCGCCGGCGTCGTCTTCCCCGGCGAGACGGTCGTGACGCGAGCATGGACCGAAGACGACGGAATCGTGCTGGAAGCGGTCACTGCCGAGCGGGGTACCGCCGTCCTGTCGAACGCCAAGGTGCATCTGCGGACTTGACACAAACCCTTCAGCCACCCCCCTGAGCGGCCGACAAGTAAGGGGAGACCATGGTGGCACACGAGCATCACTTCGCCCGTCAGCCCATCACCGACCGCGCAGGTCGGTTGTTGGGTTTCGAACTGCTCTACCGCGCCGACTGCGGTGCGCGCGCTGCAGGCGACGTCGATGGCGTGTTCGCCACCCGTAGCGTGCTCCAAGCCCTCGACACGTATGGGCTGGACATGTTCGACGGGGTGCCGGTGTTCGTGAACCTTCCCCGCGAGCTGGTGGTCGACCCGGCCTTGCTCGCCTTCGACCCGAGACGGGTGGCGTTCGAGGTTCTCGAGGGTGTGACTGCCGACGAGGCCGTTCTCGCCGCATTGGACGTGCTGCGTTCCGCCGGTTTCACCGTGGCGCTCGACGATTTCACCGCCGATCCCGAACGGATGCCGCTCGTCGATCATGCCGACATCGTCAAGCTCGACATGTTGACGATGTCGTCGCGCCGGTCGCGGTCACTGGTACGGGATCTTCATGCGCGCGGAGTGCTGGCGCTGGCCGAGAAGGTGGAGACGATCGCCGAAGTGGAACATTGCCGGCAGGTCGGATTCGATCTCTTCCAGGGATACGCCATCGGGCGACCGGTGATGGTGGCCCTGCCGCTCACTCCCGCCGAGGAGCAGGCAGTCGCCGAGATCAACTTGCGCCGGTCCCGAGTTCCCGCTTTCCGGGCGGCGCCGGAGCCGGCCACCTCCTGACGATCACGCTTCGATCGTCACCGGAGACCCCACCGAGAGCAGTTCTGACAGTTCCAGCATGACGTCGTTGGGGAGACGCACACACCCGAGTGATTGGGCTTCCCCGATCGAGTTCGGTCGGTTGGTGCCGTGGACTCCGATGATTCCGTCGCCTCCGTTGAACTCGGTTACGGTGTCTGATCGGGCGGACAGACCGAACGCATACGGACCCCATGGACCGTTTGGGTTCGTGATGCGCACCGCATCGGTGATGAAGAACAGCCCGGTTGGCGTGGGCGCCGCCGGCGAGCCGATCCCCACTGAGGTCTCGAAGATCTTCGTCTCGCCCTCGAAAACCGTGATCGTGCGATCCGACAGGTCTATCGCCGCGCGTGTGCCCACCTCGTACATGACCACGTCCGCCTGACGCACCCAGCCCGTCTGGCCGTTCGGTCTTCCCGGAACCATCACCTTCAGCCAATCCTCGGTGGCGTCCAGAACGAAGACGACCGTGGGAGTACCGAGAATGGTGGTTCGTTCGAGAGTCCGGAACGGTCGGTCCGACCGAGGGGTGGCGAAAACCGCCAATCGTCCTTCGGCTCTTGCTGCTGTCCACACCGGCGCCGCGGTCTCGGCGGTCCGGCCGGTCGTCGTCGAAGGCCGGGTGGTGGCGGAAGGCGCAATGGTGGTGGTGGTGGTCGAGAGGGAAGGCGGAACCTGTTCGGAGACCGGAGTGGTGGCC
>JBKHXZ010000195.1:0-8209 GCA_046565785.1 Acidimicrobiia bacterium
ATCCCGGTCTCGATCAGTACCAGCGCCGCTCCGGCCGCGAAGACGGCGACGGCCGCCCCGTTGAGGATTCCGATCAGTGCCTGCCGGCCGATGACCTCCATCGAGCGAGAGCCAGGGAGTTCGTCGCGGGCAAGTCCCCGGATCACCACGGCGAGGGACTGTGAGCCGCCGTTTCCGCCCAGGAGGGCGATGACCGGCATGAGTGCGGCGAGCACCGGAACTCGGGAGATCACCCCCGTCTGGGCTTCGATGACGAAGGCGACCGCTAGTGACAAGGCCAGGTTCACGACCAGCCACGGAAGTCGGTTGCGGACGGAGAGCCGGATGGCGGTGTAGACGGTTTCTTCGGCGCCGGCGCCGACGGCGGTGGCGAAGTCCTCTGACGCCTCTTCTTGAACCGATTCGACCACCGACTCGTGGGTGACCATTCCTTGCAGGCGTCCGGCTTCGTCGACGACCGGCAACCCGAACAGGTGGTAACGCTGGACGAGGTCGGCGACCACCTCTCGGTCGGCATTGACGTCGACGTGGACGGGGTTGCGAACCATCACTTCGTCGAGACCGACGCCGGGCCGGTTGAACACCAGGTCGCGGAACGACAGAACTCCTTCGAGCCGTCCGACGTCGTCCACGATGTAGACATAGGACAGGTCCTCGAGTTCCTCGTGGAGCTGACGAATCCGTTCGATGGCTTCGCCGGCCGTCATTCCAAGCGGCAGCCGGGCGATGTCGGTGGTCATCAGGCCACCGGCCGAGTCCGGGGCGTACCGGAGCAGACGTCGCATCTCGGATCGAGCGACCGGCTCGGTCGCTCGGAGGATCGGCTCGCGCTCCTCCGGTTCGAGTTGTTCGAGGATGTCGACGGCTTCTTCGCTGGCCATCTCTTCGAGGACCCGCGCGGCGGCCTCTGGTTCGAGGACCCGCAGGAAGTCGGCGGCGAGGTCGTCGCGCAGTTCTTCGAGGACGCTGGCCGCCTGCTCGTCCTCGAGTTCGACGAACAGCTCCCCGGCAGTCTCGTCGGGAAGAGCTTCGAGAATGTCGGCTGCGTCGGAGGGGGTGGCCTCGGCGATCGCCGCCCACGTCTCGTAGTTCTCGTCCAGGTACTCCGAGACTTCTTCGGGGTTGCGGCGCGCAGCAGCCCGCAGCTGTCGGGCGATGTCGCGCGGGCGACGCAGGCTGAACTTCATCGTGTGGACCCCGGTTCGGAACCAGGGTCCAGGCTACCGACCGGTTTGGGTCAGCCTCGGAAGGGCTTGACCTCTTTTACGGTGACGGTGAAGGTCCCACCCGGCGCCTCGTAGGAGACCTGATCGCCGACCTTCGCACCGAGTAGAGCCTGTCCGAGCGGCCCGGATGGGGAGGCGAGCAGCATTCCCGGCTGCTTGTTCTCGGGTGAGGCCACGAAGAAGTCGTCGACGTCCCCGTCGGCATCCTCGACGGTGACCACCGAGCCGACCACCACGGTGTCGCTGGCTTCGACCTCACGGACCTCGGCCCGATCCAGCAGCGCATGGAGCTGGCGGATTCGGGCTTCCATCAGCCCTTGGTCGTTCTTGGCGGCGTCGTAGTCCGCGTTCTCACGCAGGTCGCCGTGTTCTCGGGCGGTCTGGATGCGCTCTTCGATCTCGGCGCGGCCGGTCGTCGTCAGGTGTTCGAGTTCTTCCACCAGTTTCTGGTGGGCCTCGGGGGTGAGAAACGTCGTCTCGTCGTTCATGGCAGGGTTTCGGGTCGCGGAAGACAAAAACGATAGGGGTCGATCCGCGTTCTTAGCGAATGAGCGCGGCGCCAGTCACGCGATCTGCATGGCAAAACGTCGGTAGCGTGGCGGACGTGAACGAGATTCGACTCACCAGCTTCAGTCACGGCGCTGGTTGAGCATGCAAGCTCGGATCGTCCGAGCTGGCGCAGGTCTTGCGCCATCTGCATGCCCATGACGCTGCCACACATCCCGATCTGATCGTCGGCGCTGCCACATCCGACGACGCCGGGGTGTATCGGCTCGCGTCCGGGCAGGCACTGGTGCAGACCGTCGACTTCTTCACCCCGGTGGTCGACGATCCCTACGACTGGGGTCGAATCGCCGCGGCCAACGCTTTGTCCGACGTCTATGCCATGGGAGGTGTGCCGCTCACCGCCATGCAGATGATCGGATGGCCCCGAGACGTCATCGCCTGGGAGGTGGCCGCCGAGGTGATCCGTGGTGGAGCCGACGTGATGGCCTCGGCGAAATGCACCATCGTCGGGGGCCACTCGGTCGACGACGCCGAGCCCAAATACGGGTTCGCCGTCACGGGCCTGGTCGACCCGTCCCGGCTCACCACCAATGCCGCGGGGCGTCCCGGCGACGTCCTGTTCCTGACCAAGCCGTTGGGCACAGGGATCGCGACGACAGCCATCAAACGGGGGGCATGCCCGGACGACCTCGCCCGCGCCGTGGTCGAGCAGATGGTCGACCTGAACGATCGTGCCGCCCATGCCGCGGCCAGCGCCGGGGTGCGTGCCGCCACCGATGTCACCGGCTTCGGCTTGCTCGGACATCTCCACGAAATGCTGCGTGCCTCGGCCACTTCCGCCGAGATCGACGTCGCAGCCGTTCCGGTGCTCGGCGGTGTGGCCGAGTTGCTCGCCGCAGGGTTCTACCCGGGAGGCTCGAACCGCAACCTGGCGGCTGTCCGGGAATTCGTCGACGGTGACGAGGACTACCGCATCTTGGCGGACGCCCAGACGTCGGGTGGTCTGTTGCTGGCCACGTCCGAACCGGACCGCTTGCGTCGGGAGTTGCAGGATCGGCATGTGCTCGCCACCGAGATCGGCCGACTCACCCACCGTCCGGGAACCCGCATCCGTCTCGTCGCCGGCTGAGTATCCACCGGGCCATACACTCGGTGGGAGTGGAACCGCTCGACCGTCTCGCCGCCATCGCCGACGCCCTCTCCATTCCCCGGGTGCAGCGGCACATCTTCCTCTGCGCCGACCAGACCAATCCGAAGTGCGCCCCGGTGGCGGAAACCAACGAGGTGTGGCGGTACCTGAAGGCTCGCTGCAAGGAACTCGGGCTAGCGTCGGCGCCGCCGCCCTGGCAGAGCAACTCTCAGGCCGAACCTGCGGTGACGCCGCCAGGCGACGGAACGGTTCTCCGCTCCAAGGTCGACTGCCTCCGCATCTGCGAGATGGGTCCGATCGCCGTCGTCTACCCGGAAGGGGTCTGGTACCACTCGGTGAGCGTCCCGGTCATGGAACGGATCATCACCGAGCATCTCATCGGCGGCCAGCCGGTCTACGAGTATGCGTTCGCGGTGGGGAGACTGGAGACGTGAAGGTTTTCCTCTGGTTGATCGTCGTCTTCCGACTGCTGGGTCCGGTGCTTCGCCCGCGATTCGCTCCACCTCAGACTCATCCGTGGCCGCTCTCGGGTCGGACGGTGTTCGTCGATGGCCGGGAGTTCGTACTGCGCCAAGCCGGCCCAGAAGGCGCGCCCGACGTCGTCCTCATCCACGGCCTGGGCGGGTCTGGGCTTACCGAGTGGTACGAGGTCGGTCCCCGGCTGGCCGACCGGTTTCGGGTGACCCTGGTCGAACATCGCAACCATGGTTCCGCCCCCCGGTTCACGGGCCGCTACGAGATCGACGACCTGGCCGACGACACCGGTGTGGTGTTGGCGGCCGCCGGCGTGGAACATGCCACGGTGGTGGGCTATTCGATGGGAGGGACGGTGGCCCAGGCGCTCGCCCACCGTCATCCGGAGCTGGTCGATCGCCTCGTCTTGATCGGAACCTTCGCCGCCCACCCGCCATCGTGGCGGACCGCCCGCCAGATCGGCACCTTTCTCGTGCGCGGCTGGGAGCGGCTCACCGGTGTCGGTACGCCGGAAGTCCGGGCCGGCTACCTGATCCTCACCGGTGCGGTGGACCGCCAGCACGCCGAATGGATGTGGGAGGAGACCCACCGACGGGATCCGGATGGCGGAGCGGCGGCGTCGTTGGCGTTGATGCGTTTCGACGCCACCCGCTGGGTGGGCTCGTTGCGTCAGCCGACGCTGGTGATCATTCCCACCCGCGACCAACTGGTGCCTGCCTCATGGCAGTACGCACTCGCCTCGGCGATTCCACATGCCCGCATCGTCGACATCGCCGACGCCCGTCACGAGGTGCCGTGGACCCATCCCGACCGAATCGCGGCCGAAGTGGGCCGATTCGTCACAGAGGGTGGGTCAGGCGTCTTTTTCGACGACCATCTTGTAGACGAGGCCGAGTAGGCCGACGATCACAACGAAGACCAGGAACTTCTTCATGTCCCAGAGCATACGCCCCAGGTGTCTCTTCGCCTCGGGCCGTTCGTCCCCCGTTGGTCGCCGGTGGGCACATGGCTGAGATCGTCATCTCCGATCCGAACCCGCAGTGGCCCGGAACCTTCGCCCGGTTGGGAGCGAACCTTCGTGACCTGTTCGGCTCGACCGCACTGCGCATCGATCACATCGGGTCCACCGCGGTATCCGGTCTGGCCGCCAAAGACATCATCGATATCCAGATCACCGTGGCCGATCTCGACGATCCGCGGATCTCCCCGGCGATGATCGCCTTCGGTGCGGTCGAACGGTTCAAAGGGACCTACGACCATGTTCCTCCCGGTGTCTCGGTCGGCGAAGATCAACGTCAGAAATGGCTTTGGCACCTCCGGGGGAGTACCGACGCCAACGTCCACATCCGGGTCGACGGATGCTGGAACCAGCGATACGCCCTCCTTTGCCGGGATTTTCTGCGGTCTCACCCGGGCACCGCCGCCGCCTACGGGGAAGTCAAACGTCAGCTCGCCCGGCTCTTCGGTGACGACGCCGAGTCGTACTACGACGTCAAGGATCCGGCGTTCGACCTGTTCATGTCGGTCGCCGAAGAATGGGCGTCCTGGACAGGATGGACTCCCGGACCCTCCGACGCCTGACGGATTTGTAGGCGGTCGCTCTCTCTACCCTGCCGAGGATGCATTCGAGGATCCTCGGGCTCCTGTTCGTCGCGATGGTGATTGCGGCCTGTGGCGGGGAGTCAACCGACACGACAACCACCGTTCCCGATGCGACCACCACCATCCCTGAGACGACGACCACCAGGGCTGTGGGGGCGGACTCGGCCACGACCACCACAGCCGATACGACGACCACGACGGTTGACCAGGACCCGTACACCTTCGACATCGTCTTGGAAGACTCCGAGGTCACCGGTGGTGGTCGGATCAGCGTTCCGCTGGGAGAGACGGTGACGTTACGGTTCACCTCCGACGTGGCCGACGAGGTCCACATCCACGGCTACGACATCTTCGTCGACCTCGAACCGGGTGCCACCGTCGAAACCAGCTTCGTGGCCGACATCCCCGGCGTCGTCGAGATCGAAACCCACCACGGCGGCCTCGTCCTGGCCAACCTCGAAGCCTCGTGACTCGCCGCCGTCTGGCGTTCGCGGGCCTTTCCGGTGTGGGCCTGGTCACCGGTGGTGCTCTGCCGGCAGTAGCGCACGGCTTGGGAGGCCGGCTCGACCTGCCGGTTCCGCTCACGGTGTTCGTGGCTGCTGCCGCGGTCGTACTCATCCTGACTTTCGCCGGGCTGGCCGTGCTGTGGCCCCGGGCGCGGTTCCAAGATCCGGTACCGGAGTCCGACGGTCGGGAACTGGGGTGGTTGTGGAACGCCCTCGGCGGTGTTGGAGCTCTACTTCTCGTGATCACGCTCGTCGCCGGGGCGATCGGCGTCGACAACAGCACTCGCAATCCGGCGGCGGTGATCGTCTTCGTCGGCTTTTGGCTGGCCCTGCCGTTCACCGCCGCCCTGTTGGTCGACCTTCATCCGGCGATGAGTCCGTGGCGCCGGCTGCCGCGCTGGCTCGGTATCGAACGCCCGGAACGTCCGGAGATGCTCGATCGCCTGGGCTATTGGCCGGCGACCGGCATCTTCCTCGCGTTCACGTGGTTCGAGCTGGTTGCACCCGACAACGGGCCGCGGTCGATCGGTATCGCTGTTCTCGTGTTCACCGTCTACATGCTGGCGATGAGCATGTGGCTGGGGACGAAGACCGCCACGGTCACGGCGGACGGGTTCGCCGTGTATGCCCGTTTCCTGGGCGGGATGGCCCCATTCACGTTCCAGGACGGTGTGTGGCGTCGCCGTCCGTGGTTGCGAGGTCTGGTGGATCTTCCCGAGCGGACGGGGATGGCGGCGTTCGTGATCGCCATGATCGGAACTGTCACCTACGACGGGGGCGCATCGACCGAATGGTGGGTGACCACCATCCGCGACCCTCTGGTGACCGCCTTCCAGGAATGGGGGTGGTCGCTGCGGACCGCTGACGTGGTGGCCGGAACCATCGGCTGGGCCGGCATCACCCTTCTCGTCGGCGCTACGTACTACGCCGTGTCAGCGGCGGCAGCCCATTGGGGCGGTGTCGGAACGGGGGCGCGTCAGGTGGCGACCCGTTTCGCCCATACGTTGGTGCCGATCGGGTTCGCCTATGCCTTCGCCCACTACTTCACCCTGATCATCTTCGAAGGTCAGCTGTTCATCTCGACCTTCTCCGACCCGTTCGGACTGGGCTGGGATCTATTCGGGACCGCCGACCGGCGCCTGGACTTCTCGCTGATCCAAGAGTCACGGGCTTGGGTCTGGTACCTGCAGGTCGGTGTGATCGTCGCCGGCCATATCGGCGGCGTGGTCTTGAGTCACGATCGCGCTCTGATCGACTTCCCTCGTGGCAAGGCGGTGGCGTCCCAGTACGCCATGCTGGTGTTGATGGTGATCTTGACCGGACTCGGACTCGTCATTCTGGCCGCCGGATGATCAGTCTCGCCCACGGCTTCTACCTCGACGAGATCCTGTGGTTTGTCGTGCCGGTCGGCCTGTCGCTCTTCGTGCTGCGCTGGGCGGAACGGAAAGCGAAGGCCCGGGCTGTTGCGGAGGAGACCGATCCGGCGGCGCAGGTAGAAGAGGATCGGCCGGCGGACTGACCGCCCCCTCCTACCTGCTGGCTATCCTCGCTCCCCGATGAGTGAGTTCCTCGCGGCCGCAGCCAGCACGATGAACGTTCCCGAAGCGTTGGTGAGACGCTCGGCCGAGGCTCGGGCCAAGGCGACCGGCTCGTCGGTGGACGACGTGCTGGCAGCCTGGGCGGGGGGCGCTCCGGCCCCCGCGTCGACGTCGGCACCTGTCGAACCGGCGCCGGAACCCCAGGAGGCGGAACCGGCTCCCGTTTCCGAGCCTGAAACCCCGGCGGCTGCTGCGCCGGCTGTCCCAGAACCCGCGTCGGCGGCGGTCGCGGTGGCCGTCATGGAACTGGAAGAGGACGAGGACCCGATCATCGCCGTTCCGGTGCGTGAACGGTTGAGGGTCGGTGGCCGAGTCGGCATGGGATTCGGCCTCGTTGCTGCCCTGTTCGTGATGTTGTTCTCTGCCCAGTGGCTGTTGGCCCGAGCAGGTGCCACCGAATCCGAGGCGGGTGACATCTCGTTCACCTTGACCGTCGTTCCTGGTTCGGTCCTCCTGGGCGCAGCCTTGCTCGGTGCGGCAGTGGGCGGGGTAGGTGCTGGGTTCGTTCGGGCAGTCACCGGCTGGCGGGAGCGGGGAATGCGCCTCGTGTCTTCGTCCTGGTCGAGCACGGCCATCGGTGCCATCGCAGGCCTCGTGACGGGTGTGGCCGTGGCGGCGGTAGTGCTCGGCTCTGGGGAGGTCGATGCCCTCGACGAGACCCAGACCGTGGTCCCTTTGATCCCCACCGTGTTGTGGACGCTGCTCGGATGGGTCGGTGGCGGGTGGCTGCTGGGCACCTTGGTTCAGGTTTTCGGCGTCCCCGCCGGCTTGGATCCCGAGGAGTCGGAGATCGGCGCGACGGTGCGCGCCCGTCTGGGTACGGCGTTCTCGCTGCCCGTGGTGGCAGCCCTCGCCATCCTCGTGTTGGTTCTGTCGGCGGCGTGGGTTTTCATCCAGTTCCCGTCGTGGGCGCCACTGATCGCCATCTTCATCTCTGGCGGGATCATCGCTTTCGCCGGGTTGTCCGCGGCCCGGCCCGGGATGCGGATCTCCACCGGAGAGTTCTTGGTCGCAGCTGCCGGAGTCGGCGTGGTCGTGTTGATCGTGGTTGCCGTACTCAGCACCCAAGGCGGGGACGACCACGGGCCGACGGACGACCACACCAGCGAAGCCTCCACCCTCATCATCCACGTCTAATTCCGGCTT
>JBKHXZ010000196.1:0-4077 GCA_046565785.1 Acidimicrobiia bacterium
CTTCAATCCGGCGGTCACTATCGGCTTCCTCCCGGGCCATGGTGCCGACCGACGAAGAGCCGGCCTGTACATCATCGCCCAGGTCACCGGCGGCGTCGTGGGCACGGTCCTCGCCCATCTGTCGTTCAGCCAGAGCATCGGTCTGTCGTCGTCGGTTCGTTCCGGACTGGGACTGTGGACCTCGGAACTGGTCGCCACCGCCGTGCTCGTCGGGATCATCCTCCTCCTCGTCCGCCTCGACCGCGGCTCCCACGTTCCCGCCGCCGTCGGCGCCTGGGTTGCCGCTGCGATCGTGGCGACCGCCTCGACCGGGTTCGCCAATCCGGCAGTCACTGTCGCCCGGGCCGTGGCCGACTCGTACACCGGCATCGCACCGGCGTCGGTACCGATGTTCCTGGTGGCCCAACTAGCCGGGGCATTCGTCGCGGTGATGTTCGTCCGATCCGTCGTCCGCCAAGAAGGGGTACACACGTGAGCAACTTCCAACTCTCCGAGACCGAGCACACCCATCTCGCCCAGGTCGCTGAACGGCTGCGACGCGAGTTCGACGGACAGCTCAACACCGAAACGGTGCAACGGCTCCTCGACGACTCGGTGGCCACCCTCGCCGCCCGCGCGCGGCATTCGACGTGGGTTCCCCTCCTGGCAGAACGTTTCGCCCGCGACCGGCTGCGAGCCGTCCTACGGATGGAGTCGCAGGACCAACCCAACCCCAAGCCGTCGATCCTGTTCTTGTGCGTCCACAACGCCGGCCGTTCACAGATGGCAGCCGGATTCGCCCGGTCGATCGGCGGCGACCAGGTCGACGTCTTCTCCGGTGGTTCCGAGCCTGCCGGTGCGGTGAACGCCGTGGCCGTCGAAGCCATGGCCGAAAAAGGAATCGACATCCGCGAACAGATTCCCCAGCCGTGGAGTGATGAGATCGTCCGGGCCGCCGACGTCGTCGTGACGATGGGCTGCGCGGATGCCTGCCCGGTCTTTCCCGGCAAGCGCTACGTCGATTGGGAGCTGGAAGATCCCGCCGGACGGGGGATCGAAGATGTTCGGCGTATCCGCGACGACATCGAGCGACGGGTAACTGAACTGCTGGGACAGCTCGGAGCCTGACAACACCAGATCCGGGAATGTCGCACTGGCTCTAGGGTCGGCTGGACCTATCTCGGAGTCACCCATGCACCTAGGAATGATCGGCCTCGGTCGGATGGGCGCCAACATGGCGCGACGCCTGGACGCCGACGGCCACTCCGTCGTCGGGTTCGACGTCGACGCCACCGCTTCGGCGTCCCTCGAAGAGGAAGGCGTCCTCCAGGCAGCGCCCATGCTGGAGGCGCTGGTCGATGCGCTCGTGCCACCACGAGTGATCTGGGTCATGATCCCCGCCGCGTTCGTCTCCTCCACCGTGAACTCCCTCGTCCCACTGCTCACACCCGGGGACGTGATCATCGATGGAGGAAACAGCTACTTCCGCGACTCCTATGACCGTGCGGAAGCACTCCAGAACAGGGGGATCCACCATGTCGACGTGGGCGTATCCGGCGGGGTGTGGGGTCTGGAACGCGGATACTGCCTGATGGTGGGCGGAGAGTCGGCAGCCGTCGAGCGCCTCCGACCCATCTTCGACAGCTTGTCGCCCGGTTTGGAAGCTGCGCTCCGAACCGAAGGGCGGTCGGGCGAACCGGCTGCCGAAGAACGCGGATGGCTTCACTGTGGTCCGCCCGGCGCGGGTCATTTCGTGAAGATGGTCCACAACGGCATCGAATACGGATTGATGGCTGCGTATGCCGAGGGATTCGCCATCCTCGAAGCCGCCGATGCCGGAAACGAAGGACGGGAACGGGATGCCGGCACGACACCGTTACGGGACCCTCGGTACTACCGCTACGACTTCGACCTTCCGGCCATCGCCGAGCTGTGGCGGCGGGGGTCGGTCGTCGGGTCGTGGCTACTCGACCTGACGGCACGCGCCCTCGCATCCGATCCGACACTCGACCGATTCGAAGGCCGCGTAGGTGATTCGGGAGAGGGTCGCTGGACCGTGCAAACCGCTATCGACGAAGGGGTACCCGCCAACGTCCTCGCTGCCGCCCTCAACCAACGCTTCAGTTCACGCGGGCTGGGTAACTACGGGGATCGCCTGCTGTCGGCGATGCGCGAACAGTTCGGCGGGCACCAGGAAGACTGATCGGCGGGTCCGGCGCCGAAGTCGCACAAACAGAAGGGCCCCCTGCCGAAGCAGAGGGCCCTCTGACGTCGATTTCGGACTGGGTTAGCGGCGGTAACCGCCGTCACGACGGGGACCGCGGTCCCGGTCGCCGCCGCCGCTGCGCGGCTGGCGGGGACGGGCGTCGTTCACGGTGAGACGACGGCCGTCGATGTCGGCACCGTCGAGTTCTTCGATGGCACGACGCGCGTCGTCGTCACCCATTTCGACGAACCCGAAACCGCGGGAGCGGCCGGTGTCCCGGTCGGTCACGACCTCCGCCGACTGCACCGCACCATGGGATGCGAAAAGTCGGTTGAGATCCTCCGACGAGGTGGAAAAGGGCAGGTTGCCCACGTACAGCTTCACTTGATCTCCTTAGATCGTTCCTTGTCCGGCCAAAGCGGAACTCGACTAGCGAAGCCACCGTCTCTGCATCCTGACGCCATCAATCTAGGGGTCAGATGAACCGCCGAGCAACCCGTATGCGCGGAATCCTCGCCGCGATCCCTGCCGATTTGGGCACGGTTCAGGTGGTCTTCTTGGCGGCGAGCTTGCGGTCGCTCTCGGTGAGATGACGCTTGCGCACCCGAATCTGCTTCGGAGTGACCTCCACCAACTCATCGTCGGCGATCCACTCGATGGCGGCTTCCAACGTGAGCCGTCGAGGGGGCACCAGCCGGATGGCGTCGTCGGAGGCAGCTGCCCGGATGTTGGTGAGCTGCTTGCCCTTGGCGGGGTTGGCAAGAAGTTCGTGGGGTCGTGACGACTCGCCGATGATCATCCCCTCGTAGACGTCTTCACCCGGTCCGATGAACAGCTCGCCTCTCTTCTGCAGGTTGTCGAGCGCGAAGGCGGTGGACTCGCCGCGCCGATCGGAGACGATCGGGCCACCCACCCGATGGGGAAGCTCCCCTGCCCACGGCATCCAGCCGTCGTGGTGTTGATGGACCAGCGCAGTTCCACGGGTGGCGGTCATCATCAGCGAACGAAAGCCCAACAGCCCGCGTGCAGGCGCCACCACGGTGACGATCGTCCGGCCCCGATCGCCGGGGCGCATGTCGGTCACGTGACCCTTGCGCGGCGCCACCGCCTGGCTGACCGTCCCTACGTAATCGTCTGGAACATCGATGACCGCCCGCTCCACCGGCTCGTGGGGCTTGCCGTCGATCTCACGGAGGACCACCTCCGGTCGGCTCACCTGGAGTTCGAATCCCTCGCGGCGCATCGATTCGATCAGCACCGCGAGCTGCAGCTCCCCACGCCCTGCCACTTCGATCACCTCGGGCGAACTGGTCGGCCCGATCCGAATAGAGACATTGCCGAGGACCTCACGTTCGAGGCGCTCTCGAATCTGACGAGAGGTGAGCTTGGTGCCGTCCTTGCCCGCCAACGGCGAGGTGTTGACCCCGAACGTCATCCGCAGCACCGGTTCGTCGACGGTGACCCGAGGGAGAGCAACCGGCTGGTTCGGATCGGCGATCGTGTCGCCGATCTCGACCTCCGGAAACCCTCCCACGATGAACAGATCGCCTGCTCGCAGCGACTCGACTTCCTTCCGCCCCAGACCGTCGAACGCGAGGAGATGGGCAAGCTTGCGTTTCAGCGGTGGTTCGTCTTCGTCGGCGTGGCACAGCGCCACCATCGTCCCGGCACTCAGCGTGCCTTGCACCACTCGACCGATTGCCAGTCGGCCGAGGTAATCGGAGGCGTCCAGATTGGTGACGAGCGCCTGGAGGGGTGCGGTCGGATCTCCCGAAGGTGCGGGGATGGTCTCGATGATGGCGTCGAGCAGCGGGGTCAGGTCGGCGTCGTCCGGCGGTACTCCCAGGCCTGCCATCGCCCGACCTTCCCGGGCGATGGCACTGAAAACGGGA
>JBKHXZ010000197.1:0-17714 GCA_046565785.1 Acidimicrobiia bacterium
CAGCAGCACTCTGGTACGGGACGCGCCTTGCGCGCGGGCCGCTTCGACGAACTCCCGGTGTCGAAGCGAGATGACCTCTGCTCGCACCACCCGGGCGAAGACCACCCAGGACGTGAGACCCAACATCACCACCAACGTGTCGACACCGGGCCGGAACAGGGCGATGGCCACGATCGCCAGGAAAAACTGGGGCATGGCCTGGACGATCTCGGTGAGTCGCATCAGCATGTCGTCGATCCTGCCACCCAGATACCCGGACAGCGCCCCTACCGCCGTTCCGATCACAGCCACCAAGATGCCCACCCCGGCCCCGATCACGAGCGACGTGCGCGTTCCATGAACGATCCCGCTGAGCAGGTCCCGACCCAAGGCATCGGTGCCCATCGGGTGTGAACCGTTCGGCGGCGACAGCGGCGGTCCTGCAAGTTCGAACGGACCGTGTGGAACCACCCACGGTCCGACGATGGCGGCTGTGATCACCAGCGCGGTGAGGGCCACACCGACTCGACCCGGCAGAGTCCGGAGAAGGCGCCGCAGGACCCCCGGTCGGGAGATTCCTCCCGTCACGGCGTCCAGCGTTTCAGGCGCGGTGGAGACGCGGATCGAGCTTGCCATAGGTGAGGTCGGTGAGGAGATTGGCCACCACGGCCGTGCCGGCCGCGATGAGGAAGACTCCAAGGAGAATGGGGATGTCGCGGTTCTGAACCGCGGTCAGCATCAGCCGGCCGATCCCCGGCCACCCGAAGACGATCTCGACCACCGTGGCGCCGGCGAGGAGGTATCCGACCCGGGCGCCGATCACGGTGACGACCGGCAGTAGCGCCCGCCGCAACGCGTGCCTCAGCAGAACCACCCGCCTGGGGAGACCCTTGGCTCGCGCGGTGCGGACGTGCGGACTCTCCAGCTCCTCTACCACTCCAGCTCGGGTCAAGCGAGCGATCGAAGCCACCTGCTGGGAGGCCAGGACGAGGGCCGGCAAGGCAAGGTGATGGGCCAGATCGATCGCCCTCGCCCCGAGCGTTTCAGGCACGACCGCACTCGTCATCCCATTGACCGGGAACCAGCCGAGCCGCAACGAGAACACGACAAGAGCGATCTGGCCGATCCAGAACACCGGAGCGGCGTACATGCCGAGAGTGAACCCAGTCACTGCAACGTCGCGGGTGCCGCCAGGCCGGGAGGCACCGACCACACCCAAGAACACACCGCCGATCGTTGACAGCACCAGCGCCGTCCCGGCCAGGAGCGCCGTCGCTCCCAGCCGTTCGCCGATCACCACCATCACCTCGCGTCCATGGACATACGAAGTTCCCAGGTCGCCGGTCAACAGATTGCGGGCGAAGACGGCGAATTGGGTTCCGAGTGGTTCGTCGAGACCGAACTTGTCGCGCATGAACGCGTAGTACTCGACGTCCCCGCTGTCCCCGGCGAGGGCCAGCACCGGATCTCCCGGTGCCAGGTGTACCAGGAGAAAGCCGACGGCGACGATCCCGACGATCGCGGGCGGTATCTGGAGGAGTCTTCCGAGGATCTCCCGGCGGTTCACGGCTCGCAGCGAGCCGTAGCGGCGAAATGCCCCGACGCGGTGAACCCCGAACAACGAGACGAGTGAGCACGGGTGGACACCGTCTCCACGATCCAGAAGTACGGGAGTTCGGCGACGAGGATCTCCTGGATCTCCCGGTAGATCGGCGACCGGGCGTCGGGATCGACGGTCACAGCCGCCTCGTCGAACAACCGGTCGACATCGGGGTTTGCGTACCCAGAGGCGTTGGAGAACGGGATCGGCTGGATGTTGGTGGAGATGTACATCCGTCGAACGCCGATCTCCGGGTCGGTGCCGTTGCAGTACGAGACGATGTTGGTGTCGAAATCCCGGTTCGTGAACACCGTCTCGACGAACACCGGAGGCTCCAGGGCGCTGAGAGAGAGATCGATCCCCACCTCACCGAGCTGTGCTCTTAGCAGTTCGCCGTACGAGGCGAACGTCGGGAAGGACAGGAAGCCGAAGCTGAGCGGTGTTCCATCGTCTACACCCGCCACGCCCTGGGCCACACGGACACCGCTGTCGTCCATCACCCAACCGGCCCCTTCGAGCAGGGCGGAGGCGGTGGCGGGGTCGTAGGCGGGCATGTCCAGGTCGGTGGCGTGGTCAAAGCCGATCCCCGAGTGGATCGGAGCTGCGGCAACCGCACCCTGGCCGAACAGGATGCGTTCGAGGAACGCATCCCGGTCGATGGCGTGGGCGATGGCCTTCCTGACGTCGACGTTCTGGAAGATCGGTCGGTCCAGGTTGTAGCTGATGGTCATGATGCAGTTCTGACCGCCGGGATTGATCCCGGTGCGAAGCAACCCGATCTCGTCGTTCGCCTCGAACCGGGCCAGGTCGGGGCCGGGAACACCCCACAGCCAATCCACCTCGCCGGCCTCGAACGCGATCACCTGACTGCCGGTCTCTGGGATGACGCGTTGCACCACCTCGTCGACGTAAGGGCCGTCCTTGAAATAGTTCTCGTTGGCGGCGAAACGGATCTCCTCGTCGGGTGAGTAGGAGACGAACTGGAATGGACCGGTGCCGACCGGCTCCAGATTGGCCGGGTTCTCGGTTGGGTCGGTTCCTTCGTAGACGTGGCGCGCCACGATCGGCGCCTCGGTCACGTTGAGCTGCTGAAGGAGCGGCGCATACGGTGCCCGGAAGGTGAAGACCACCGTGTGATCGTCTGGCGTTTCGATCGACTCGATCGCCTGCCCGATGGATGCGGCGGAACGGGAGTGGTACTGCAGGATCACCTCTTCGAAGGCGAACTTGACGTCGGCCGACGTGAACGGCGTCCCGTCATGCCACGTCACACCCTCCCGCAGATGGAAACGATAGACCCGGCCGTCCTCCTCGATATCCCACGACTCGGCCAGACCGGGCACGGGCTCGCCGTTGTCGTCGAGCTCCACCAGACCGTCGTACAACAGTTCCGAGGCGGTGTGAGTGCCGCCGCTCGTCGTGATCGCCGGGTTCAGATGACCCGGATCTGACGAGATGGCCACCACCAAGGTCCCACCGGATTCTTGCTCGGGGGCGGTCGTGGTGGTGGCCTCCACCTGGCCGGACGTCGTGGGCGACGGTTCCGTCGTAGTCGTGGTCGCTTCACTGCTTCCGGCACATGCCGCGGAGACGAGGGCGAGGACAGCGACGAGCACTCGGGTGGTCAATCGATCCTCCCTGGTGTGGGTGCGGGGAAGGTAGAGACTCTGTCGGCGACCGGTAAAGGACCGCACTCACGTAGATGCGCAGTGCATCTAGCCGGATGGCGCGGTGACCAGCGACGTGGCTACAGCCCGCACGGCCTCGACCGCCGGCGACGACGGATCGAAGTCGAGGGGCGCGGTGCCCAGTCGACACCCTCCACTCGCGCCCGCCGAGCCAGCAACGCCGTCCGGTCCCGGTGGCGGCTCCGACCATGTCGTTCGCCACCGCCCCCCGGTGCCCGCGCCCTCGGCTCTCGTTGCATCACGGATCCCGAACCTCACCGCCCCCCGCCACTCGAGCCAGTTCGTGCAGTGCATCTCCAGGGTGGCGAGACCACAGATCCCAGGCGAGCGACGGTTCCCCTACAGCCTGCAGCGCCACGACCGTGGCGAGGGGCGGGTTCGTCCGGACCAGATGTCCCCAATCGTTCCACCGCGTCAATTGATCGGAGTGCAACGAGCTGAGCAGAAAGGTGGCAGGGCTCACACGGATCACCACCGGCTCCATGCGATCGATCAGCAGGACATCGCCTTCGATGTGGTAGCGACGCGAATAACCGGTGCGCATCCCTGAGATGAACCCGTCCACCAACGTCCGGTCGGCGAACCGGGGTCCGGTCGGCGCTCCGTACGGAGGACGGATGACGCCGGCCATGGGTCAGCCCGAAATCGACGCCCGTCGCTCCGCCAGCTCGGCGACCGTGGGAAGAGCCCCGGTGATCGCCTCGAGTTCTCCGTTCAAGGCCATGACGGCAGGACCGATCGCCGCAGTCTGCGTGTCGATCGCCCGCACGCCGAATGCCACCTTGCCCAGGTTGCCGGCAATGGATTCGAGACGTCGGGCGATGACGATGAGGTATCCGGCGATGACGCCCACTGCCAGCACGATCTCGACGACGGTCAGTACGACAAGAAGAGTCATCGACGACCTCCGGACAGGAACTCGGCGTGGCGGAGCGCCTCTTCCTTGATCTCCGCGGCGACACTCGGCGTCTGGCCGAGCATCCAGGTGGTGGCGGTGTTGCGAGCGACCTGTTTGCCCATCATCCACACCGCCAGCACGCCCCTGTCGATCCGGCACACTGCCCGATACAGGGTGTGCAGCAGTACGACGACCACCACCAACACGACGGCTCCGAGCGCCAGGGTCAGCCACCACAAAGATTCGTCGCTCATCGCCCACTCCTCACCAGCACCGTCCTGGCCGTGACGGCCGCGTCCCGAATGCGATACAGGGCGCGGTTCACCGTGTCTACTGCCCACAACGGCGCTGTGTTGTCACGACTCCGCTCCAAGGCGGCCAGGATGTCCCCGGCTTGGTCGCCGATCTTCCGCGCCTGAACGATGAGCGTCAGGGCGAGTGCGGCGACGACCACGACGACTGTCACCCCCACGACGTACCCGACGAGCCATCCGGTGGTCATATCTGTCCCCCATCCTGCGGAATTCGCACACACCGAGCCGCGCTGCCGATGGCGAACCACCCCGACTTGACCGGCAAGGTAGATGCACACGGCATATAGTGAGCATAGACCTGCACCACCTGCGAACGGGCGAAAAAGCGACCAGGCAACCCGAGACCAGGGGCAGCGAGCGACCAATCGGAGGGCGCACTCGTGACGGATCAAGCTTCCCACTCGGGCGCAGTGGCGACGGCTCCCGGAATCAACCGGATCTCCGGAAAACCCGACCCGTTCTCGGCCATCGGTCTCCGCAGCCGCCACATGCCCACCAAACAGCACTTCGGGCGGTTGGGTCCCCTCGAGAAGATCTATCTCTTCTGGTTCGTCGGGGCATCGTGCGACGGGTGCACCATCGCCTTGACTGCGGCGACGAAGCCCTCAGCCGAAGACCTGATGGCGGGCACGGTGCCCGGGCTTCCGCGGGTGGAGGTCATCCACACGGTGGTTTCGGTCGAGTCCGGCGCCGACTGGGTCGAGAACATGCTGCTGGCCGAACGCGGGGAGCTCGACGCACCCTTCGTCATCTGCTGGGAAGGCTCGGTCATGGACGAGACCAAGTCCGGTGACGGGTACTGGATGGGCCTCGGCGAGGACCCGGATACTGGCCGGCAGATCACCAGCCTGGAGTGGCTCACCCGGCTTGCGCCGCAAGCCGCCGCGGTGATCGCCGTCGGGACGTGCGCAACCTGGGGCGGGATCCCGGCCTCGGAGGGAAACGTCACCGGCGCCATGGGAACGATGGATTACCTCGGCAAGGACTACAAGTCAGCGTTCGGGGTTCCAGTGGTCAACATTCCCGGCTGCTCCCCGGTCGGCGACAACATCACAGAGACTGCGGCGGCGGTTCTGTTGTTCCTGCAGGGCCTCGCGCCGCTTCCCGAGTTCGACGAACTGGGGCGTCCAGCATGGCTGTTCGGCGAGACAGTTCACCGTCACTGTCCTCGCGCCGGGTATTACGAAGAGGGCGTGTTCGCCGAGGAGTACGGCGACCGGGAGTGTCTGGTCGAACTCGGATGTTGGGGTCCGGTCGTCCAATGCAACATCGTCGAACGGGGCAACGTCAATGGACAAGGCGGATGCATGCAGATGGGCGGTATCTGCATCGGCTGCACGATGCCCGGGTTCCCGGACAAGTTCTCCCCGTTCTATGCAGCCCCACCCGGGTCCTTCCTCTCGTCGTCCGCAAGCAAGGTCGTCGGTGGATTCATCAGGCGGATGCGCCGCATCACACTCGAGGACAAGAACCGCAGTCCTCGATGGGACACGGAGGTGCCGAGTGGCTGGGCCCGTTTCGACAGTCCCCCCAGCGCGGCAGCCAAGCTGACGAACCGCTTCTACCGGGCGTACCAGCGCTCGAAGCAGTCGTACGAATAGAGCCGGGGTCACCATGTGCTTCAAGAACCTTCCGATCGAATTCGACGAGAACGGCAACGCCCGGCTACGTGACGGTGTTGCCAACCCGTATGCCCTGACCGACGGCGAGACCCGGCGGTCGTATACCAAGGTGGCCACCCTCGAACGGGGGGAAGCGGACGGACCCCGCATCCGGGACTGGATGATCGATCCGGTGACTCGGGTGGCTGGTGCGCTCGCCGTGCACACCAAACTGGATCTCGACCGGCGCGAAGCTGTCGAAGGACACTCGATGGCCATGCTGTTCCGAGGCTACGAACTGATCCTGCAAGGGCGCGACCCTCGAGACGCCATCGACATCTCCTCCCGAGCCTGCGGTGTGTGTGGAGGCGTGCATGCGACGGTGTCGTCGCTGGCGATCGAGCAGGCCTTCGGAGTGCGCCCGCCACCGATGGGGATCCTGGTCCGCAACCTCGGCGAAGTCGCCGAGATGCTGTACGACCACCCGCTCCACCTTGGCCTGCTGGCCGGGCCGGACTATTCGACCGCGCTGGTCGAGGTCACCAACCCCGAGATCGTGGATGCGGCCAGGCGCACCCCAGCGCCGAACGCGGCCGCCCATGGCTACCGGACCATCGGCGACATCATGGATGCCATGAATCCCCTCACAGGGGAGTACTACGTCGAGGCGCTCGGCATCACCCGATTGGGACGGGAGATGTGCCAGTTGATGTACGGCAAGTACCCGCACCCGTCGACGCTCGTTCCTGGCGGGGTGATGACCACGCTGAGCACCTCCACGTTCAACGAGTTCTACGGCCGGCTGATGAAGTACGTCGACTACTCGAAGAAGCTCATCGGCATCTGGGACGACATCGTCGAGTTCTTCCTCGCCCAGGACTCCCGCTACGCCCGGGTGGGCGAGCGACCGGTGAACCTGATCCAGACAGGCATCTGGGACGATCCCGAGGCATACGACGCCACCTATGCCGGGATGACCGAATGGGGCGAGCGCCGGTGGTCGACGCCGGGGATCGTCATCGACGGGGAACTGATCACCACCCGGCTGCACGACATCAACATGGGCATCGAGGAGTTCGTCGAGCATTCGTTCTACGAGGACCCGGTCGACAACGGCTCCTCGGACGGGCTCCGATTCCCCACCGACGCCCTCGGCAATCCGCTGTCTCCGTATCACGCGTGGAACAAGGTGACCATCCCCAAGCCGACGGGCCGCAACTTCAAGGAGAAGTACTCGTGGGCCACCGCCCCCCGCTGGGACCGGATGACCTTGGAAACCGGCGCCTACGGCCGGATGTGGACGACCGCCCTCGCCCAGAAGCACCCGGACAGCGAGTTCTACGAAGCCACCGGCGACGGGATCCGCATCCTGATGCCGGAGGCCAACCTTCCGCAGACCGAGTTCTTCTGGAAGGTGCCCGACCGACTCAACGCTCTGGAGCGAAATCGAGGTCGGGCGTATGCGGTCGCCTGGACCACCGCCATCGGTCTCAGCATCTTGTTGCAGGCATTCGACTACTGGCGGCGGGGCGAAACCCGCGGCCACACCCCGTTCACGGTGCCCAAAGACGAACGGGTCGGCGCCGGATTCTGGGAGGCAGGCCGGGGATATCTGACCCATCACCTCCACATGGACAAGGGCAGGTTGCTCAACTACCAGATCAACACTCCCTCCACCTGGAACGCCTCGCCTCGCGACCCCTTCGGCGGTCTCGGACCGTACGAGGAAGCGATCATCGGGACCCCCATCCTCGAGTCGGTGCCTGACGCCGACATCAAGGGCATCGACGTGCTGCGCTCGATCCGCAGCTTCGACCCCTGCATGCCGTGCACGACGCACATCGACACGGGAAACGCCGTCATCACCCGAGAGTTGAATTCCTGCTCCTGCACGCTCGACTGACCCGATGACGGATCGAGAGGTCCGCGTTCTCATCGGTGGCATCGGCCTTCCGTGGAGACGGGACCTCGATCTGGGTCGGCTCTTGGTCGACGCGCTCGACGCTTCGGAGTTGGGGGAGGATGTGGCAGTCGAGGACCTCTCGTATTCCGCCCACCGCGTCATGCACACCCTGCAAGCCCGTCGACCGCAGAAGCTGGTGCTGGTGGCGGCCACCAGCCGAGGCCGTCGTCCCGGCGACATCGTCCGATACACGGTCGACACCGTCGCTCCCCCCGATCCCGAGGATGTGGCGATTCGACTCGGCGAGAGTGTCGGAGGCGTCATCGACCTCGACCACACCCTCGTGGTGAACCGTCACTTCGGGACTTTGCCGGCAACCACCGTGGTCATCGAGGTGGAAGCCGGTGACGAGTCGTTCGGTACGGGATACTCCGAGCCGGTCGATGCGGTGGTGCCCCGTATCCTCGAACTGATCCGACAGGAGACGTGACGTGGGCGACGTCGACGACGAAGCAGTGACGATGGAGCAGGCGGTCCAACGGATCCAAGTCCTCGTCGAGCGTCTCGAACAACATCACGATCCGGAAGTAGTGCGGCAGGTGTTCGAGCTACTCGACTGGATCGACGTCCTCCACCGAGAGGGCCTCGAGCGACTGGCGATCGGACTGGCAGGCGCTCACCTGCTCGAACGGGCCGTGGACGACCCCGTCGTGGCTCACCTCTTTTCGATCTATGGACTACTCGACGCCGACGACGTGACCCAGCGTGTCCATGACGCAATGGACGAGATCCGACCATACGTACGATCGCATGGCGGGGAGATGGAGTTCGATTCGATCGAGGGTGGAGTGGTACGTGTCCGCATGCTGGGCGCCTGCGACGGGTGTCCCTCGGCGATCGTCACCCTCACCCAGAGCCTGGAGCGTGCGATCCGTGACCGCTGGCCCGGGCTGGTGCGCATCGATGTCGTCGACGACCGGAACGAAGGGTGGCGCCCGGTCACCATCCGACGATGACCGGAGAGAGCCGCACATTCCGGGCGAGGGCCCTCGCCCAAGCACATCCCCTGTCCCCCGAGGCCCACCGCTACGCGAACGAGGTGGTAGCTCGAGAGCGACGATCCCAACCCGAACCGGAGATCGGCCTGTGGGCGGGATACGCCCTCACCAACGGCTACTGCCTCCGCCGTGTCGAGGAATCAGAGATCCTCGATCACACCCCCTCGCTCGTGATCGGCGACCCACAGGAACTCGAACAACGAGCCACCGAGATCGCCGGTCGCATTCGAACTTCGGGTGCGGCGCGTCTGCACCTGATTCCCGAAGAAGACATCGTGGCGGACCTCGACGACCTCATCGCCGGGGAGATAGACCGGCGACTGGCCGACTGGCGGGACGCGGTGTCGACCGAAACGTGGCGACAGCTCGAGGAATACATCGCCTGGTGGACGATCAAGGGATACGCCCTGCGGGTCGCCGAGACGACCGAGGTCGACACATGAGCCATCGAGTACTGGTGGCGTGCGTCGGGAACCTCCTGCGAGCCGATGACGGTATTGGACCGAGAGTCGCAACGATGCTCGACGGCCGCACGCTCCCCGAAGGCACGGTGGTGCGCGACTACGGGATAGGTGGAATCCATCTCGTTCAAACGCTGATGGAGGAGAGCTTCGCAGGGCTGGTCGTCGTCGACTGCGCCGATCAGGGACGACCGCCAGGAACCGTGATGGAGTTGCAGCCTGAGGTACTCGATGTCGGCGAGCTCCCGCATGTCGAACGCTATGACTACCTCGCCGACATGCACTACACCGATCCGCGGCGAGCCCTCGCCCTGGCCCGGGCACTCGGTGTGCTCCCGCCGGCGTTCACCGTGGTCGGGGTGCAGCCGCTCGACGCGGAGAGCCTGCGCCGCGAGTTGTCCCCGGCGGTCGAACAGGCGGCTGAGGTTGCCGCGGGACTCGTCCTCGAGATCGTGGATCGTTGGCGAACGGGAGTGACATGACCGAGCTGATCGACGACCTCCAACAACGCCTTGCCCGTTATCCCTCGACCACACACCCCGCCGAGCACGCCACCCTTCGGTTCAACCTCGGACTGGCCCTCGCCGAAGATCCCGAAGGAGAGCGCACATCGCAACTTCGCGCTGCCATCGAACAGTACGCCGAGGCGCTGCGGATCTTCACCCCGTCGGCTCACCCGCGGGAACGGGCGCGGGTCCTGACAGCCCTCGGGGCGGCCGAACGAGAGTTGGGCCGCCCCGCACAGGCGAGGGATCGGTTCACTGAGGCGTTGCGGCTCGTCACTGTCGAATCGGCGGAGGCAGGGGCAGCCGCCAACGGGTTGGGCCTGGCGTTGACCGACCTCGGTGAGCGACGCGAGGCGATTGCCGCCTACCGGCAGGCTCTGTCCGCCTTTGCCGATCGACCCCGTCAGCGTGCGGCCACCCTGCACAACCTCGGGCTAGCACTCGCCGCCGAAGGCTCGCCGAGCGCGATCCGCGAAGCACTCGAGGCCTACGACCAGGGACTGGAAGGGGTGGGCCCGACCACCGACGGATACGTGTGGGCGGCTCTTCACCACGCTCGGGCGGTGGCGCTCATGGACCTGCCCGGTGATCGTGTCCGGTATTTGCACGATGCGATTCGTTCGGAGACCGCGGCGCTCGGCGTGTTCACCCGCCGTAGTCACCCGTTCCAATACGCCAAGGCCCGCAACAATCTGGGTGTCGCCTACGAGGAGTTGTCCTCGGGCGACATCACCATGTTGCGCCGGGCGCTCGTCGCCCTCGAGGAAGCCGTGACCATCTTCGATCCCCGTCTCCACCCCGAGCCGTGGGGACAGGCCAAACAGAACCTGGAACGTGTCGAGCGCACACTCGATGTGATGGTCGGGAAGCGTCTCGGGCCAAGCTGGCACTTCGCCCACCTGACGGCCGCAGTCGGTGGTCCGGAACGGACCGAACTGCTTCGGACCCGCCTGTCCCTCGTCTTCGAGCTTCCCCGCCAGGTCCGGGTGGGGATGCTGGCCGCGCTCGACGCCGGCATCACGCGCCTCGACTCGACATCTCAATCCGCCGTCACCCGCGGCTGGATGAACGTGCTGATGGAACATCCCCGCGACCTGGTCATAGAGGCTCTCGCCAGCCGGCTTCGGGCACACGAGGCTCTCGACCCTCCGCAACGGGTGGTGGCGATCCGGGCACTCGAAGCCGCCCTGGGTGAGTTGGAGGTGCTCCAGCGTGTTGCGATCCGGGACGCCCTGGGAAGCCTCGGGTACGAGCGACCGGATAGCTCGTGAGGCCCGGGGCTCCGGCAACGGACACCGCCGCGGCATTCCTGGCTGCGATCGAGGACGGAGATGCACAGACCGTCTGGGAGTGCTTTTCGACCAGTGCACGGCGTTTCGTGGTCGAACGAGGAGTGCGCCGAGGTCTCAGTCCGGAGGCGGGCGCCTCGATCCTCGACGGCACGGCCACCGAACACTTCCACCGCCAGTTCATCGAAGATGTCCTCGCCGGGCTCCGCAAGGATCTCGAACTCGTCCGCATTTTCCTAGTCGAAGTCGCCCCGCCGTCCCCGCTCGACGACCACCGGGTTCGGGTGGTCTGCCTCGAACGATTCGACGTTCCGGTCGGCCCGCCGTTGGAGCCGCTTCCGGTCGGTTCGATCGATCTCGTTTCCGAGGACGGAGTGTGGCGAGTGGAACGGCTAATACCTCGACCTGGCGGTTGAGGGCGCCTCGGACATGAATGGTCGGCTAGCGTTTCTGGGATGAAGATCGGCGTGGCGGGCAAGGGTGGGTCCGGAAAGACGACCATCTCGGGCACCCTCGCTCGAGCACTCGCCGAGAGAGGCGAGCCACTGATCGCCATCGACGTGGATCCCAATCCGAATCTCGGACCGACTTTGGGCATCGAGAAAGCCGCCTTCGATGCCGGGGTCGCACTCCCTCACGAGATCCTCGACCACCAAACCGTCGATGGAGCACAGGTTGCGGTGTTGACACGCCCGTTGAACGACGTGCTCGCGACATACGGCATGACCGCACCGGCCGGCATCAAGCTGCTCACGATGGGCAAGGCGGAGAAGGCAGGCGGCGGTTGACTGTGCGGAGCGAACGCCACCGTGCGTGGCCTCCTCCAAGCGATCCCAGCCGAGTTCGGGACGGTGGTGCTCGACCTCGAGGCCTCCCCCGAACACATGACCCGATCGACCAGCCGCCATGTCGAACACATGCTCTTGGTCGCCGAGCCGTACTTCAAGTCGATGGAGACCGCCCGTCGGTACCACCGGCTGGCAATCGACCTCGGTATCCCCCAGGTGAGCATCGTGGCGAACAAGGTCCGCGACGACGAGACGAACGTCGTCGTTGAATTCAGTCACCAGCACGGGATGCGAGTCCTCGGGGCGATCCCATTCGACCCACTCTTCGCCGAGGCCGAACGGCTCGGTGTCGCCCCTTACGACTACGCTTCGGACGGGCCAGGCGTCGCCGCAATTCAGGCCCTGGCCGAGGAGATGCTCTCATGAGTGAGCCGTATCAACCGAAGTCCGACGCACTCCGTGCCCTGTACTGGAAGGAAGAGATCCTCCAGGTGATGTTCTGGATCAGGGGTGAGGGATTCGGAGACGACATCGACCTCCCCACCCTGGAACGGTTTCTCGGACTCGACGCGTCTGAGGGCATCGGATACGTCGACCGTCTCACCGAGGAGGGGTATCTGGCGCGCTCAGGGGATCGATTCGCTCTGACCGAAGCCGGAGAGGAGTTCGGCAAGCGGATCTTCGCCGACGAGTTCGCCGAGCTCACCAAGCCGTCGCACGGCGAATGCGGCCCTGACTGCTGGTGCCACACGTCGGTCGAGGAGGCGCGCACCTGCGCTGCCGAACGAGAAACGGCCCATCACTGATGGCTACGCCGCGTACCGCCGAAGACATCGGCGGCGGACTCCCCCGCAACTTCGTCCGTTCGTGTGTCCTGCTGCTGACCGCCGAGTCGGAGTCGCACGGGTACGACCTTCTCGACAGGCTTTCGAGCCTGGGTGTCGTCGGCGCCGATGCAGGCGGGCTCTATCGGATTCTGCGCTCGATGGAACAGGAGGGGCTGTTGGAATCGCGCTGGGAAACCTCGGACGCCGGCCCCGCCCGCCGGACCTATACCCTCACCGAGGAGGGAATGGATTGGCTCCACGCCTGGGCGGGTGCGCATCGAGAGACGATCCGCACCCTCGATCGGTTCATCGACCGCTATCAGGTGGTGGCGGAGGCAAACGATCCGCACCGCGCCGACCGCTGAGCCGGCTCAGTCTTCTTGGACCCGGACGGTGCTCACGGCGTAGTCCACCAGGGTCTGGGAGAGCTCCGGTACGTCGTGGGCGTCCGCAGCGTGAGCGGCGACTTTCTGGATCAGATCTTCGGCCGTGTCAGCTGTGATCTTTCCGCGGCACACCACTCCTACGTCGGCACATCGGAACTCGAGGCTCACGATGCCTCCTCCTGCGCTCCGGCGCCCTTCTTGGCCAACAGCGCTGCCAGCGCCCGGTCCATCGCCGCCACATCTTCGTGGATCCCGGTGACCAATTCTGCGATCGGCTCGGTGCGGTGGGCGATCGCCCGCACGCCGAAGGTGATCTTGCCCAGGGTGTCGATGACGGTCCGCAGCATCAACGCCACCCGAATGAGATAGAGCGCGAGTGCCGCGATCAGTACTCCGACCAGGACGAGTGTGACGATGGCTACAGCCGACATGTCCTCTCCCCTCTCACAGCAACTCGTCGAGGGCCGCCCCGTACCGGGCGATGCCGCTCAGGGTGTCCCCCACCATGCGCCGGGTGTCCGCCAACGCAGGCACGGGATCGAGATTCGACGTGATCTTGAGGCCGTTCTCGAGAATGTCCGCGGCGTAGCGCTTGATCTCCACCACCGGGCGAATGACGGACTCGGCCACGATCAGCACGACGGGAATCACGACGAATGCCAACACGGCATTCCCAATCCACCACCAGACCATGTCGCCGCACCTCCGGACTCGGTCGCGGTCACACCACCGCCAAGACGGTCAGTGCATCCGTCACATAGATGGATCCTACCCCGGCCGGAGCGAGGAGGCCGGGAGAACTGCAGACCGGAGATCCGGATCGGTAACGTGGGGTCGTCATCTACGTGTGGGCGGACACCATGTGCCTCGGTACGACCGGTCAAGTGACGGCGATTCCCGGCGGTTCCGAACAGATCGTGACCGTGTCGTTCGAGACCGGCGAGAAAGACGTGTCCGCCGCCATCCTCCACGCCCAGGGCGAGGAGGTCGAGGTGGGAGATTGGGTCCATGTACACATGGGCTTCATCCTCGAAAAGACCGACGAGGACCACGCGCTCGAATCTATGGCCTTCCAACGCGCCCTCGAGCGTGGTGAGTTTCCCACCCGCCCATGAGTGTCGAAGGCGCCCTCCTCTTCGCCCGTTTCGCCTACCCACCCAACGAGCGCGGTTCCTGCGGTCCGCCCGAACACCGCGAGCTGCTCGAGTACACCGCCGCCGGGGTGGTCGACGGCGGCCTGCTGCAACTCGAGCGCCAATTCCACGGGCCACCTCCGTACCTCTCGGTACTCGCCGCGGCGGCAGGCGTGCCCGATCCTTTCGATGTCCGTGTCGTGGAGGCGTACTGGATCGGCAACGAGCTCCTCGACCAGGTCGACATGACCGCGTTCGGACGGGCGTTGGAAGATCGAGTCAAACCACGCGCCGGCCGAGGCTGGGGCCACCTCGCCGAGGCCATCCCCGCCGGCGCAGCGGCACATCACAGTTTCCACGTCTTCGGGGTGTACCCCTGGGTCAGCCTGTTGAGCACGAGCGCCGACCAGCCCCTCGACATCCTCGATCGGTGTCGCATCCGATGGGCGAAGGTGGTCGCAACACAGGGTGAGTACGTCGTCGTGCAAGTCCAGCCTCTGCAATGGGACGGTCGCCGCCTGTTTCTGGGTGAGCCCGTCACCGAGACGGTCAGACAGTCCCTCGACGGGATGCGACTGGTCGGTGACCTGACCGAAGGAGAGTGGGTGGCCCTTCACTGGGACTGGGTGTGCGACCGCCTCGACAGACGCCAGCTGTCCAACCTGAAGGAGTATTCGAACCGCCAACTCGACATCGTGAACAATCGAGTGTCTCGCCCCGGCCCGGCGGTCGTGCTCGGATGAACCGTCTTGGCGCCGGTTCCCTTGCCACGGTGGTCGTTGCGGCCGCTTTGGCAGCCTGCACTCAGTCGACAGACGAACCCCTCCGTCTGTACACGACGGTGACCCAGGAGACGGTGGACGCCGTGGTGGCGGGATTCACCGAGGCCACCGGCCACCAGGTGGAGGTCCTGCGATTGCCCACAGGGGAATTGAACGCTCGCATCGCGTCGGAACTCAGAACCGACGGGCTCACCGCCGATGTCCTCTGGTTGACCGACCCGCTCTCGATGCACCAGTACGAGGCAGACGGTCTTCTCGCCACGTGGGAGCCGGACGGGGCCGACCGGATTTCGCCTGACTTTCGCACACCCTCGACGTGGGGTACCCGCATTCTCAACCTCGTGATCGTGGCGGGCAACGAGGTGAATCCGATGCCGACGTCCTGGGACGACCTTCCCAACATTCCCGGCCCGGTTGCGCTCCCCGATCCTGGTTTTGCCGGGTCTGCCTTCGCCGCCCTCGCCTACTTCAGTCAGACCGAAGGGTTCGGCTACTTCGAGGCGCTGCATGACGCAGGAGCCATCCAGGTTCAATCACCCGGAGAGGTCGTCACCGGCGTGGCGGAGGGCCGGTTCACCGCCGGCATCACCCTCGACTTCGCCGCCAGGGCGGCGGTCGGGAACGGATCACCGATCCACCTGATCTGGCCGGAGCCCGGCGCAATCGCCTTCCACAGTCCCATCGGAGCAGTGGCATCGTCGAGCAACGACGCGGCCCGAGCCTTCGTCGAGTACGTGCTTTCCGACGAAGGGCAACGCAGAATCGGTGAGTCCGGTTGGCAGCCGGTGATTCCGGGTCTGGGGGGTCCGGAGCCGGCAGGCGACCAGGTCACGATCGCGTGGACGGATGCCGCCAGTCGACAGTCGACCCTTCTCGCCACATACCGCGATCTGTTCGGCGGATGAGCGATCGACGGCCGTGGGGCGCCGTCCGTTGGCTAGCTCTCTCGGTCGCACTGTCCGTAGTGGTCGGCTACCCGGTGGTCCGTCTCGGTGTCGAAGTTGCGACCAACTTCGCCGACATCGGCGTGGCGCTCGTTCACCCCACCGCGATGAAGGCGTTGTTCAACACCACGGTGGTGGCGGCAGCGGTGGCAGTGCTCTCGTTGTGCGTCGGAACCGCCGGCGCACTCTTCGTCCAGCGCACGGGTAGCCGGGCGGCAGCGGCAGCCATGATCTCGCCCATCCTGATTCCACCCTTCGTTTTCGCCTTGAGTTGGGTCGATGCCTACGCCGTCGGAGGCTTGACCGACGACCTCTTGGGCATCTACTGGACGAACCTCTTCGGGGGGATCGGGGTCACACTCTCGATCGCCGTCAACGCCGCCCCGGTCGTGTTCCTGATCGTCTCGGGATCACTGGCGGCGCACCACGAGTCCGACCTGGTCGAAGCCGCCCGAGCATCGGGTGCCTCGGCCTGGACCGCAATTCGCCGGGTAACGCTTCCTCTGACCAGGCGTGCCCTGGTGGGATCGGCGGCGGTCGTGATGATTCTGGCGGCGAACGCCTACGGAGTGCCCGCAGTACTCGGCATCCCGGCCGGTTTCGACACCATCACCACGTTGATCCACCGGGAACTGGCGTTCTCGGCAGAGGCTGCGGCGTTCAACCGAGCGGTGGGTCTGTCGATGGTGCTGATGGTTCTCGCAGCCATTTTGGCGGCCCGAGTGGAGCGCCCCACCGTCGCCACTCCGACGCTCGCCGGCGGACTCACGCCGCGCAGAGTGCAACGCCGACACGCCAGATCGTGGGCAATCCTCCTGTGGCTGTACTGGACCGCCGCGGTGCTTGTTCCCCTCGCAGCTCTCGTGCTCCGAGCGATCGTGCGGGCTCCCGGATTGGGCCCCATGCCCGCCAACTGGACACTCGACCACTTCCGCACCGCGTGGACATCGCTCGCCGTAGACGCTGCGCTCAACAGCGTCGTGCTGGCCATCGCCGCTGCCAGTTCGTGCGTGGTTCTGGGTGCAGTCTTGGTGAGTGTTCGCACCACGCGTGCCGGTCGTTTCGTAGAGACGGTCCCGCTGGCCTCGTTCGCCGTTCCCGGCTCGGCGCTGGCGGTTGCCGCCCTCCTCGCCTATTCCCCCGGCCTCCGTGACACCGTCGCACTCGTGCTCGTCGTCCACGTCGGCAAGTTCTGGGTGCTCGCCCATCGGCCCGTCGCTGGTGCGGTCGATCGGATCCCTCTGTCCGCACGGCTGGCGGCCCGGGCGTCGGGAGCCGGCGAACGAGAAGTCCTGCTCCGGATCGTCGCGCCGATGCTCCGACCGGCGCTGACCGGAGCCTGGGTGCTCGTGTTCCTCTTTGCCGTCCACGAGCTGACCATGTCGGTGCTCTTGTTCGGTCCGGGAAGTGAGACGTTGGCGACCGTGATCCTCAATCTCCGACAGCTGGGGGATTCCGCCGCCACCGCAGCGCTGGCAGTCACCATGACGGTCGGAGTCGTCGCGGTTGGCGCGCCTCTCTTCTTCGGACGGAGCCCTCGCCATCGGATCGCCCCGC
>JBKHXZ010000198.1:0-17931 GCA_046565785.1 Acidimicrobiia bacterium
AGGTCCACCAGCTTCGCCGACGGCCCCCCGCGGCCTCGCAGGCTCGGCCACTCCCCCCAACGTCGCAGGCGCTCCTGGGGGGAGAAACTAGGCCTGCTCCGGCCGGAAACAGGCCGGAGCAGGCCTAGCTCTTGATCCAGATTTGGCCGTCGGCGGCGGGCATGCGGAGGCGGCGGGTGGCGAAGAGGAGGACCACCAGCACGGCGATGAACGGCGTGATCTGGGGCAACTGGTTCGGCACCGTGTCCACGTTCAGGTAGAAGGCAGCGACGGCGACCGAACCAAGCGCCACACCGATCCCACTCCGCCACCGACGCCGATACAGCGCCCGCAAGGCGAACAGGCCCATCACGATGGCAACGAACAACAACAGGGCATGGGGAGCGTTCTGATCCCGCAGACGCAGGGTCTCGGCGAAACCGAACAGCAAGGAACCAGAAGCGGTGCCACCGGGACGCCAGTTGCCGAAGATCATCGTCGCCAGACCGATGAACCCCTTCCCGTTGGTCTGGCCCTCCTTGTACAGGCCGGACAACTGCACAGCGAGGAATGCCCCGCCGAACCCGGAAAGCAGTCCAGACGTGACAACCCCGTAGTACTTGTACAGGTAGACGTTGACGCCCAGCGAGTCGGCCGCGTCCGGATCCTCACCACAGCTTCGCAGGCGTAGGCCCCACCGGGTGCGCCACAGCAGGTACCAGGAGAGAGGGATGATGGCGATCCCGACCAGGGTGAGCCACGACATCTGGAAGACAAACCCGCGGAGGATTCCGCCGAGCTCGGCGATGAAAAACAGGTCGCTTCGTTCCATCATCCCGAAGAAGTCCGGCGACTTCCAACCGAAGATCCGGCCTCCGGCGAGGAACGGCCAGTTGAAGGTGGAGGATCCGACCAGGGTCGGCGACTGGGTGATCGAGCCTCCGTAGTCGGGGAAGATCAGGCCGGAGAGATAGCGGCCGATACCCGGCGACATCACCAACAAGGCGGTGCCGGCGATGATGTGATCGACGCCGAAGGTGACGGTGGCAACCGCCATCAGCAGTGCCCCAAGCGCCCCGGCCAGCGCACCGATCAGCATGCCCAGCCAGACGTTGCCGGTGACCAGAGTGCCCCAGGCCCCGAACCAGGTTCCGAGCACCAGCATGCCCTCCAAACCGATGTTCACCACACCGGAACGCTCGGAGAACATGCCCCCCAGACCCGCCATGAGGATGGGGATCGACCAACCGAGAGCGATGCTCCAGGTTCCCGACGAGGTGAGGTCGGACGTGGGGATGCGCGCCCACCGCTCGGTCAAGGCCAACAGGACGACACCCACCACCGACAGCAGCAGCCAGTCGACCCGGACACCGCCGACGGTGCGGACCCAGCTTCGGGTGATCGGCGGAAGCTGTTCAGACTGACCGGACATCGGATGCTGGCTCATCGCTCCTCCCCTACCAAGGCAGCGGCGGTCTTGGCGGCTTCGACCCGGCGGTAGCGCTCCGCCACCGAATACGCCACCACCACCGAGAGGATGATCACACCCTGGATGATGGCGACGATCTCCCGCGGGGCATCGCCCCGCACCTCCAGCACACCCGAGGCACGAGACAGCCAGCCGAACAGAAGAGCGGCGATGGCGATACCGCCCGCATGGTTACGGCCGAGGAGCGCCACGGCGATCCCGGCGAACCCGAGGCCCTGGGTGAACCGCAAGCTGTAGGCATGGGTGTCACCCAGCAGTTGCGGCAGACCGACCAGTCCGGCGGCGATCCCGGACAGGACCATGGCGATGACGATCGTCCGCTTGGGATCGACACCACTGGCTTCCGCCGCCGACGGGTTCGATCCACTGGCCCGGAGGTCGAAACCGAGCCGGGTGCGGTTGATCATGAAGTGATAGAGCAATCCGACAACCACAGCGACGAGCACGAAACCCCACAGCTCGCTGCGAGTTTCGACACCGAGGGTCCGCAGGAGCGGTGAGAGTGAAGGAAACCATCCCGATTGGGGGATGGTTCCGAGTGCGGTGTCCAGTCCGGCGTCCTCGACATCCCACACACCAAGCAGGTACGAGACGATGCCGCTGACGGCGATGGCGTTCAGCATGATCGTCGAGATGACCTCGTGGACGTTGCGGGTGACCTTCATGAACCCGGACAGCCCGGCCCAAAACGCCCCCACCGCCATCGCCGTGACCATGATCAGGCCGACGTGCAGGACCGGAGGCAGGTTCACGATGGCACCAACCTGGGCGGCCATGAAAGCAGCGAGCACGTATTGGCCTTCGACGCCGATGTTGAAGAGGTTCATACGGAAGCCGATAGCAACCGCGATCGCCGAGAGGTAGAGCGGGGTCGCCCAGTTGATCGTTTCGACCAGCGTGTTGGCGCGGCTTCCGTATTCGATGAGGTTCCCGACCGCCTCGAACGGGTTCGCTCCTGATACAGCGAGCACGATTGCCGAGACGACGAGCGAAAAGAAGACCGCCGCCACCGGTGGCACGACGGCCAGCATCCTGTCTCGACTCACGACGCCACCGCCGCACCGGTCATATAGCTGCCGAGGTCACGGGGCGTCACCTCCGACGGGTCCAACTGAGCCACAACGCGTCCCCGGAGCATCACCCGCAATGTGTCCGACAATCCGATCAGCTCGTCGAGGTCGGCGGAGATCAACACGATGCCGACTCCGGCGGCACGGGCATTCCGCAACTCCTCCCACACTGCGGCCTGTGCGCCGACGTCGATGCCTCGAGTCGGGTGCGAGGCGATGAGCAGGGTGATGTCGGAAGACAACTCCCGTCCGACGATCAACTTCTGCTGGTTTCCTCCGGACAGTGCCAATGCGGGAACGTCGACCCCGGGGGTGCGGACATCGAACCGTTCCACCACCTTCTCCGCGTGGGCCTTCGCCGCCGGAGGATCGATCAGCCACCGGTTACGGACGAACGGCTCCTGGGTCTGGCGGCCGAGCATGTTGTTCTCCCACAGCGGAGCATCGAGGAGCAGGCCGCGTCGGTGACGGTCTTCGGGGATGTAACCGACACCTGCCTCACGAATGCGGCGCACCGGCCAGGCGGTGATGTCGGCACCGTTCAGGACGATGGTCCCACCATCCACCGGGCGCATGCCGAGGATCGCCTCGACCAGCTCCAACTGACCGTTCCCCTCCACTCCGGCGACCCCGACGATCTCGCCGGCATGCACCGTGAGGTCGAGCCCGTTGAGTGCCACGTCGGTCTCGCTGCCCGCAACGTCCAGGCCCTTCACATCCAGCACCACCCGGTCGGTAACCGTGGAGTCTCTCGTCTCGGGGCTGGGTAGCTCGCTGCCGACCATCAGCTCGGCGAGATCGTTCGACGTCACGTCCTCGGGCTTGACCGTCGCCACGGTCTTGCCTCGTCGCAGCACGGTGATCCGATCGGCGATCTCCAGCACCTCGTCGAGCTTGTGATCGATGAAGATGATCGTGTGCCCGCTCTCTTTGAGTTCTCGCATGTTGCGGAAGAGCTCTTCGACCTCCTGGGGCACGAGAACTGCAGTCGGCTCGTCCAGGATGAGGATCTTGGCGCCACGGAACAGCACCTTGATGATCTCGACTCGCTGGCGTTCCCCCACTTCGAGCGTTTCGACCAGCTCGTCGGGATCCACCGCCAAGCCGTAGTCCCGACCGACTTCGAGGATGTGGCTGCGGGCCTCGTCGAAATCGATGCGTCCACCGGCGTGAATGGGCTCCGAGCCGAGGATGACGTTCTCCAACACGGTGAAGTTGTCGGCGAGCATGAAATGCTGAAGGACCATGCCGATCCCCGCCTCGATCGCGTCGGTCGGCGAGTGGAAGTCGACTTCGGCCCCGTTGATGAACATGCGGCCCTCGTCGGCCTTCTGCATGCCGTAGAGGATCTTCATGAGCGTGGACTTGCCCGCCCCGTTCTCGCCGCACAGCGCGTGGATTTCGCCGTGGGCGACTTCGAGCGTCACATCCTGGTTGGCGATCACACCCGGAAAGCGCTTGGTGATGCCTTCGAGCCGTACTGCGAGTTCGTTGTTCACTGCGCCTTCCGCCGTGGTGTCCCTCGTCTGTCGTCCGGTCACCCCTGGATGACCGAAGGCCCCGGATATCCGGGGCCTTCGGGACTGTAGCGGGCGAGTTGCCCGCTGCTGGTCAGCCGCCGTCAGGGAGTGGTCGGAACGACGATCTCGCCGTCGATGATCTGCTGCTTGAACTCCTCGAGCTGGTCGGTGATGTCGTCGATGAACCCACCGGAGGTGGAATAGCCGACGCCGTCGACCGACAGGTCGAAGGTGACCGGTCCGGCGGTGAACTCACCGTTGACCTGGGCTTCGATCGTGTTGTACACGGCCACGTCGACCCGCTTCAGCATCGAGGTGAGGATGTAATCCCGCACGTCCTCGCCTGCCGTCAGGTACTGGTCGGAGTCGACACCGATCGCCCACACCTTGGTGCCGTTGGCCTCGGAGTACTCCTTGGCCGCCTGGAACAGACCCGCACCCGTGCCGCCAGCCGCGTGGTACACGATGTCGGCGCCGGATTCGAACATCGACTGGGCGATGACACGTCCGGAGGCCGGATCGTTGAATCCGTCGAAGTTCGGCGGCTCGGTCACGTACTGGCTGATGATCTCGATGTCGGGGTTGACCGCTTTGGCCCCGGCGATGAAACCGGCCTCGAACTTCTGGATGAGTTCGATGTTGACGCCACCGATGAAGCCGATCGTCCCGGTTTGGGACTTGAGGGCGGCGGCGGCACCGACCAGGAAGGAGCCCTGCTCCTCCGCGAAAACCAGCCCGGCGACGTTCGGCAGATCCACCGAGGCGTCGTCGACGATGGCGAAGTTCACATCGGGGTTGGCGGTAGCGGCGTTGGTCATCGGAGTGGCGAAGAGGAAGCCGACACCGAAGACGAGATCGTTGGTCTCGGCCTGCAGGTTCAGCAGCTCCTCACGGTTCGACCCGTCGTCGTTGGCCGACGCCTCCGAGGCGACGATGCCGAGTTCTGACACGGCGCGGTCGAGACCGGCCGCGGCGGAGTCGTTGAAGGACTGGTCGCCACGTCCACCGATGTCGTAGACGAGACCAACGTTGACGCCGTCGCCATCACCCTCGCCACCTTCGTCTCCGCCACAGGCGGCGACGATGAGCGAGAACACTGCGAGCAGCGCCAGGAAACGCTTGGAATTCACAATTCCTCCTGGGTTCTTTCTGTTCGTGGGGCCGCGAGCAGTGCGGGTGCACGCGGAGAAGATCACAATAGCGACAGATAGAGGTCCAGAACCGTTGATCGACCACGACGTCCCACTTCGCGAAATTCCTCCGCCGCCTCGCTGGGGGGTCCGAATCGACGAGGCGGCGGTCGTCCGCCTCGCCGAGAGGCTCGCCCCACACCGATTCGTGCCGGCCAGCTACGACTACGAAGGGACGCCTGACGTGGATGGCGAGGAGTGGGGGCGATTCGTTCTGCTCGGGGTGGCGATCATCTGGCGGCTGTGGCCCTTGCCGGGAGAACGCATGTGGGGGGTGGAGGTCGGCGGTCGGATCGTCGAAGACGCCTCAGGGGTGTGGACGTGCTTCGCCCGCCATCCGCGCAGCCTCGATCTCGGCTATGTGGCCGGCGGTGGGCTGGACGCCTCGTTCTTCGCCGGGGTGGGAGTCCTCCAGGACGTTCCTCGACGACTCGAACGTCTCGCCCAGGTCGCCGGTGCGCTGCTCGACGTCCATGGCGGGTCGGTCGTGGGGATGATCGAATCGGTGGGTGGCGACGCGACCGCCCTCCGCGATCTGCTCGTGACCGGCGTTCCCGGCTATGTCGATCGACCGCGAAGTTCGGCAGGGGTGCTGGCGTTCGACAAGCTGGCGAATCTGGCAGTGACGATGCTCGCCGCTCGACTCCCGGTCGTCGGGACCGAACGGTTCCCGGTGTTCCCGGACTACATGCTCCCCCGTCACCTCCGGCACGAAGGCATCCTGGTATACGACGCCGACCTCGCCGAAGCGGTGGACACCGGCAGGCTGCTCGAACCCGAATCCGAGCCGGAGATGGCGATCCGTTGGGCGACGATCCGAGCCGCCGAACAGCTCCGGGTCCAGTTGAACACTCTGGGTAACCCGGTCACCACGCCCGAACTGGACTACTGGTTATGGTCCGAAGCGGTCATCGGACCCCGTGCAGCCGAGATGGGCCGACACCATCTCTGTATCACCGAGGCCTATTGAGATCAGGGGTCACGAACCTCGAGGCCGATCACACCCATGACCATCCCGAGGGCCGCCCACCCGGCGATGACGACCACAGCCTGCCCGAAACCCATACCGCCGCCAGGAGCGAACGGGCCGCCGATCAATGCCAGATCGGTGAACAGCCGGCTGGAGGCCACCGACAGTGACACCTCGCCCCACGGTTGCCAGATCGACAGGATCCCATCGAGCACCGAGAACCCGAGGGCCGCTCCGATTGCCGGACCCATGTTGCGGAAAATCGCTACCACTCCCAGACCCAGCCCGACCCACGTGGCCTGCGTGAGGAGGGTCTTGGGGATCACCGCCAGCGAATCGGCCAGGGATGGGCCACCCTGGCCTTCAGCCAGGAACGCTACGACAAGGCTCCACGCTGCCATTCCGAGCGCCATCGCCAGCGTCGACGCCACCGTGATCACAACCAGCTTGGCCACCAGATGCATCCATCTCCGTGACTCCCGGGTCAGCGAAGAAGCCCACACCGAAGTGGAGGTTTCCCCCGCGAGAAGGACTGCGGCGAACACGAGCGGGAACCAGGTCTGGCTGATCGCCTGCGACGCACCGAACAGGTAGGCGTCGGGCTTGGTGACGGCGGGAACCCCCTGGAACTCTTCGGGAGAGACATTGGGAAGCACCGTGAAGATCACGGCGGTGCCGGCCAGGAGCACGACCAGGATGGCGGTCATGATCCACCACAGCTTGCGGCCGGAGACCTTCACGATCTCGGCACGGATCAGACCGATCATCGCGCCTCCGTGATGTCGAGGAATAGACGCTCGAGGGTGGTGCGCGCCGAGGTCAGCTCCTCGGGGTAGAGGCCGGCTTCGGCCAGAAGCCGGCTCACGGTGGAGCCCGCTGCTCCGGTGACGAACAACGCGCTGTCCTCGACGGTGGCCTCGAGACCGGCATCCGCCAAGACCCTGGCGGCCGTGTCCCGGTCGGCGATCACCACCCGATGGCGCTCTCCGTCTCCCAGCAGCTGGCGGAGTGACCCTTCGGTGACCGTCCGGCCCCGGTTCAGCACGACCACGTGATCGGCCAGCGACTCCACGTCGGCCAGGTCGTGACTCGAGACGATCACCGTCTTGTCTTCGTCGTCGACGAGAGCACGGAGGGTTGCTTTGAGAGTCACCTGACCGGCGGGGTCGAGCCCGTCGAGCGGCTCGTCGAGGATGAGGATCTCGGGGTCGCCCAACAATGCCACCGCGAGCGCCAAGCGCTGACGCATGCCCTTCGAAAACCCGGACACCGGACGGTGCTCGTCGCCGGCCAGCCCGACGAAATCCAACAGCTGGCTGATTCTGTGTTCTCCGGCACCGAGCGTGAACGCTGCCACCCGCATGTTGTCCACGGCGTCGAGGGTGCGGTGCAGACCGGGTTCTTCGACCACCGCGCCGATCCGTTTCACCAGTCGGGGCAGATCGCTTGCCACGGACTGACCGAGAACCTCGATCCGCCCTCGGTCGGGGCGGGTGAGGCCGAGGATGGCACGAAAGGTGGTCGTCTTGCCGGCCCCGTTCGGCCCGAGGAACCCGGTGAGAACGCCTGACGGAAACACCATCGACGCCTCGTCGAGCGCCACCACTCGCCCGTAGGTCTTGTGCACCCCTTGCAGCTCGATCGCGTTCCCCATCCCCCCAACGGTAGGGCCCCGCGAACCCAGGGTTGGTGGGGCCCTTGGAGGGCCCCCACAGCCCATGGTTCGTCGGACCTCGAGAAACCGGGGCGAACCGTGGGCTGGCCGGGCCCCTGGAGGGCCCGTGGAACCCTGGGTTGGCGGGGCCCTTTTGGGTTACTCGTTTTCGAGGACTTCGACCTGGGGTGGGGAGTCGGGGGTCTCGAAGGCCTCGAAGGTGAGCGCCTCGGCGTCCGAATCGAGACCCACCAGGATCGTCGACCCGGCGCGGAACTCGCCCAACAACACCTTCTCGGACAGCGGATCCTCCAACAGCCGTTGGATCGAACGACGCAGCGGGCGGGCACCAAGCTCGGGGTCGTAGCCCTTCGTGCCGAGGAAGCCTTTGGCGTCGTCGGTCAGCACCAGGTCGAGCCCCTGAGCCGCCAACTGCTGTTTGACCCGCACCAGCATGAAGTCCACGATCTCCTTCACCTCGTCGAGCGTCAACTCGTGGAACACGATGGTGTCGTCGATCCGGTTCAGGAACTCCGGCCGGAAATGCTTCTTCAGCTCCTCCTGCACCTTCGCCCGCATCCGCTCGTACGTGTCACGGGCATCCTCGGTGTGGAACCCGATCGACGTCTTGCGAATGTCCCGGGTCCCGAGGTTGGAAGTCATGATGATGACGGTGTTCTTGAAGTCGACCGTCCGTCCCTGAGCGTCGGTGAGACGCCCGTCCTCGAGGATCTGCAGCAGCGTGTTGAACACGTCCGGGTGGGCCTTTTCGATCTCGTCGAACAGCACCACCCAGAAGGGCTTGCGCCGAACAGCCTCGGTCAGCTGACCGCCCTCGTCGTAGCCGACGTAACCGGGAGGCGAACCGATCAGACGGCTCACCGTGTGCTTCTCCATGTATTCGGACATGTCGAGCTGGATCAGCGCCGACTCCTCGCCGAACAGGAACTCGGCGAGCGCCTTGGCCGTCTCGGTCTTCCCCACACCCGACGGGCCGAGGAAGATGAACGAACCGGACGGACGCTTCGGATCCTTCAAACCCGCCCGGGTGCGGCGGATGGCCTTCGACACCGCCACGATGGCGTCCTGCTGGCCGACGATCCGCTTGTGCAGCTCCTCTTCCATGTGGACGAGACGGGCCGTCTCCTCCTCGGTCATCCGTTGGACGGGGATACCCGTCCACTGGGCGAGAACCTGGGCGATCTCGTCCTCGTCGATGACCCAACCGGCGGCCTCGCCCGACTCCTGCAGGCGGCGCTCGATCTCGGTGCGCTCGCTCACCAGCGTCCGTTCCTGGTCCCTCAGTTGCGCGGCCCGCTCGAACTGCTGGGCTTGAACGGCGTCGGACTTCTCAGACCGGATCTGGGTGAGCTTCTTGTCGAGTTCTTCGAACTCGGGGTTGGTGGCCGAACGACTGATCCGCATCCGCGACCCGGCCTCGTCGATCAGGTCGATCGCCTTGTCCGGCAAGAACCGATCAGACAGATAACGGTCGGCCAGGTTGGCGGCGGTGACGATCGCCTGCTCGGTGAAGCGGACGCTGTGGTGGCTCTCGTACCGATCCTTCAGACCCAACAGGATCTGCACGGTCTCGCCCACCGACGGCTCCTCGACCTGAACGGGCTGGAAGCGGCGTTCCAGGGCGGAATCCTTCTCGAGGTACTTGCGGTACTCCTCCAGGGTGGTGGCGCCGATCGTCTGCAATTCGCCTCGCGCCAGCATCGGCTTGAGGATGGATGCAGCATCGATCGCGCCCTCGGCGGCACCGGCCCCGACCAAGGTGTGGATCTCATCGATGAAGATGATGATGTCGCCGCGCTGCTTGATCTCTTTCAGAACCTTCTTGAGCCGCTCCTCGAAGTCGCCTCGATACCGCGATCCGGCGACCAGCGCGCCCAGGTCGAGGGTGTACAGCTTCTTGTTGGTCAGCGTCTCCGGCACTTCTCCTGCAACGATCTGCTGGGCGAGACCTTCCACGATGGCGGTCTTGCCGACACCCGGCTCGCCGATCAGCACCGGATTGTTCTTGGTGCGCCGAGAGAGGATCTGCATGACCCGCTCGATCTCCTTGGCACGACCGATCACCGGGTCGAGCTTGCGTTCCCGCGCGGCCTGGGTCAGGTTGCGACCGAACTGATCGAGAACCGTTGAACCCTGCGAGGACTCGCCACCACCGGATCCGCCCCGCATCGAAGACGACGAGGATCCGCCGGACGAGGACGGCTCCTCGGACGACCCGGAACCCGACAGCAGTTGGATGACGGTCTGCCGCACCTTCTGCAGCTCCGCTCCCAGCTTCTGCAACACCTGAGCGGCGACCCCTTCACCTTCACGGATGAGACCCAGCAGGATGTGCTCGGTACCGATGTAGTTGTGTCCGAGCTGCAGGGCTTCCCGCAAGCTCAACTCGAGCACCTTCTTGGCCCGAGGCGTGAACGGGATGTGGCCGGTCGGTGCCTGCTGGCCCTGGCCGATGATCTCAACCACCTGCTCGCGCACTGCGCTCAGGCTGATACCCAGGCCTTCGAGCGCCTTGGCGGCGATGCCCTCACCCTCGTTGAGAAGACCGAGCAGGATGTGCTCGGTACCGATGTAGTTGTGGTTGAGAAGACGAGCCTCTTCCTGCGCCAAAACGACGACTCGGCGGGCTCGGTCTGTGAAACGTTCGAACAAGGAAGCCTCCTCGGGGGTTCCCCGGCTTGAAGCGAAAGTATACCCGGGGCGGTCCTCTAGCCCTGTCGGCATCAACACGCCGAAATCGAGCGAGATTCCGAATGATTCGGTGTTGGCCGGTTCCCGGCTAGCCGGCCAACGGCGTACCATCCCCGCCGTGACCGACCTCCGAGCCCTCGTCGATCTTCCCCGAGTGTGGGACCGCATGGCTCGGGTGGAAGAACGCCTTTTCGAGGCGACGACCTCCGACAACGCCTACCTGACCGAGGTGTCCCAGCACCTGCTGGCTGCCGGCGGCAAGCGGTACCGTCCGCTGCTCGCCATCCTCGCCGCCGAGTTCGGACCGAACCAGGATCATCGTCCGATCGAGGCGGGCGTCGCCGTCGAACTCATCCACGTCGGCAGCCTCTACCACGACGACGTGATCGACGAGGCCGACACCAGGCGAGGTGCCGCATCCGCCAACGCCAACTGGACCAACACCGTGGCCATCCTCGCCGGGGACTTCCTGATGGCGCGGGCATCCGAGACCGCCGCCATCCACCTGTCCAAGGAATCGGTGCGACTGCTTGCGGCAACCTACGCCGAACTCGTCGAAGGCCAGGTTCGAGAGTTGCAGCTCGACTTCGACCTCGATCACCATCTGGCCGACTACGAGACGGTCATCTCCCGCAAGACCGCCAGCCTCATCCGCACGTCAGCCCGACTGGGAGCGATGGCCGCCGACGCCGACGAAACCACCATCGAAGCCATCAGCTCGTGGGCGCACGAAGTGGGGATGGTCTTCCAGTTGGCCGACGACGTGCTGGATCTGGTTTCCACCACCGACCAGATCGGGAAGCCGGCCGGGTCGGACATCCACGAAGGCAAGTTCACGATGCCGCTTCTCCTCGCGTTGGACGGCCCGGAGGGCGACCGGATCCGCAAGCTGCTCAACGAAGCCCGCCCCTACCGACCCGAGACCGTGGACGAGGTGATCGAACTGGTCCGGGCCGGCGATCACATCGACGCCACCCTGGCCGAGGCCCACCGACGTCTCGGCGTGGCCGACGCAGCGGCCGCACGACTTCCCGACGTACCGGCCAGAGAAGTCCTGGACGGACTCGGGCGGTATCTCGTCGCTCGCATCGACCGCACCACCGGTTGAGAGCGAACAGGCTTCAGTCGACCCTCGCGCCGACCGATCCAATCACCGTGGACGAACTCCAACAGTTTTTTCGGGACGCCGTCGTCGATCAGCTTCACACTCTGCGTTCGCTGGTCGCTCCGGTGGCGAGCAACGACCCAGACGCGATCGGCAAGGTACGCAACATCGCTCACAGCCTCAAAGGATCGGGATCGAGTTACGGCTTCCCCGAAGTCACCGAGGTGGCGACCCGCCTCGAAGTAGCCCGCCCCGAAGACTTCCCGGCCGCGCTCGAACACCTGTGCTTGGTGTTGTCGTCGATCACGTCGTCTGCGGCCCGGCGGCTGATCCTGGTCGTCGACGACGACCCGCTGATCACCCGGCTGTTGGAGGCACGGCTGACCACCCCTGGCCGACGGGTGGCGTCGATGACTTCGCTGGACGCGGCCCGCCAGTTCCTGGCCCGCAGCCAACCCGACCTGATTCTGTTGGATCTGATCCTTCCTGACGGTGACGGCCGCACCCTGCTCACCGAAATCCGCCACGCCGAAGCAACCGCCACGACACCGGTGATCGTGATCTCCGGCACCACCGACCGGGCAGTGATCGACGAAGTCGTGGCTCTCGGCGCCGACGGGTTCGTCGGCAAGCCGTTCCTCGGCGACGAGGTGGCGGCCCGAGTCTCGATCACGTTGCAGGGTTCGACGAGCGACAACGGGAGGGCGGCGCTGGCCGCCTCCTATCGGGCACTCTTCGAACGGGAAGGGCCGATCTCGGTGGCCGGCATCCTCCCCGAAACCCACGGTCCGGGCGGCCGGCGCACCGACGGCCCGGATCCTTCGGTCACCGACACCGTTCATTCGGTCATCGTCGACCTGGTCGGTCCCGACGTCGACGTCGCGCGATGGTCGGACGGTGAACTCGCCGTCGTCAGCGCGCTCGAACCCGACGAACTCAGACGGTTGATCGATCGGTGTCGCATGCGGTTGCGCACCATGCGACATCCACATGTCGACGGTGCGGTCGTATCCCTTTCGGCCGGGATCGTCACCGACGACGGACGCGGGCTGTCCGACGCATACCACCGGGCACACCGATTCGCCCTCGACGCCAACCAGCAGGGCGGTGACAAGGTCGGCAACGGCGCCGACACACCACGGAACGGTCGTGTGCTTCTCGCCGAAGACGACACCCTGACCGCCGCTCTCGTCATCCACCGCCTGGAACGTGAAGGATTCGAAGTCGTCCATGAAATGGACGGCGACGCTGCGTTGGAAGCAGCCGAATCCGACGGGTACGGGATCATCATCCTCGACGTCGGCATGCCGGGGATGAACGGTTTCGAAGTCCTCGAGCGTCTCCGAGCCAGACGACAACACGACGACACCCCGATCATCATGCTCACCGCAGCCGGAAGCGAGAGCGAAGTGGTCCGAGGGTTCGAACTCGGGGCAAGCGACTACATCGTCAAGCCATTCTCCCCTGCCGAACTCACCGCCCGGCTCAAGCGATTCGTGAGGCCATGATGCGACTCGTCATATGTGACGACGACCCGGTGATCCGCTACCTGCTCGAGGTGGTGCTCGGCAAGCGGGGGGGACACGACGTCACCTCCGTCGACAGCCCCGAAGCGGTCGTCGACACCGTGGCCGACCGACAGCCCGATCTCGTCCTACTCGACTACGTCATGCCCAAACTCACCGGGCTCGATGTCGTGGAGCGCCTACGAGGCGACCCTCGAACCGCCGAGGTCAAGGTCGTCTTCCTCACCGGCAGAGTCGATGTCAGCGACGAGGCCTCCCTCGGCGGACTGGGAGTCGTCGGTGTGATCGAGAAGCCCTTCGACACCTCGACACTGGCGGATCGCCTGCAGGCGATGATCGACTGAACTCAGTCGTCGCGGCTGGCTGCCAGCAACGAAGCCAGGCCCTCGGTAGCGGCGTCCATGAAGGTGGCCGCATCCAGGCGCGTACGCCATTCGACGTGCTGTGCCATCCGCTCGAGGTAGGCCGCCCGCGATCGCTTGCCGGGGAGGTCATCCCCGCCGGACTCGACCTCGTCGTACTGCGTGGCGAAATAGGCGCGCAGGGAGGCGAGAGCCTCGCTGCGGATCTGCGACACTCTGGCCTCGGTGAGGCCCAGGTCGTCGGCGATCGCCTGCAACAGATGACCGTCGACGTAGTAGCGGCTGATCACTTCTGCCTGGACACCGGGCAGGTTGCGCACCGCAGAAGCAAGGGTTCCCCTCAGCTCTCGTTGTTCGAGAAACGCCTCCGGAGTCGATTCTGCGCCCTGGTCCTCGAGACGTTCGGCCAATGTCGACTCTTCGCCTTCGACCGGCTGGTCCAGATGAAGAAGAGTGGCGGCGAGCGCCTGGGACCGCCGGCGGGTCAGCTCCTCCAGCTCGATGCCGAGAAACTCGGCGACCTCGTCGGCCGTGGGCGCCTTGCCGTGAGCCTCCTCGAGCCCATGGGTAGCCTGACTCACTTCACGTACTCTGCGCCGCACCGACCGACTGGCCCAGTCCCGGCTCCGCGTGGAATCGATGATCGCACCCCTGATCCGAATGGCGGCATAACGAGCGAACGGAACTCCGGATTCAGGATCGAAGCGCCGACTCGCCTCGACGAGGCCCAAGGCTCCGGCATTCCACAGCTCTGATCGGTCGACGTGCCTGGGATAGCGTGCCGACAGCTCGCTCACGATGTGACCGATGAGGTCCACGGTCTCCACGACCAGTCGGTTCTGTTCTTCGGGGGTCAGCGCGTTCATTCCCGGGTTCCTCGATGCCTTGATGCCACTCATTGCATCGTCATCGAGACGCCCACGTCTTGAGCCCAAATCGGACCCGAACACGAAACTTCCTGCCGAACCGGGCGACGGGATCAGCATGAGTGATCATGTTGCGCTAGCTGCTCTGCTCGTTCACACCAAGCACGGCCTGACCGCGGTACGAGACGCCCACGTCCAACTTCGACTGCTGACCGAGGCCGGTGACAGCCGCTATCTCGGATGGGCGATCGACGACCTCAACTCCTCGTTGACCGCACTTGACAAGCTCGATGCGCGGCGACGAACGATCACCGGCGGGACAGCGGCGCAGGCGTGGATCGACAGTGCCCCCGATGACCTCGCGCTGACCATGGAACGGACCATCGCCGAGATCACCACCCTGCTATCAGAAATCCACGAGGAGCGTGCTCGAGCACGCCGAGCCACTCACACGCAACTGAGCGTTCGTAGCCGGACTCCGGAATAGCCGGGCCGGTCAGCCGTCCGAAGAACCTGGTTCCGCCAGCACCTGGTCGTGGACCTCGGCCCGGTGGATCGTGACGTCACGGGGCGCTTCGATCCCGATCCGTACCTGACCGCCCCGTACTTCCAGCACGGTGAGCACGACGTCGTCGCCGATCACGATCGACTCGCCGGCCTTGCGGGTGAGAACCAACATCCCCTCAGCCTACGCCGGTGTCGGACGAGGGCCGCGATTTCCGACGAAAGACACCAGGTCGGTGGCGATCCCCCCTGCCAGAGCCCCACGGGCCGCCCGCACGGCGATCTCCGCGCAGGCGACATCGAAGGGGTCTTCCCCTCCCCGAGCGTCGACGTCCGCCTGCAGCTCCCAGTGGATCCGTCGGAAACGTTCGGCTTGGGCAGCGAACATCGTGCGATAGGGCTCCGGTGCTTCTCGAATCGCCTCGGCCACGGCCCCGACGAGGTCGGGTTGATCGTCGACGAACGACCCCTCGAAAACTTCCACCTCGGTCTGCAGGTTGCGGAGGAAACGATCGGTACTGGCATGCGCCCCGCCCGACCTCGCCAGGCGAACCACCGCTCGACGGAACAGAACCCGCTCCAGGCGGACCCGTTGGGTCGTGAGCGCCTCGTCGATTGAGGCGAAGGCGGCTGCGTTGGGAGCCATCGCCCTACCCGTCGGCAGATGTGAACGAGGGACAAGGGGTGAACCTTCGGGCAGTAGCCTCCGCCTCGAATGGCCACCGAAGACGACCTACGACGGGAGATCGAGGCACTACGAGACGAACTCGAGCGTCTGCGCACCACCCTCGCCGTGGTCGGGCCGGTCGACATCGAATCGGGAACGCTGAACCGCACCGGCATCCTCGATGCCCTGGAACGCGGCCGGCACTGGCTGATCCGGCGTGGCGACGTGTACGGGTTGGTCGTGGTGTGGTTCCCGGAGCTGGCGGAACATCTGCGATCGGGTACCGACGCCGTCGAGTTCCGAACCCATGTGACCGCCACCCTGGGTGCGGCGGTGCGTGAGGTGGACTCGGTGGGTTCCGTCGCCGACGACGCCTTCGCCGCCGTCCTCGCCGACCTCAACGCCGGCGCCCTCCCCGTGGTGGTGAACCGGATCCAAGGATTGGTCACTCGACTGATCAAGAACGACGCCGAGACAGGTCGGGCGGCCATCGGAGCGGTCGAAATTCTCTCGCCGCGATCCTCCGGAACCGTCCTGGAGACTGGACTCGACCTGGCAAAACAGGCCGGAGCCGAACCGGTGCTGCAGCAGCTCGAATGAGCCTCAATCCACGAGGGGCCGCATCGTCGGGAAGAGGATGACCTCGCGGATGTGCATCTGATCGGTGAGCAACATCACCAATCGATCGACACCGATCCCGAGCCCTCCGGTGGGCGGCATCCCGTACTCCAGCGCCCGGATGTAGTCCTCGTCGATCGGATGTGCTTCGTCGTCACCGGCGGCCTTCGCCGCAGCCTGGGCGAGGAAACGCTGACGCTGATCGCGCGGGTCGTTCAGTTCGGTGAAAGCATTTGCGTACTCCGATCCGGCGATGAACAGTTCGAAACGCTCCGTCAACGCAGGATCGTCCCGATGCCGCCGAGCCAGGGGCGAGATCTCGACCGGATAGTCGGTGACGAACGTCGGATCCCAGATGGTGTCCTCGACCGTGGCCTCGAACAGCGCCTCGATCAGCTTGCCCGAACCCCAGGCAGGATCGGGATCCACGCTGTAGCGGCCAGCTATCGCCACCAGGTCCGCGACCGGCGTGTGGACCGACACCTCCGAACCGATCGCTTCGGACACCAGATCGCTCATCCGTGCACGCCGATACGGCCCGGCCAGCGACATCGGCCGACCCTGGTATTCGATCTCGGTAGAACCCGTCGCGGCCACAGCCACTGCCGCGAACACATCCTCGACCAGTGTCATGATGTCGGAGTAGTCGGCGAATGCCTCATACGACTCGAGCATCGTGAACTCGGGGTTGTGAGTGGAGTCGATCCCTTCGTTGCGGAAGATCCGTCCGATCTCGAACACGCGCTCCAACCCACCCACGATCAGCCGCTTCAAGTGGAGTTCGGTGGCGATGCGCAGGTACAGGTCGATGTCCAGCGCGTTGTGATGGGTGATAAACGGACGTGCCAACGCCCCGCCGGCGTCGGCCTGGAGGATCGGCGTTTCCACCTCGATGTATCCGCGGGCCTCGAACTCGCGACGCAACGCACTGACCACCCGAGCCCGGGTGATCGCAATTCTCCGCGAGTCGGGGTTGACGATCAGATCGACATAGCGATGCCGGGACCGTTCCTCGATGTCGGTGAGCCCATGCCACTTGTCCGGTAGCGGGCGTAACCCCTTGGCGAGTAGGCGGACCGATGCGACCTTCACCGAGAGCTCGCCCTTGCGGGTCGTCATGACCGGACCGGAGGCCTCGACCCAGTCGCCCGGCTCCAACAGTCCGGCACGCTCGAATATCTCGTCACCAAGCTCGGCCCGCGACAAGAACAGCTGAAGCTGACCCGAGGCGTCCTCGATGGTCAGGAAGATGAGCTTGCCGAAGTCCCGGGCGAGAAGGATGCGCCCGGCGACGGCAACGACGTCATCGGTCTCGGTGCCTGGGGCCAGTTCCGAATGGGCATCCCGAACATCGGCGGTTGTGTGCGTGCGGGACGCCCCCGGCGGATACGCCTCGAAGCCGGCCACCTCCCACTCGCCCAGTTTCGCAAGTCGAGCACGGGTCAGGGGATGGGCCTCCAGCGGCGAAGTCAGGTCGGTCGGTTCGTCGATGGGCTCAGACATGAACCGCTGACTTTGGACTCCACAGCCTTCAAGGTTCAAATTCGTCCCGAAAAAAAGCTCGTTGGAGCAACGAGGGGAGGTCGAACTACATGCGCTTCGGAACGGTGCGACCGAAAGCTGAACCACCGTCCGAGGACCTCCCCCCTCTGCCTCGCTGCGCTCGGCTGTCTCCCCCCAACGCTTCGCTGGGGGGAGA
>JBKHXZ010000199.1:0-3472 GCA_046565785.1 Acidimicrobiia bacterium
CTGGGTGCGAAAGCCGGGGATCGACTCCAGCTTGTCGAGGGTGCCGCCGGTGTGCCCCAGGCCGCGTCCCGAGATCATGGGAATGGCCACCCCGCACGCGGCGACCATCGGCACCAACGGGATCGACACCTTGTCGCCGACGCCGCCGGTGGAGTGCTTGTCGACCTTGGGGGCGGGAATGTGGGAGAAGTCGAGGATCTCGCCGGAGAACATCATGGCCGAGGTCCAATGGGCGAGTTCCTCGGCGTCTAGACCGCGGATGAAGACGGCCATCGCCATCGACGCCATCTGATAGTCGGTGACGGTGCCCTTGGTGTAGGAGCGGATCAGCCAGTCGATCTCGTCGCCGCTGAGCTTGCCTCCGTCCCGCTTGGTCTCGATCAGGTCGACGACGTTCACGAGATCTCCCCGAGGAACGAACGGCCGCGTGCCGGGGCAGGCAGGCCCATCCCCTCGGCGATGGTGGCGGCGATGTCGCAGTACTGGTCCCGGTCACCCAGGCTCACGCCCGCCGCCTTCATTCCCGCCACGAGCAGCGGTATGTACTCCCGGGTGTGGTCGGTGGACCCGTCGGTGGGGTCGTTGCCGTGATCTGCGGTGATGAACAGAAGGTCGTCCGGTCCGAGTCCTTCTACGAGGGAAGGGACGAAAGAATCGATCAGGCGCAGGCCGTCGGAGTAGCCGTGCGGGTTTTCCCGGTGGCCATAGGTCATGTCGAGGTCGACCAGGTTGGTGAAGATGATGCCCGGCTCGGTCCTGGTTCGAAGGGCGGTGACGGTCTGTTCCAATCCGTCCCGGTCCCCCTCGGTGTGCACGGCGTCGGTGAGACCCTGACCGGCGAACAGATCCTCGATCTTGCCGATCCCGAAGACCTGCAGACCGGCCTCTTTGGCGTGGTCCAACAGCGTGGGGGAGTGGGGTGGCATGGCGAAATCCTGGCGGTCGTAAGTGCGGCGGAACGATCCCGGTTCGCCCACGAACGGGCGGGCGATGACCCGGCCGATGTGCCAGTCGTTGCAGTGGCGGCGGGCGATCCGGCAGATTTCGTACAGCCGCTCGAGCGGTATCACGTCGTTGTGGGCAGCGATTTGGAACACCGAATCGGCACTGGTGTAGAGGATCGGCTTGCCGGTCTTCAGGTGCTCGGGACCGAGCCGTTCGATGATCTCGGTGCCGGAGGCGGCGATGTTGCCGATGAACTCGACCCCGGCCTCGGCTTCGACGGCTTCCACCAACTCGGGCGGGAAGCCGGTGTCGGTGAAGGTGCGATGGCCGGTGTCGGTGACGATCCCGGCGATCTCCCAGTGACCGGTCGTCGAATCCTTGCCTTCTGATGCTTCCGCCAGCCGGCCGAACGCCATGGTGGGTGCGCCGACTGGCGGAACCCCCTCTATCGATCCGTGGAGGTTGCCGAGGCCCGCAGCCCTGAAGTTGGGCAAGTCGAGTCCGCCGACCGCAGTCGCGGTGTGTCCCAACGTGTCGGAGCCTTCGTCGCCGTATTCGGCGGCGTCGGGTGCTTCTCCCGCCCCGCACGAGTCCATGATCACGATCACCGCACGTCGAATCTTCATGGTCCGAGTATGGCTTTCCCGTGGCGAATCGTGACACCCTCGACACCGAGTAGGTCAGCCTGGCGTCGGGTGTCCGGGGCGCGCAGGCGGCCGTCCCACCCCACCACTCGCCACCACGGACAGTCTTCGGTGGTGGTGCGCAGCAGGGTTCCGACCGCACGGGCAGCCCGGGGGAACCCGGCTTCGTCGGCCACCTCGCCATAGGACATCACCTGGCCCGGGGGAATCGAGCGGATCACGGCCAGGACGGCGTCCTCGAAGCCAGGGTTCACGTCCCGAACAGGCGGTCGCCCATGTCTCCCAGACCGGGGCGGATGTAGAAGTTGTCGTCGAGTCCCCGGTCGAGGGCGGCGGCCACCACGCGCACGTCCGGATGCTCCCGTTCCATCCGCTCGACCCCCTCGGGTGCGGCCACCACGCACACGGCGGTGATGTCAGTGGCGCCGTGCTGCTTCACCTTCTCCACCGCCCACGCCAGCGACCCCCCGGTGGCCAGCATCGGTTCGAGGATGAGCACCCGGGCGTCGTCCATCGGGGGGAACTTGGCGTAGTACTCCATGGGCTCGGCTGTCTCCTCGTTGCGCTGCACCCCGGCATACCCGATGGAGGCCGACGGCAGCATGTCGAGGGCGGCGTCGAGCAGTCCCAGACCGGCGCGGAAGACGGCGACGGCGACCACCGGCTTGGCGAGCCGTCCGCTGGTGGTCGGTTCGAGCGGGGTCTGAACATCGACCTCGGCGAGGGCCAGGTCCGAGGTGGCTTCGGCGACCAGCAGGTAGGCGAGCCGGCGGGCCGAGGCCCGGAACCGAGGCGTGTCGGTGTCGACCGAACGGAGATCGGTCAGATAGTGCTGGGCGAGAGGATGAGAAACGACGGTGAACACGGCCCGGAGCGTACCGAACGACGGGCGAGGAAGCCGTTCGTGCCCATCGACGCCTCGTCGGGTATCCGGTAGCATGTACAGGTATCTGTACAGAGGAGCCGCGGATGGTTGAAACGATCAGTGACGCCCGTAAGCACTTGACCGGTCATGTCGCTCGGTTTCGGTCCGAGGGCATCGATGCCGAACCGGTCATCTTCGGGGATCACCGCCAGCCCGAAGCCGCCTTGATTCCTTACGAGACGTTCCAGATGCTGTTGGACGTCGCCGAAGACGTCGCCATCGCCCAGCGCGTCCGTGAACGGACCGCCTCGGACACCGGCCGCCGCACTTCGCTCGGCCAGGTGGCCGCAGACTTCGGGATCGACCTCGACGAGCTGTGACGGATCGTCCGGCTGGCTACGAGCGAGTTCAACTCCTCGACGACGCCATCGACGACCTGCGGATCGTTGCGAGCAGATCGCCGGGCGTCCTCCGTGAGGTGCTGAGGCAACTCAAGATGCTCGATCAAGGGGTATTGGAACCGCAACCGCTCCACGACTTCGCCAAGACCGGTGATGTCACGGACTGCGGCAAGATCGTCGTTGCCCTGCCCGACGAGCCAGAGCATCGAATCGTGGTGCGAACGGTGGACGGTGTCCTTCTCGTCTACGAGGTCGTCGCGGTCGAAGACCGAACCCAGGATCTGCCATACCTCCTAGCCGGACTCCGCCTCGAACGAATCCAAGACCCGATTCGCAAGTCAGACGCGCTGCGACGCGTCCACCGGGTCCGCAGATTGCTCGGCGAGTGACCGGGGTACAACCGTCTTCCCAACCCTCCGACGGTTGTCATCCTGTGCATTCTGTCCCCCCAGGAGCGTCAGCGACGTTGGGGGACAGGCCCGCCTCTGGCGGGCGAAGGGGGGCGGTCGCTGAATGCTCAACCTGTTGGTCCACCCTGTTCGCGGAATGCCCCCCTCTGCCGATTTCTCCCCCCATTTGGGGGGATCGGCCGGCGGCTTTGGGCCGGCCGAGGGGGC
>JBKHXZ010000200.1:0-43311 GCA_046565785.1 Acidimicrobiia bacterium
CCTGGCCCGCACCGTGGATGGCTCCCGCTTCGAGGAGTACAAGGCGCTGTACGGGACATCGTTGCTCACCGGATGGGGCTCGATCCACGGATTTCCGGTGGGAATGATCGCCAATCAGCGCGGTGTGATCTTCTCCGACGAGGCGAAGAAAGCGACCGAATTCATCCAACTGTGCAACCGCTACGACACCCCGCTCGTGTTCGTGCACAACACCACCGGATACATGGTCGGCAAGCAGTACGAGCAGGGCGGGATCATCAAGGACGGAGCCAAGATGATCAACGCCATCTCCAACTCCACCGTACCTCATATCGCATTGATGGCAGGGGTGTCGTACGGGGCAGGGAATTATGGGATGTCGGGACGAGCGTACGACCCGCGATTCGTATTCGGATGGCCCAATCACAAGGTGGCCGTCATGGGTCCGAAACAGCTGGCCGGCGTGATGTCGATCATCGCCCGAGACGCAGCCGAGGCCCGCGGTATTCCGTTCGACGAAGAGGCCGATGAGCAGCGCAAAGCACTGATCGAATCCCAGATCTCATACGAGGAACAGGCCTTCCATTCCACCGGAAGGGTGCGTGACGACGGGCTTTTCGACCCTCGCGACACCCGGACGGTTCTCGGAATGGCACTGTCCGCCACACACTCGGGCGAAGTCAAAGGCACCACCGAATTCGGCGTCTTCCGGATGTGAAATCCCGAGCGATCAAACGTTCCACATCGTGGGACGATTTGACGTTCGCCTGAACCCCGTTGTTAGGGTCGAACCCAGGTCGCGCCACCGATCCGGTCGGCCGCGGCCTCATCCGTTCTACGGAGGAAGGTATCAAATGAAACCCAATGCACTGCGCCGATTCACTGTGCTGTTGGGGGTTCTCGCCCTCGTTCTGGCCGCCTGTGGCGGCGGTGACGGTGGCGGCGACGGCGAAGCGGCCGGTGGCGCCGGTCCGCTCGCCGACGTGAGCCTCGACGGCATCGACATCGCAGTCGGTTCGAAGGACTTCACCGAGCAGCTCGTCCTCGGCCAAATCATGGTCGTCGTATTCGATGCGCTCGGAGCAAATGTCGAAGACAAGGTGAACCTGGGTGGCACCAATGTTGCCCGTCAGGCGCTCCTGTCCGGAGAAATCGACACCTACATGGAGTACAACGGCACGGGCTATTCGGTCCACCTCGGAATCGAGGAACCGATCCCGAACGATCCGGAGACCCTCACCAGCATCGTGCGTGAACGCGACCTAGCTGAAAACGATCTTCACTGGCTCAGCCGATCGCCGTTCAACGACACCTACGGCTTCGCCTCCAGTCCCGAGCTGACCGAGGCGAACGGCGGCGCCTTCGACATGCAGTCGATGGCTGACTACCTGGAGGCCCACCCCGACGCCGTGCTGTGCCTCGAATCCGAGTTCCCGAGCCGTCCGGACGGTCTGGTCCTCTTCGAAGAGGCCACCGGCTACGACGTACCGGAGAACCAGATCGAGATACTCGACACCGGTGTCATCTACACCGAGACCGCCAACAACAACTGTGACTTCGGTGAGATCTTCACCACCGACGGCCGCATCCCGGCACTCGGACTCACCGTGGTCGAAGATCCAGGCGTGATGATCCTGTACAACGTCTCGATGGTGATTCGCGACGACAAGTATCAGGAAGCGCCCGAGGCGTTCGATGCGATCGCCGAAGCGATCCTCGCTCCCCTCGACAACGATCTGATGCAGGAACTGAACCGCCAGGTCAACGAGGACGGCCGTGACCCTGCGGACGTCGCACGCGACTACCTGATCGATCAGGGCCTCATCGCAGGCTGAAGTCAAACCCAAGAGGGGGCCGGTGAACCCGGCCCCCTCTTGGTTTCCGAAAGGACCACATGGACGGCGTCGTCAGCCTCTTCAACTACATCGCAGACAACTTCGACGATGTGATCGAGCTCTCGATCGAGCACGCGATCTACATCGTGACGGTGATGGTCGCCGCCACCATCGTCGGGGTCGGCGTCGGCATCTGGGTCGAAGACCGGCCCATCCAGAAGGAGATCGCTCTCGGAATCGCCGCCGTCTTCATCACCCTCCCCTCCCTTGCGCTTTTCACCATCTTCATCCCGGTCGTCGGCCTCGGGTTCTGGTCGGCATTCATCGCCCTGTTCATGTATGCCCTGCTGCCGATCCTGCGGAATACCGTGACCGGACTCGCCGAGGTCAGTCCGGCGGTCCTCGAATCCGCCCGAGGCATGGGCCTCACCCGTCGCGAGCGGCTGTGGAAGGTCAAGATGCCGCTGGCGTGGCCCGTCATCATCACCGGCATTCGGGTTGCGTCCCTCCTCACCGCCGGCATCGCTGCCATCGCCACCCTCATCGCCGGGGGCGGACTGGGCGACTTCATCAAGGACGGATTCGTCAACTGGGGGTTCCGTCTCGCCGCCGAGAAGATCTGGACCGGCACCCTCTTCATCATCATCCTCGCCCTGATCTTCGACGGGATCCTGGGCCTCATCCGCAAGTACACGACCTCACCGGGAATCCGCTGAAGGAGCCTCATGACAAACGAAGCATTCATCCGACTCGAGAACGTCACGAAGGTGTATCCCGGCACCGACGTCCCTGCTGTGGCGGAACTCGACCTGGAGATCCCCGAGGGCGAAATTCTGGTGCTGGTCGGCCCGTCCGGATGCGGGAAGTCGACCACTCTCCGACTGATCAACCGGATGATCGAACCCACCGGTGGACGCATCATCTTCGACGGCGAGGACGTCACCACCGTCGACGCCGACCTCCTTCGGCGCCGGATCGGATACGTCATTCAGCAGATCGGCTTGTTCCCCCATCGCACCATCGCCGAGAACATCGCCACCGTTCCGACGTTGCTGGGATGGGACGCCGCCCGCATCGACGCCCGAGTGGACGAACTGCTCGAGATGGTGGGGATGGACCCCAAGATCTACCGCACGCGCTATCCGAAGGAACTGTCCGGAGGGCAGGCGCAGCGGGTCGGCGTCGCACGTGCCCTGGGTGCCGATCCTGAGGTGCTGCTGATGGACGAACCGTTCGGAGCGATCGACCCCATCACCCGGGACCGACTCCAGAACGAATTCCTCCGCCTGCAACAAGATCTGCAGAAGACCATCGTCTTCGTCACCCACGACATCGACGAAGCGATCAAGATGGGCGACCGCATCGCCATCCTGCGGGAGCAGTCGAAGATCGCCCAGTACGACACCCCGGAGGCGATCCTCGCCCACCCGGCGAACGCTTTCGTCGAAGACTTCCTCGGTTCCGGAGCGATCCTCAAGGGTCTCAACCTGAAGCGGATCCGCGACCTCGACCTGTCCGAGGTGCCGACCGTCACCGAAGGTGCCGGCCGGGAGGAGGTCCTACGTGCGATCGAAAAGTCGGTGGACGGCTGGGCGCTGATGCTCGACTCGGAGCGGCGCCCCGCCCGATGGCTCGACCGCACTGCCTTGGATCGGTCCGAGGGCCTCGACCAGGCCGGTCAACGCGTGCGAGTGACGGTGGAACCAGAGGACACCCTGCGCGACGCGTTGGAGAAAATGCTCCTGTCCGTCACCGGTTGTGCCGCCTGTGTCGACCCTCAGGGGCGCTACATGGGCGGAGTACGCATCGAACTCCTCACCACGTTCCTGCAGGAGCTGCAACAGGCTGAGCGGGACCGTCAGGCGGAGATGTCCCGATGAACGGCAAGGTTCTCGAGGTCGAAAAGACCGACGACGAACTCCGACGGATCCGAGCCCGGATCCAGCTGATCATCCCCCCGGCGATGTTCGTGTTCCTCCTGCTGGTCGTGGGTGCGGTCTACATCTACAGCGAGTTCGATTCGACGACCGCCGACATCCTGTCGACCGACAAGCTGATCCCACAGTTCCGAGATCACATCAACGTGACGTTCTGGTCGACGCTGCTGGTGGTCTCCATCGCCATCCCGCTCGGGATCGCCCTCACCCGGGACCGTCTCAGGAAGTACGCCCCCACCGTGGTGGCGTTCGCCAACTCAGGACAAGCGATCCCCGCCTACGGGTTGATCATCATCTTCTTCACATTCATGGGCCGGGGAACCGTCACCGCCATCATCGCCCTCACCGTCTTCGCCATCATCCCGGTGTTGCGCAACACCATGGTCGGGCTCGATCAGGTGGACCGGGCGACGATCGAAGCCGCCCGCGGCATGGGCATGTCGAAACGCCAGACGCTGCGCCGAATCGAACTGCCGCTGGCGGTGCCGGTCATCCTGGCGGGCGTACGCACCGCGCTGGTCATCAACGTAGGCATGGCTGCCCTGGTGTTCTTGATCGGGGCCGGCGGTCTCGGAGAAACGATCAACTCGGGGCTGAAGCTGCAACGGAACACTGCCATTTTCGTAGGGGCATCGCTCGTCGCCCTGCTCGCACTCGCCATCGACTTCCTCGCATCCCTCGCCGAGCGCTACCTCAAGCCGAAGGGGATCTGACCAGTCCGGCTGGTAGCTTCCCCAACCGATGATCACCACCGTTCTGGTCGCCAATCGCGGGGAGATCGCTCGCCGGGTCTTCCGCACGTGTCGGACGATGGGTCTGCGCACCGTGGCAGTGTTCAGCGACCCCGATCGTGACGCTCCGTTCGTCCGAGAAGCCGACGAGGCGCATGCGTTGGGCGGGTCGACCGCAGCCGAGTCGTACCTGCGAATCGACCGGATCCTGGAGATCGCAAGACGGGCAAACGTCGACGCCGTCCATCCCGGGTACGGGTTCTTGTCCGAGAACGCCGAGTTCGCCCGGGCGGTGACCGACGCGGGATTCACCTGGATCGGACCGTCGTCGGAGGCCATCGCCCGAATGGGCTCCAAGCTGGAGTCGAAGCAGCTGATCTCCGGCGCAGGCGTGCCGACGCTGCCATCGATCGACCTCACCGGCCTCGACGAGTCGGCGCTCGGTGCAGCCGCGGACGAGATCGGATTCCCGGTACTGGTCAAGGCTTCCACCGGTGGTGGCGGCAAGGGAATGCGCATCGTCGCCGACCCTGACGAGCTTGCCGGGGCGGTGGCGGGAGCACGGCGAGAAGCGGAGGCCGCGTTCGGCGACGGCACGGTCTTCTTGGAGAAGTGTCTGGTGGATCCACGCCACGTCGAGATCCAGGTGTTCGGGGACACCCACGGCAACCTGGTGTCGCTGCACGAGCGGGAATGCTCCATCCAACGACGCCATCAGAAGATCGTCGAAGAGGCCCCTTCACCCGCAGTCGATGCCGACCTCCGACGACAGATGGGGGAGGCTGCCGTCGCCGTTGCCCGTGCAGTGGACTACGTCGGGGCAGGGACGGTCGAGTTCCTGCTGGCCGGAAACGACTTCTACTTCCTCGAGATGAACACCCGTCTGCAAGTCGAACATCCGGTGACCGAGGCGATCACCGGCCTCGACCTGGTCCGGCTTCAGTTCCTCGTGGCGATGGGTGAGCCTCTTCCGCCCGAAGCACTCACCCCCCGGCTCGATGGACACGCCATCGAGGTGCGGTTGTACGCCGAGGACGCGCGCAACGGATTCCTCCCGGCCGCCGGTCGCCTGTCGACCTTCGACATCGCCCTGATGCCGGGAGTGCGAGTCGACAGTGGTGTCGAATCCGGTTCGAACATCCCGGTGTTCTACGACCCGATGTTGGCCAAGATCATCGTGCATGCGCCGACACGGACCGAGGCAGCCCGAATGCTGGCGACCGCACTCCAGCGGTCGCGCATCCATGGATCGATCACCAACCGTGACCTGTTGGTTCGCATACTGCGACATCCCGAGTTCGGCGCAGGGACCACCGATACAGGGTTCCTGATCCGGCACGATCCTGCCCTGCTGGCGCATCCGCTGGTCGGTCGCGACGAACTGCGCCGTATGGCCCTAGCTGCCGCACTCTTCGACCACGACAATCGTCGCCGCTCGGCCAGCGTCCTGACCACTGTCCCATCCGGATGGCGCAACAACCCCTCAGCCCCGCAGACCGTCGCCTTTCGGGATGCCGACGGGGAGGTCACCGTGCGATATCGCATGGATCGCTCGACTGTGTCCTTCGACGACGACGCTGACCGCCCCTTCACCTACGCCGCCCATGACGGGCACCTCGCGGTGGAGATGGACGGGGTCCGACGGTTCTACCGGGTCGAGCAACACGGCACGACGTTTGCCGTCGATGGACCAGACGGCGGTATCGACCTGACCGAGATCGATCGTCATCCCGCTGCCGGCCCGCCGACCGAACCTGGTTCACTTCATGCGCCGATGCCGGGCAAGGTTCTCAAAGTGCTGGTCTCCGAAGGTGACGCCGTGCAGGCCGGCGCCGTTCTGTTGGTCATGGAGGCGATGAAGATGGAGCACACCTTGCGTGCCCCTGTGTCCGGAGTCGTGGCAGCCGTCCGGGCCTCCGAGGGAGATCAGGTCGAGGCCGAAGCGCCGCTCATCGTCATCGGAGAGGAGAGCTGATGGAACCGGTCGGGTTCATCGGAATCGGGATCATGGGTGGCGGCATGGCGAACAACCTGGTGAAGGCCGGGTTCGATGTCGTCGTCTGGAACCGCACCCGGTCCAAAGCCGAGGCTATCGCCGGTGCAACGGTGGCGGACTCCCCGGCCGATGTGGCACGTCGATGCCGGATCGTGTTGATCTGCGTCTCGGACACGCCTGACGTGGTGGCCGTCGTCGAAGGCTCCGACGGGCTGGCCGCTGGCATACGACCGGGGACCCTCGTGGTGGACCACAGCACCATCAGCCCGTCGACCACCCGCGAACTGGCGGAGCGGGTGGCCGCTGCCGGCGGGGCCTGGGTGGATGCGCCGGTGTCCGGAGGCTCGGAAGGTGCGGTCAACGGAACCCTGTCGATCATGGTCGGGGGCGCCGAGGCCGACGTGGCCAGAGCCATGCCGTACTTCGAGGCGATGGGCTCGACCATCACCCACGTCGGCGGGGTGGGTTCCGGACAACTGGTCAAGCTCGTCAACCAGATGCTGGTGGTGATCAACCAGTTGGCGGCCTCGGAGGCGCTCCTGTTCGCTGAGGCCGCCGGGCTCGACCTCGACGCCACCTTGCGGGCGGTCAGTGGTGGGGCGGCCGGCTCGTGGATGTTGGCCAACCGCGGCCCGCAGATGATCGCTCGCGACTGGCGGCCCGGGTTCACCATCGACCTGCAGCAGAAGGATCTTCGGCTGGTGCTGGAAGCAGCCGACGAGCTGGGGGTGCCGGCGCTCGGAACCTCGTTGGCGTTCCAGCTCTATCGCACGTTGCAGACCCGGGGTCTGGGTTCGGAAGGCAATCACGCCATGGTCAAGGCATTGGAAGGGATGACGGGCATCGAAGTGGGCGGCGACCGGTGAGCTGGGAGGGTGACCGGTGAGTTGGAGCGGCGACCCGATCCTCGACGACCTGGCGGCCGAAACCGAGTCGCTGCTCTCCCTGGTGGACGGGCTCGACGAGGGTCCGGCGGGAATCGACCGGATCACCCCCGCCGCACCGTGGACGATTCGGGACCAGATCTCGCATCTGGCTGGCTTCGACGAGAAGGCTCGCATCGCCGCGACCGATCCTGATCGGTTCTTGGCTGAACTGACCGACGACTTCGCCGACGGCGGCGATGCTCTGATGCAGCGTCAGTTCGAAGTCGGCCAGGCGATGACACCGGTTGCGGTGGTCGACTGGCTGCGTCGCGAGCGGGCAGCGCTGATCGAAGCGTTCGCCCGTTTGGACCCCGAAGCACGGATTCCGTGGTACGGGCCACCGATGAAGACTCGCTCGTCGGCAGTCGCCCGACTCATGGAAACGTGGGCACACGGGGTGGACGTCGCCGACGCGCTCGGCGTCGTGCGGGACCCGACCGACCGACTGTTCCACGTGGCCGAGTTGGGGGTCAAGACGTTCCGGTTCTCGTTCCAGAATCGGGGACTGGACGTGCCGCACGAACGGGTTCGGGTGAGTTTGACCGGGCCATCGGGCGTGGTGCGGACATGGAACGACGAGGCGACGGACTCGGTGACTGGCCCGGTGGAGGATTTCTGTCTGGTCGTCGCCCAACGTCGGAATGTGGCCGACACCGGATTGGAGGTCACCGGTGGAGTCGCAGAGTCGTGGATGCACCACGCCCAGGTCTTCGCCGGACCCCCCGGCCCGGGCCGCCCCCCTACAGGGAGCCGGGGTCGGTGACGGTGAGGTCGTGCCAGCCGGCCAGGACGTCCTGCAAGAGCGCCTCGTAGAGGTGTGGCTCGGTGAGGAACGAGTCGTGGCCCTTGTCCGAGTGGAGTGTGAAACGCCTCGCCGGCACCCCAGCCTCCACAAGCAGCTGGTACATCTCGGTCTGTTCCTCGGGGTAGAAACACACATCCGAGTCCACCGTGAACACCTGCCAGCGCTGATACCGACACCGTCGCAGGGCTTCGACGATCGAAGAAGCACCCACCTGCTCGGCCAGATCGAAGTGCTGCCAGATCCGCATGACGATCAGATAGGTGTTGGCGTCGAACCGCTCCACGAACTTCTCCGAATGGTGGAGCATGTATGACTCGAGCGAGGTGGTGATCTGGTACCCCCCGAGATCGACCTTCTGCACCACCTGGGCTTTGGCCCGCTCGTTGAGCGCCGAGAGCGACACGAACATCTTGTGACCGATGGTGCGAGCGATCGACAGCCCCGTGCGCGGCGGTTCGGTTTCGTAGTAGTCGCCGCCCCGATAGTTGGGATCACGAACGATTGCCATGATCTGTTCGAAGTTGATCAGCGCATGCAGGGTTGTGGTCCGCAGTCCGGAAGCGATCGGTACGACGACCTCGACCCGCTCCGGATATCGAGTGGCGAACACGGCTGCCATCATCCCGCCCACCGAACCGCCGATGACAGCATGCACCCGCTCGATACCGAGTTCGTCGAGGAGGCGAGCCTGCGAATCGACGATGTCGGTGAGGGTCACATCCGGGAAGGCCGAACCGTATCGCCGCCCCGTCGCCGGATTCACCGACGAAGGCCCGGTCGATCCGTAACAGCCACCGAGATAGTTCACGCAGAGCACGGCGTAGCGGTCGGTGTCGATGGCCCGACCCGACCCGATGAACCCGTCCCACCATCCTCGATGGATCTCCTCGGTCCACCGACCGTCGATGCCGTCGACCCGTCGATTGATGCCCGCCGCGTGCTGGCTGCCGGTGATGGCGTGGAAAACCACCACCACGTTGTCGCGAGCCTCGGAGATCTCTCCGTACAACTCGTAGGCCAACGTGACCTCGTCCAGCGTCTCTCCACCCTGGGTCGTGAAGGACCCGTCCAGTGTGTGGAAGCGGGTGCTCACCTCCCCCACCGGTCGACCGGGATCAGTCATGTTCATCTCGGAAACCTCAACTCCTTCGGCGCCCCTGGGCCTCGGGCGGGTTCCCGCCGTCGGTCTCATCGATCAGGCATTGGCACCGTTGCACGGTTGCCGCGGCATCGTCGGGCCTGTCCCTCCGCCGCTCTGGATGAGCGCCCGGCGAGTGTCGCATCCTGGGCGGAAACGGTCAATCGCAGCCGGTCATTCCGCCCCCAGCCAGTCGATCAGCGGGTCGATCACTTCCTGGGGATGGTCGTACAACGAGGCGTGGGAGCCGTTCTTCACTTCGACGAACCTCGCGCCGACCATCTCGGCCAACCTCCTCCCCGCCCGGGATGGTGTCATGCGGTCCCCGCTTCCGGCGATCACCAGCGTCGGCTTGCCGGCGGCAGCAAAAGCCGAAGCACCCTCCCACATCACGCACGCCGCCAGATCCGCACCGAGTGCCTCCGCGTTGCGTTCCAACAGTCGCCGGTTCACTCCCGGCATCCACATCCCCGCCGAGTCGTGATGGCCGAACCGCGACCGGCCGCTGTGGGTCCAGCCGACGATCAGGTCCGCGGCCAGGGGGTCGACGCGGTCGGCCGCCGCTTGAAGGTCCGGATGGACGAACATCCGGTCGGCGGTAGCGATCAACGCCAGTCGACCGACCCTGCCGGGAGCCTGGGCAGCCATGTCCATCGCGATCAACGACCCCATCGAATGCCCGATCGGAACCACAGCCCGATACCCGAGCGCATCGGCCAACGCCAGAGTCCACGATGCCATCTCTCTGATCGCTTCCAGCGGGACGCCGGCTGACTTCCCATGACCCGGCAGGTCGGGCGCGACGACGGCCAGACCCGCGCCCGCCATGCGGCGCGTGGCGAACCGCCACACGCTGTGGTCGTTCCCTGCCCCGTGGATGAGCAGAACGAGTTCGTTTCCGCCGCTGAGACCTCCCCCGCCGGTGTGGACGAAGGCGTCGACACCGCCCACCGCAACCCGCATCAGACTGTCCCGGCAGCTTTCAGCGCGCGGGCCAGATCGGAGATCAGGTCGTCAGGGTCCTCGAGACCGACCGAGACTCGGATCAGGTCCTCTCCGACGCCGGCGGCATCCAGTTGTTCGGCGGTCATCTGCTGATGGGTGGTCGAGGCCGGGTGGATGACCAACGAGCGCAGGTCACCGACATTCGCCAGATGGCTGAACACCTCGACCGATTCGATGAACCGGGCACCGGCAGTCCGTCCACCTTCGATCCCGAAGGCAAGGATGGCACCGGCGCCCCTGGGTAGCAGCCGGGCGGCCAGCTCATGATCAGGATGGTCGACCAACCCCGGATAGGCCACCCATCGCACCATGTCGTGCTGGGCGAGGTATTCGGCGACCCGTTGGGCGTTGGCGACGTGACGTTCCATCCGCACCGGTAACGTCTCGCAGCCCTGGATGAGATGGAATGCGGTGTCGGGGCTCATGGCCGCCCCGAAGTCGCGCAGCCCTTCGGCTCGTGCCCTGGCGATGAACGCGGCTGGTCCGAACTCGTCGGCGAAGTCGATCCCGTGGTAACCGGCATACGGTTCGGTGAGCGTGGGATAGCGGCCCGACGTCTCCCAGTCGAACGTTCCGCCGTCGACCAGCACACCACCGATCACGATCCCATGGCCACCGATGAACTTGGTGGCCGAGTGGTAGACGAGATCCGCCCCCCATTCGAAAGGGCGGCACAGGTATGGGGTGGCAAACGTGTTGTCGATCAGCAACGGAACACCTGCCCCGTGGGCGATCTCGGCCACGGCCGGAAGGTCGAGCACCGTCATCACCGGGTTCCCGATCGTCTCGGCGATCACCAGCCGCGTGTCGTCGGTGATTGCCGAACGGAGAGCGGCGTGGTCCCGTGGATCGACGAAGGTGGTCGTGATCCCAAACCGGGGCAGGGTGTTGTCCAACAGATTGACGGTCCCCCCGTACACCTGGGAGGAACACACGATGTGTCCCCCCTGTCCCATCAGGGTGGTGACGGCGATGTGCAGCGCCGCCTGACCGGACGCGGTCGCCACCGCCCCGACTCCGCCTTCCAGCGCGGCGATCCGCTGTTCGAACACCGACACCGTCGGGTTGGAGATGCGGGAGTAGATGTGACCCGGCACTTCCAGGTTGAAGAGCGACGCCGCATGGGCGGTGTCTTCGAACACGAACGAGGTCGAGTGGTAGATGGGTGTGGTACGGGCTCCCGTCACCGGATCGGGTCTGGCTCCCGCGTGTATCGAGAGAGTGTCGAATCCGGTGCTGTCGGGCGTGACCATGTGGCCACGATATCCGGCGACCGTTCAGCCGGCCGAAACTTCCACGGGGATGCCGTTCAACACGGCGTTGCCGGAGACGGGGTCGAAGAGCGCCGGGTCGGTGAGCAGGTTGGCGTTCACCCCGGGATGTTTCGTCGCGGTGTCCAGTTGAACGCCCTCGACGTCGTGACCCCAGCCGTACGGCAGGCTGACCACGCCCTGCCGAACCGAGGTGGTGACTTCTGCGGGAGCGGTCAGCGTGCCTACTCGGGAACGGACCACGACCGCATCGCCGTCGTCGACCCCGATCGCCCGGGCGTCGGCCGGATGGATGTGCAGCGTGCAGCGCTCCTTGCCACGAACCAGCACCTCCACGTTGTGCAGCCATGAGTTGTTCGAACGCAGATCGCGTCTGCCGACCAGCACCATGCCCTCCTCGTACGAGGCCACCGCATCGGAGAGCCGAGCAAGGTCAGCCAACACCGGCTCGACGGCCAACTCGACCGCTCCAGATGGAGTAGTGACAGCATCGGCGAAACGAGGCTGCAGGGGGCCGAAGTCCACCCCATGGGGGGCGGCGGCCAGCCGTTCCAACGTCCAGCCGTCGGGGTCGACGCCGAAACCGTCCCCCCGGTGCCCGGTGCGGATCAGCAGGTCGAGGAAGCGTTCGGCCAGCGGCCACGCCGCCAGCTCCTTGATGATCTCGTCTGGATCCCGGCCGTGGATCGGTGATTCCGGGTTCGCTACCGCTTCGGCGACCTGGGATGCCAATGCCGCTTCTGTCAGCCCCGCGGCGTCGATGTCGGAGCCGAGTCCTGCGGCGATACCGGTCAGCGCCGCGAAGACTTCGAGATCGTCGGGGCCGTCGTGTTCGAAGACCGCCGGTGAATACATGGCGTACTCACGGAGGGAGAACGCAGTAAACGCCAGGTCGTAGTGGGACTTTTCGAGTGCGGAACGCGCCGGAAGGATCACATCCGCCCGGCTGGTGGTTTCGTTGACGTAGACGTCGATCGAGACCATGAAGTCGAGCTGGTCGAGTGCCGTGGCGAGGCGTCCCGCGTCCGGAGTGGTGAGGGCAGGGTTCCCGGCCACGGTGAACAGCGCCCGTACCTGTCCCTCGCCCGGAGTGAGGATCTCGTCGGCGAGAGTGACTACCGGAAGCTCACCCATCGTCTCGGGAAGGTGACGGACCCGACTGTGGAAGCGTCCCTGCCGGAACGGTCTCGTGGCGCGACGGGCAGGCTGATGCAATCCGATGGGGAACATCGCCCCTCCCGGTTGATCCAGGTGCCCGGTCACGGTGTTCAGCGCATCGACCGCCCAGGCGGCCACCGTGCCGAACGCCACGGTGTGAGTGCCAAGCCGGCCATACACCACGGCTTTCGGTGTGGTGGCCAGTTCACGGGCGATACGGCGCGTGGTGTCCGGGTCGATGCCCGTGTAGGACGCGATCGATTCAGGAGTGAAAGACGCCACGGCTCGACGCACTTCGTCCAGGCCCTCGGCCGGAACCATGTCGTCGGCCTCGAGCCCTTCTTCGAAGACGACCTGCAGCAGCGACACCAGCCAGGCGGCGTCAGCCCCCGGTCTGATCGCCAGATGCTCGTCCGCCAGTTCGGCGGTCTTGGTGCGCCGTGGGTCGACGACGACGAACCGGCCTCCCCGATCCTGCAGCGACTTCAGACGGCCGGGCCAGTCGGGAGCGGTGGCCAGGCTCCCATTGGACTCCAGCGGGTTCGCACCCAGCATCAGCAGAAAGTCGGTGCGATCGACATCCGGCACCGGAATGGCGCCCGGATGTCCGAACAGGTAGCCGCAGGCCACGTGTTTCGGCATCTGGTCGACCGTCGCCGCCGTGTAGACGTTGCGAGTTCGGAGGGCACGCACGAAGGGGCGCAGCGCCAGGAGGTCGCGAAGCCCGTGCACACTGGGGTTGCCGATGTAGATGGCGACCGAGTCGTTGCCGTATGTGTTTCGGACCTCTGCCAGTCGGCGGTCGATCTCGGCAAAGGCCTCCTCCCACGATGCCTCGACGAAGCGACCGTCTCGTTTGATCAGCGGAGTCCGCACCCGATCGGGATCCTCGTGCAGTCTCCCGAGCGTTGTCCCCTTCGGGCAGATGAAGCCTTTCGAGAAGGGATTGTCCCGATCGCCGCGGATCACCTTGACGGTGTCGTCTTCCAAGGTGATCTCGAGGCCACACGTCGCTTCGCAGAGGGGGCAGGTCCGGAAGACGGTGCGGGAACTCATCGGACTCTCCTGCTGAAGGAAGCGGTGCGCCGGAATCTACCGGTACATTCGCTCGGATGGAGATACTCGTAACCGGGGCATCAGGGGTGCTCGGGACGGGGGTGACGCGTATCGCCTCCGAGCGTGGGCACACCGTTCGCAGACTGACGCGCCGGCAACGGGGTGACGGATGGCTGGTGGGTGACGTCGTCAGCGGTGACGGTCTGGAAGAAGCGGCGACCGGCGTCGACGTGATCGTGCACTGTGCGTCCGACCCGCGTCGGCACAAGCAGACCGACGTGACCGGCACTCGGCGACTGGTAGCGGCGGCCCGCAACGCCGGTGGCGTCCATGTCGTCTTCCCCGGCATCGTCGGTTCCGACGTCATCCCGCTCGGCTATTACCGCTCGAAGACCGCCGCCGAAGAGATCCTGACCGAATCCCGTCTGCCGGTTTCCATCCAGCGCTACACCCAGTTCCACGAACTGCTGTGGATGGCGCTGTCGATGCTGACCAAGTTCCCACTCACCGTCGTCCCCAACGACACCCGATTCCAGGTTCTCGACTCCCGGACCGCCGCCCGACATCTGGTCGAGGCAGCCGAACGTGGTCCTGAGGGTCGGCTCCCCGACCTGGGCGGTCCGACCGCCTACGACGCCAAAGACCTCGCCCGGTCGGTCGCCACCGCGCTCGGGCGAAAGCGAAAGGTGGTCGGCTTGAACCTGCCGGGTCTCGTCGGTGCCGCCCTACGGGCCGGTGGGAACCTGACCCCGAACCGCGACGACACCGGTGCCACCTGGAACGACTTCGTCGCCCACAAGATCGGAACCTGATCCCGGAGGCCGCCGATGGTTCGAACGCCGGCGGCCGTCACTCCGGAGGTTTTGTCAGGCCTGTGCCCGGTCGGCGTGTTCTGCGGCGATCTCGTCGAGGATCTCCTGGGCACGGACCAGATGGCCTCGCACTGCGAATCCGTGCGCAGCGTCCCGAGGCTGGTTCCCTTCCTTGATTCGCTTCGCCGCCGTCCGGGCGTGCGAGGCGCCCTTCTCCAGTTCGGCGGCCAGCAGCCGGTAGCGCTCGATCTGGCTCGCCTCCGCCGGGGACGGCTCGGGTTCGACCACCGGTTTGGTAGCGGGTTCGGTCGGCTTGGGAATCGGACCCGCCTCCAGCACTTCCTTCGCCTCGGCCAGGGTGAATCGGCCGTGGGTCACCTCCCGCCCCACGACGACGCCGCTCAGTCGTCGTCCGTTCTCCTCGATCGAGATGATCTCTCGGAGGTCTTCGAGATGGCGGACCCCACCAGAAGCGATCACCTGTTCGTCGACGGTACGCAGCGCCGTCGCCAGGATCTTCTTGTCCGGCGGTTCGATCAGCGCGTCCCGCCCGGCCTCGGCGATCAGGAAGGACACCGCGCCCGCCGAACTCATCTCCAAGAGGACTTCCTCCAGGAACCGGCCCGAGTTCTTCGTCCATCCGCGGGTGGCGATCTCCTCGTTGGGACGCACGTCCAACGACACGACGATCTTCTCGGGATGGTCCCTGCAGAGATCCCACACCATGTTCTGGTCTTCGATGGCGGCAGTCCCCATCACGACCCGCCACGCACCGGACTCGATGAGCCGACCCGCCTCGATGTGTGATCGGATACCACCCGCCACCTGCACCGGGCCGTCCACCGCCGCGATCAAGCGGTCGATCAGCGGGCGGTTGCGATAGTCCCGGTTGGCGGCGGCATCGAGGTCCACGACATGGATGGCGTCAGCACCCTGCTCACGCCAGTTCCTCGCCCGTGAGATCGGGTCGTTGTCGAGGGTGATCGCATTGTCCAGATTGCCTCGCGGTAATCGGACAGACCGGCCGTCGAGGATGTTGACCCGGGCGTAGAGATCCACTGTGTCCTTTCCGCTGACAGGCACCCGAGCCTACGCGCCAGGCCTCGTTCGCGTCGGACGTCACTCGATTCCGAGGAGTTCCTCGGCGGCATCGAGGGTCTGTGGATTCTCCAGTACCGCGGCGAAGAGGTCGCCGGATGTCCGCAAACGATCCCACACGTTGTCGATCGTGAAGTCCCCGTTGCGAATCTTTCCGACCTCTTCCCATCGCAAGGGGAGCGAAATCGGGGCACGGGGGCGCGGACGCACCGAATACACAGAGGCGATGGTCTGACCGAAGGCGTTCCGGTTGTGATCGACGAAAACCTTGCCGCGTCGTTTCGGAATGTCCCACGCCATCGTCACGTCGTCGGGGTTGGCGGCAGCCAGCAACTCGCCGACCGCCCCCACGAACCTGCGCACCCGTTCGTGGGTGTGGACGGGAGCGAGCGGAACGTAGACGTGCATGCCCTTCGATCCCGAGAGCTTGGGCACACCGATCAGCCCGAGCTGCCCGAGGACCGTGCGGATCATCCCGGCCGTTGTCACCACCTGGTCCCAGCTCGCCCCTTCGGCGGGGTCGAGGTCGAAGATCGCCAGATCGGGATATTCCAGGGTCCCCACCCGAGAGTGGAACGGGTGGATCTCGATACAGCCCATGTTGGCGAACCACATGAGGGATTGGCGAGAGTCGGCGAGGAGGAACTCGATGTCCCCGCCCATCGAATCCGAATGCACCGTCCCAGTCGCCATCCACTCCGGTTGGTGCCCAGGGGCCCGCTTTTCGTAGAACGACTGGCCCTCGATGCCGTCGGGGTATCGAGACATCGACAGAGGCCGACCGTCGAGATGGGGCAGGATCAGGTCGGCCACCGACGCGTAGTACTGGATGAGATCGCCCTTGGTGATTCCGTCGGGAAAGAGCGGCTTGTCGATGTTGGAAAAAGTGAGAGGGCGGGAGGTTCCCAGCAGCTTCCAACGCTGGCCCAGTTTCTCGACCCGCACCAGGTTGGGAGCGTTCACCAACCGGGACGAGATCGGCGTGCCCGACGCCGGCGCTCCCGACGCCAGCGCCTGACGCAACTCGTCCCAGATCGCCTGGTGGCTTGCTTCGTCGCGTGACTCGGAAATCACCACGAGCGACACGTCGGCTTCGAGCGCCGCCTGGATCAGCGGTGTGATCCGCAGCGTTCCTTCCCCGTAGGTGGTGTGCCGGATCTCGCCGTGTGGGCCGAACAGATTGTCGCTGAACTGGCATTGGAGCGGGGTGACCTTCACCGCCTCGAACGATTCCTGCACGAAGCCGAGCACGGCGGCGAAAGCCTCAGTGGTGGTGAGCCCACCACCGGTCATGGCGTGGAGATGGGCCCAGTCGACGATCGGCCGCACGAACGGGTATTCGGCGGCGAGAACAGCGATGTCTCCCAGCGTCCCGAACCCACGATCGTTGCCTGCGGTCTCCAGACCCAACGACACCCCGAGCCCTGCCACCTTCGAACCGATCCAGTCCAGCCGTGACCTGATCGAGGCGAACAGCTCCTCGGATGTGAATTCCCCTTTCGCGCCAGGGTGGGCACAGATGATGTCGGCGCCGAGAGCCGCCCCCAGTTTCATTGTGTGTTCGATCGCGGCAACGGTCTGCTTCGATCGGTCCTCGTCGGCGACGGTCAGCGACCCGAAGTAGGGGGCGTGTGCCGACAGACGGATTCCCCGGTCGCGTGCAAGCTCCCCGAACCGGGCACAGTCTTTCTCTTTCCAGTGAAATCCGCCTGTGAAACCGAGCTCGAAGGCACCATGCCCCTGTTCGACCAGCGAGTCGAGAAACGCCTCGTGGCTCATCCCCTCCGGTGGCATTCCGGAGATCCCGTAGGTGATCACACCTGCGATTGTGCCCGGTGAGCGCCCGACCGATGCAGAAAGATGCAGAAATCCGCCGTAAACGACGGATCTCATTCTGAGTTCCATCCGCCGTCCCGACTACGGGTCGGGTCGGGAGCGGGGTACGTTCCTCGGCCATGGCCGAAGTACCTGCATCCCCGATCGGTGTCCTCCTGCTCCAGTTGGGCACCCCGGACTCGACCGAGATCCCCGACGTCCGCAAGTACTTGCGCGAATTCCTGTCCGACCCGCGGGTGCTCGACATCCCGGCCCCCGCCCGGTGGCTGCTCCTGAACGCGGTCATCCTCCCCTTTCGCCCCAAGCGGTCCGCCGAGGCGTACGAGAAGGTGTGGACCGACCAGGGGTCACCGCTCATCATTCACACCGAGGAACTCGCCACCAGGCTGCAGGCGGTCCTCGGCGACGGGTACGTGGTGGCCTACGGCATGCGGTACCAGTCGCCTTCGATCGCTTCGGCGATCGAGCGCCTCGCCCAGGCCGGATGTCGCCAGATCGTCCTCCTCCCTCAATTCCCGCAGTACGCCTCGGCCAGCGGCGGATCTGCCGTGCAAATGGCCTTGGAGGTGATCGGTTCACGGTGGAACGTGCCGGAGGTGCGAACGGTCGGTTCGTTCTTCGACCATCCAGGATTTCTCGACGCGGCCGCCGAAATCGCCCGCCCGCTGCTTGCCGAGTTCGCACCCGACCACGTCGTGTTCAGCTACCACGGGCTGCCGGAGAAGCAGATCAGAAAGAGCGACGTCTCGGGCGACTGGTGTCTGGAGAACTCGTGGTGTTGCGATTCGATGAACGAGAAGAACGCCTTCTGTTACCGGGCGCAGTGTTTCGCCACCACCCGGGGACTGGTCTCCCGACTCGGGCTCGACGGCGACACCACATCCACCACCTTTCAGTCGCGCCTGGCAGGCCAGAAGTGGATCGAGCCGTACACCGACAAGATGCTTCCCAAGCTGTTCGACGCCGGAGTACGACGGTTGGCGGTACTCACCCCGTCGTTCACCGCCGACTGCCTGGAGACGATCGAAGAGATTGGCATCCGGGGGCGCAAGCAGTGGGAAGAGCTGGGCGGTGAGGCGTTCCTGCTGGTCCCGTGCGTCAACGCAGACGACCGTTGGGTGCACGCCGTAGCGGAGATGGCGCGTGGTGCCTGATTCAGGCTCGACCCAGGATCCGATCGACCTGGAACCGGATCACGACTCGCTTGGGATTCTCGCTGACCGGTCGGTACCTGCGTTCGAACAGGCGCTCGCCGAGGGCGACGCCGGCCGGGTCACGAACCACCTCCGCGTCCCCTTCGAGCGCGAGCCATCGTCGACCGTCCACCTGGCAGACCACCGCCCGGCCCCGTTCGGAGACGTTCACCACCTTCTGGGTCCGGTCCGAGGAGATGATCGAAACGGCACCGTCGTCGTAGGTGAAGGCGATGGCGACGACATGCGGCGTGCCGTCCGCCCGCATCGTGGTCAGCGTTCCCAGGTGCCGTTCGGCGAGGAACTCCAGCTCGGACGCAGAGAGCTCGTCGGGAGTGCGGGCCATGACGGCGGAGGCTATCGACGTGACTGAAAGAACCGACATCGAGGACTTCTATCGGGATGTTCAGGCTCGCTTCTGTGCCGGAATCGAGTCGGTGGACGGCACCGGCCGGTTCGTTTCCGACGTCTGGGAGCGCCCGGGAGGTGGAGGCGGCGACACGCGGATCCTCGCCGGGGGTTCGCACATCGAAAAGGCGGCGGTGAACTTCTCCGCCGTAGAAGGGGAGACCCCGGCCAAGCTGTCCGAACGTATGGCGGCGATGGGCGAACGCTTCTACGCCACTGGCGTGTCCATCATCGTCCACCCCGCCAACCCCTACGCCCCCACCTTCCACGCCAACGTCCGCTACTTCGAGACCGACGACGGCCGCGCCTGGTTCGGCGGGGGTGCCGACCTCACCCCCTACTACTTGTTCGGAGACGACGCCCGCCATTTCCATCGGATTCTGCAGAGCGTCTGTGACCGCCATCCGGTAGCCGATCACCCGGGTTGGAAGCGTGCCTGTGACGAGTATTTCCACCTGCCTCATCGGGGAGAGGCTCGCGGGGTCGGCGGCCTCTTCTTCGACCATCTCACCGAGCATCTGTCCGAGGTGTGGGCGTTTCAACAGGATTTGGCCAACCATCTGCTCGACGCCTACGTCCCGGTCCTCGAGCGACGCATCGGCATGCCATTCGGGGACCGGGAACGGGACTGGCATCGGATCCGTCGAGGACGCTATGTCGAGTTCAACCTGGTCTGGGACCGAGGCACCAAGTTCGGACTGGAAACCGGTGGGCGCACCGAGTCGATACTCGGGTCGCTTCCCCCGCATGCCTCGTGGGTGTACGAAAACGAACCGGAGCCCGACTCGCCCGAGGCCGAACTGCTGGCGTTCGTTCGAGGGGCGCCCCGTGATTGGGTCTGATCCGGGGTTGTCGACTCGCCGTTGGAACCGTCTCCGGTAGGTTTTCCCGCGCTTCATGAGCATTTCGACCCACATCACCTCCGCCTCGTTCGCCTACCCGGCGGTCGACAGCGCCATCCGGGCGCGTCTGGCGCAGGCTCTTGGATCGGTGGAACCCGACGGAGGAACCTTCTTGCTCAACACCTGCCTCCGTACCGAGGTGGTGGTGGCGGGAGACGGCGAGACCCTCCGGCGCCGTCTGGAGGCGATGTTCGGCCACGACGTCGACCTGGGAATCGCCAAGATCCGATCGGATCTGGATGCGGTGGAACACCTCTACCGGGTGGCCGCCGGGCTGGAGTCGCCGGTGCGGGGCGAACAAGAGATCCTCACCCAGTTTCGCCAGACCGTGTCGGACGCGAACGAGCGGGGAGCGATCCGGGGGATCTTCGCCAAGCTGCTGGAAACGGCGGTGGCGACGGGGCGGCTGGCCCGGGAGTCGATCCCCGAATCCCCCCACGACTCGATGGCTGCGGTCGCCGCCCAAGCGGTGGGCAATGTCGACCGTGTGGCGGTCCTCGGCTCTGGTGTGATGGCCACTTCAGTGACACGGGCGCTGCTCGGACTTCCCGCTCCTCCTGCCGTGACGGTGGTGGCACGAACTCCGGAGCGAGTGACCAACGCCGACGTCACCGTCTGGCCGTTCGATCGTGCACTGCAGGTGCTGGAGGATTTCCCGGCTGTGATCTCGGCCACCTCCGCCAAGCGACGACTGGTCGATGCCAGCGAGCTCGAGCAGGCGATCCGCAACCGGATTGCTCCTCTCACCGTGGTCGACATGGCGATGCCTCCGGATTTCTCAGTCGAGTCCTCCCCGCAGGTGACCTACCTCGACATCGACGACCTCGCCCGGATGGCGGAACGCCGCCCACGCAAAGACGACGCCGACACGGTCGTACGTTCCGCCGCCGTCGACGCCTACCAGGCCTACGTCGATCATCATCAGGTCGGACCGGTCATCGGTGGCCTGACCCGCCACGCCGACGCTGTCGTCGATCAAATGGTGGAGCGGTTCGGGAACAAGCTCTCCGACCCGAGGGACGTTGCGGTGCTCCGACAGACCGCACATACCGTGGCCCGTACCCTCATCGCCGGCCCCATCGCCTACCTGCGGGATCCCGAAAGGGCACCGGATGCGGTGGACGTGGTGGCCGACGCTTTCGGTGTCGATGAATGACTCGCCTCCGGCTCGCCACGCGGGCGTCGACGCTCGCCCTCGCCCAGACCCGATGGGTCGCTGAACGCCTGCAATCCGCCCATCCGGAGCTCGAAGTCGAGCTGGTGGAGATCACGACCACCGGAGACACCGACCGGACTTCACCGGTGACCACCCTGAGCGAAGTCGGAGCATTCGTACGGGCAGTGCAGATCGCAGTCCTCGACGGGGTGGCGGACGCCGCCGTGCATTCGTGCAAGGACCTGCCCGTCGCCGGTCCTGTCGAACTCGGCTGCGTTTTCCCAGAGCGTGAAGCGCCGTGGGATGTGTTGTGTGGCGCCGTCCTGGACGAACTCCCACCCGGTGCCCGGGTCGGCACCGGCAGCCCGCGTCGCACCGCCCAGCTTGCCGTTCTCCGCCCCGACCTGGCGATCGACGGCATCCGCGGCAATGTCGAAACCCGGCTGGGGAAGGTGGCCTCGGGCGAGTACGACGCGGTGGTGCTGGCCGAGGCCGGTCTGCGTCGCATCGGACTCGACCAACACATACGAACTCGATTCTCCGTGACCGACATGGTGCCCGCCCCGGCACAGGGTGCGCTCGCCGTCGAAGCTCCCCACAACTCGGAAGCCATGATGCTCCTCGCGGCCCTCGACCATCCCGCTACCCGCGTTGCTGTCGAGGCCGAGCGATCACTGTTGGCCCGCACCGGCGCCGGCTGTCGCGCAGCCCTCGGCGCGTTGGCAGTCGTTACCGAGGACGGGGTGGAGATGCACGGGTTCGTCGAAGACGAAGACGGATGGCGCCGTGCCGCGATCCAGCACACCGACGGTCACGCTGCCAGTCTTGCCCTGCAGAAGGAGCTCTCGCTGTGACCAGGGTTGCCGTGACCACCACCGCCGACAACGCCCCCCGAGTGGGCGACGCCCTGGTGGCGGTGGGACTCGTGCCGGTGATGCTGCCTTGCATCTCGATCAGCCCGTCACCTCCGGCGATTCTCGACGAGCTGCGGCAACGGGCGGCATCCGCAGACCTCATCCTGGTCACGTCTGCTCGGGCGGTGCGGGTGACCTGGCCCGACCGTGACATGCCGCCGGTGCCGGTGGCGGCGGTGGGCGAAGCCACCGCCGACGCGGTGCGGGACGCCCGTGGGCTGATCGAGGTCGTGGGTTCGGGTGGTGCCGCGGAATTGATCTCCGAACTCGACGTCGAGGGGCGCAGCATCGTGTTCCCTCACGCTCGGGCGGCGGATCCGGCCACCGCCGTCGAACTCGAAAAGCGCGGCGCGGCCATGTTCGCTGCCGCCGCCTACGACACCATTCCCATCGCTCCCGGCGACGAAAAGGTCGATGCCGCCGTCTTCGGGTCGCCGTCGGCGGTGGATGGGTGGCTGCTACGGCGCCACCTCGACGGGATGACCATCGCCGCCATGGGCGACACGACCGCCTCGGCGTTGCGTGTTCGTGGGGTGGCCGACCCGGTGGTTCCCGACCGTCCCGACCTCGTCACCCTGGCACACGCTTTGGCAGAAAGGATCGACGCATGAGTGAGTTCCCGACCGTGCGATCTCGACGGCTGCGCCGCTCTCCTGCGCTCCGCCGTCAGGTCGCCGAGACCAGACTTCACCCGGCCGGCTTCGTCCTGCCCCTGTTCGCCGTCCCCGGTCGCGACGTCGACAGGCCGATCTCGTCGATGCCCGGACATTCCCAACTGTCCGTCGATCGGCTCCTGGCAGTGGTGAAGGAAGCCGCGGCGGCCGGCGTTGGTGGAGTGATCCTGTTCGGGATTCCCGAATCAAAAGACGAGACCGGGTCCCAGGCGTGGAACCCGGGCGGTCCGGTGCCGGAAGCGATCCGTGCGATCAAAGACGAAGTTCCCGAGATGGTCGTATGGGCGGACGTCTGTCTGTGCGAGTACACCTCCCACGGCCATTGCGGCGTGCTGAGGGGCGAGGCGGTGGACAACGACGCCACCCTGCCGCTGCTCAGTCAGGCCGCCGTCGCGTACGCGGATGCCGGAGCCGATGTGGTGGCCCCGTCGGACATGATGGACGGTCGGGTGACGGCGATTCGCTCGGCACTCGATTCGGCCGGACATGCCGAACTGGCGATCTGTTCGTATTCCGCAAAGTACGCCAGCGCCTACTACGGCCCGTTCCGTGAAGCTGCCGAATCGACTCCTGCCTTCGGGGACCGTCGCACCCACCAGATGGACCCTTCCAACATCCGCGAGGCGATCGCCGAGGTCCATCTCGACTTGGCCGAAGGAGCCGACATGGTGATGGTCAAGCCCGCCGGGCCGTACCTGGACGTGATTTCCGCGGTCCGTCAGTCGGTCGACGTTCCCGTGGCCGCATATCAGGTGTCCGGCGAGTTCTCGATGATCGAGGCGGCAGCCCGCAACGATTGGATCGACGGTGAACGGGTCATGCTCGAATCCCTCACCGGTATCGCCCGAGCCGGAGCAGGAATCATCCTGACGTACTTCGCCACCCGCGCCGCCCGCGCGTTGGAGTCGGCATGAGCGAGTCTGCCGAACTGTTCCGGCGGGCCTCCGACGTGATGCCCGGCGGGGTGAACTCGCCGGTCAGGGCGTTCCGTGCCGTCGGCGGGCACCCTCCCTTCATCACCTCCGGACAGGGGCCTCACCTCTACACCGAAGACGGCCGGCAGCTCATCGACTTCATCGCCTCCTGGGGGGCGTTGCTGTTCGGCCACGCCGACCCGACGATCGTCGAAGCGGTGACCGCAGCAGCCCGCAAGGGCACTTCTTTCGGCGTGTCCACCCGGTTGGAGGTGGAACTGGCCGAGCTGATCACCGCCCTGATCCCTTCCATCGAAGTCGTACGGATGGTCAACTCCGGGACCGAAGCCACCGCTTCGGCCATCCGCCTCGCCAGGGCCGCCACCGGTAAGTCGGGCATCGTGAAATTCGAGGGCTGCTACCACGGCCATGCCGACCCCTTCTTGGTCAAGGCCGGGTCGGGACTAGCCACATTGGGTGAACCCGACAGCCCCGGAGTACCCGCCGCCACCGTCACCGATACCCGTTCGGCTCGCTTCAACGATCTCGGTTCGGTCGAGCATGCATTCGCAGCCGGGGACATCGCCGCGGTCATCGTCGAACCGGTCGCCGGGAACATGGGTGTGGTGGCACCGGTCGACGGGTTCCTCCCCGGCCTGCGCGAGCTGTGCGACCGTCACGGGGCGCTGCTGATCTTCGACGAGGTGATGACCGGGTTCCGGGTGGCGCGAGGCGGTGCGCAGGAACGTTACGGGGTCACTCCGGACCTGACCTGTCTCGGCAAGGTGGTGGCGGGTGGTACGCCGGCGGCGGTCTACGGCGGACGTTCGGACCTGATGCGACAGATCGCCCCGGACGGACCCGTTTATCAGGCGGGCACACTGGCGGGAAACCCGTTGGCGACCGCAGCCGGACTCGCCTGCCTGCAACAGATCCACGACGACCCGACGATCTACGACCGTCTCGAAACCCTCGGCAGCAGGCTCGAAGCTGCACTCATCACCGCGCTCGCCGACCACGGGGTCGATGGATGCGTCCAACGGGTGGGCGCCATGCTCACCGTGTTCTTCGGTCCGGACCAGGTGACATCTTGGGACGACGCAGCCACCGTCGATCGGGCCCGTTTCGCCTCCTTCTTCCGGGCGGCATATGCCGGGGGAGTGCTGTTGCCGCCTTCACAGTTCGAAGCGTTGTTCATGATGACGGCACATGAACCGGTGCTGGACGCCGTCATCGACACTTTGAGCCAGGCGATCGGAGCGGCGGCGTGACCAAGCCCCTGGTGGAGGCCCTCCACCGGCGGCCAGTCGATCGAACCCCCGTGTGGATCATGCGCCAGGCGGGCCGGTATCTGCCCGAGTACCGCGATCTGCGAGCCTCCTATTCGTTCCAAGAGGCGGTCTCCAACCCGGATGTGGCAGCCGAGATCACCTTGCAGCCGATCCGCCGGTTCGGAATGGACGGTGCGGTGATCTTCGCCGACATCATGACCCCGTTGGAGGCGATGGGGGTCGACTTGACGTTCGATCCCGGTCCGCGGCTACGGCCCCACACCCTGGCCGAGATCGCCGACCTTCCCGAATTGGACGCCGATCGGGCGGGGTTCGTCGCCGAGACGATCCGGCGGGTCAAGAGGAACGTACCGGAGGAGGTGGCGGTCATCGGATTCGCCGGCGCTCCCACCACCCTGCTCGCCTATCTCGTCGAAGGCGGCGGTTCGAAAGAGTTCATGGAGATGCGTTCGGCAGTACGGGCGGACCCCGCCGCGGCCGCCGCCGCCCTCGAGGGTTTGGCGACGGCGATGAACCGCTACCTGATGCTCCAGATCGATGCGGGGGTGGATGCCGTGCAACTGTTCGACACTTGGGCGGGCGTGTTCGACCGCGAGACCTACCGCACCGTCTGTCTTCCCGCCGCCCGGTCTGCCCTGGTTGGTCTCGGCGCCCCCACCATCTACTTCGCGCCCGGCGGGGTCCACACTCTCGACCTGCAACCCGAGGTGGGCGCGACGGGGTACGGGGTGGACTGGCGTGTTCCATTGGACGAAGCATGGAACATGCTGGGAGACGTTGCCATCCAAGGCAACGTAGACCCGGCGGTGTTACGGACCGACCCCGACACGATCCGGGCCGCAGTCGATGACGTGCTGACCCGAGCCGGCGGTCGCCCCGGTCACATCATGAACCTGGGACATGGCATCGACCGCCACACACCGACCGAACATGTCGCCGCTTTCGTCGAGGCGGTACGACGATGAGAGTGGTGGTCGTCGGAGGCGGATGGGCCGGGCTTCTCACCGCAGTCAATCTTCGGGCGCGTGGCGTCGAAGACCTCGTCGTCCTCGAACGTTCCGCATGGCCCGGAGGGGTGGCTCGGTCGACGGTCGTCGACGGGTACACCCTGGAACCGGCCGCCGGCAGCTTCCTTCTCCCCCAGCCCGGGCTGACGCCGTTCGTCACCGGGGCGGTGGTTCCGACCGCGACGGACCAACGACACGTGTGGGACGGGAAGCGACTCGTGACCGTCCCTTCGGGTCCGAAGGCCATGCTGGCGCCGCTCGCTTCGACGCCGGCCAAGCTTCGGGCGGTGATGGAAGTCGCCTTCCCGGAACGGTTTTCGGAAGCCGACGAGTCGCTCGACCGGTTCCTTCGTCGACGGTTCGGCGACGAGGTGGGCCGCACCGCCGCCTGGCTGGCCGCCTCCGGGGTGTTCGCAGGCGACCCGGCCCTGCTGTCGGCAGGAGCGTCCTTTCCCCAACTGACCGCATTGGTCGAAACCCACGGGTCGGTAATCCGTGGCGTCTTCGGCTCTCGACGGCCGCGGAGAAAGAGCTTCGTTCCTGCCACCACCATGTCGGACCTCGCCGAAATGGTTGCCCGACCGTTGGGAGATCGTTTCCGGCCGGGGATGACGGTCGACGCCGTACGTCGGGACGCCAACCAGTGGGTGGTCGACGGCAGTGAACGCTTCACCGCCGAACATGTGGTGGTCGCCATCGACCCAGCGATCGCGGCGAGGCTGGTCGGCGGAGAACTCGGTGCAGCCCTGCGTGGTCCTGTGCATGCCCCGGTCGTCGTGGTCGGGCTGGGTGGACGGTGGATGGAGCTCCCGGAGGGTTTCGGTGTCCTCACCGGACCTGACGCCGGAACCGCCACCCGAGGGGTGCTGCTCGAGTCGTCGTATGCCCCTCACCGGGCACCGCACGGGGCCGGCTTGATGAAGGTGATCGCCGGAGGTGCCGTGCGGCCGGACATCGTCGAACTCGACGACGATGACGTGGTCGATTCGGTCGGCAACGAGGTCGCACGGATCCTGGGCCACGACCTGGACGTGTCGTTCGTGCGGGTGGTTCGTCACCGCCCGGGAATCCCGCAGTACGTGTTGGGTCATCGGGAGTGGATGGCGGGGATCGATGCTGCCACCCCGAACTCGCTCCACCTGACCGGATGGGGATACCGTGGGGTCGGCCTCAGCCATCTGGCTGCCGACGCTGCCCGTATCGCCGACCGCATCGCTGCTGCATGACCACACGCCAACCTATTCCTCGCGGCTTCTGGCCGGTGTGGACCGCGGTCGCGGTCGACCTGCTCGGTTTTGGGATCATCATCCCGCTGCTCCCCTTGTACGCCGAACGGTTCGGAGCGAGCCCGTTCACCATCGGACTTCTGTTCGCCAGCTACTCGCTGGCTCAGTTCGTGTTCTCGCCGATCTGGGGGAGGATTTCGGATCGGGTGGGTCGGCGACCCATCTTGTTGGTGACGATCACCGGGTCGGCGATCGGAAGCCTGATCCTGGGTCTGGCTGGGTCGCTTCCGCTCCTGTTCCTCGGTCGGATCCTCGACGGTGCCTCCGGTGCCAGCGTGGCCGTGGCGCGGGCCACTGTCTCGGACGTGGCGACCGCCGACCAGCGCGCCCGGCTCATGGGACTGTTGGGAGCCGCGTTCGGTCTCGGGTTCGTCGTCGGCCCCTCGCTCGGTGCCTTGGCTTCGCTCGGTTCTCCGTCGCTGCCGTTCTTCGTGGCGGCCGGGATCTCGGTGCTCAACTTGGTGGCAGGGTTCGTCCGCATCCCCGAAACGCTCCGCGAACCTGCCATGCCGGCCACCGGCGGCGGCATCCGTTCACTGCCCAACCCGGTACTCCGCATCGTCCTGCTGACGTTCGTCGGTATCACCGCCTTCAGCGCCTTCGAGGACACCTTCTCCCTCTTGGGGAGTGCTCGGCTGGCGATGACCGAGCCGACGGTCGCGCTGGTCTTCGCCGGGGTGGGCCTGGTTCTCGTCGTCACGCAGGGCGCCATGGTCGGTCCCATCAACAAGACGCTCGGCGAGGCGGCCACGATTCGGCTGGGCCTCGTACTGAACATCGTCGGCTTCGGGCTGCTGTCGGTCGCCGACCGGTGGGCCTTCCTGGTTCCGGGCCTCGTCCTGCTCGCCGTCGGTCAGGGTCTGTTGACCCCGACGTTGTCTTCGGCGGTTGCTGGACTGGCCCCCGAACGGGCGGGCGCGGCTCTGGGCGTGCAACAGTCTGCCGGAGGTCTCGCTCGTGTCGCCGGGCCGGCACTCGGTGGTGCGCTCTTCGCCTGGGCGATCCCCCTGCCGTATGTGGTGGCGGCCGGACTCACCCTGGCGGCACTTCCGATCGTTCCCACCGTCCGCCAACCGGTACACGAAGTCTCCGGATAGGTTGGGTACCAGGCGACCGAAGGGGGGCGGCCATGGCCGACTCGTACGACGCCCAGCCGACCTGGGACTTTTCCGATCTGCGGGCGATGTTCATCAACTGCATCCTGAAACCGTCTCCGCAGCTTTCCCACAGGGGTTGATGGACATCTCGATGGAGATGATGCGGCGGCACGGAGCTGACCGCATTTCATCGACTGATGCCCCGTCGGATCATGCCGACCATCCAGTCGAAACTGGCGTCGAGATCGACGTCCAGCCCGAAACCGTCGCCGGCTTCGAGCACGGCGAACCCGTGCAGGGCGGAGCGCAACGAACGGACCGCATGGATGAGTTCCTCGCCCTCGTAGCCCATTCCGGAGAGCACCGCCGTCACCGATCCGAGCACCCGTCCGGCCGCTTCCTCGTACTCCGCGTCACCGGGCCGGGCGATCTGAGTGAGGGGATAGATCCCCGGATGCCGGCGGGCGAAGCCCCGATAGGCGACGGCGAGATGCCGGATCGCCTCCTCCCCCGACCGACCCATCACCGCACTTCGACACGTTTCTCCGAGCTCGGCGATCCCTGCCAGGGCCACTGCCCGTTCCAGACCTTCGAGTCCTTCGACGTGGTTGTAGAGGGACGGCGAACGGACCCCGAGCGTCTCTGCAATCCGGGCGAGCGTGAGCGCCTGCAGTCCTTCCCGGTCGACGAGCTCGGTCGCCGCACGCACGACCACGTCCGGGGTGAGTCCAGCGCGGGGCATCAGCGGTCGAGGAAGGATCGGATGGCGTCGGCGACGACCTGCGGTTGTTCGACATGCGGGTAGTGACCGGCCCCTTTCACCACCAGATGTTCCCCGCCTAGACGCCCGGCCACCTCCGCCGCTTCGGCGACCGGATCGGCAAAGTGGTCGTCGGCGGATCCGAACACGGTCAGGGTGGGGACGGCGAGCCGTTCCATCTGCGCGGCTACTCCGTCGCGTGCGGCGGTGAGGGTGTCCCGGACCGCCTTGCGGCGGGCTGGGTCGGCGAGCATCACCCGCATGCGTTCGATCTCGGTCTCCAGGTCGGACGGCGGGTTGGTCTTGTACCAGGCGGCGTACAACTTGGCCCACAGCCCGCCCGCCCAGGGCCCCCGAAGCATCCCTCGGATGGCCAGGTTCATCATGCGGCCTTTCGTCGATTCGTCGGCGTCGAAGTGCGGACTGAGCGCCACGATCCCGGCGATGAGTTCAGGGCGTATGGTTGCCGCCCAAACCGCCGCGGTGGGGGCGAACGAGCACGCCACGACCACGGCAGGACCGGCGTCGAGGATGTCCACCAGATCCACCAACGCCCGCCCGGTCGACTCGACCGTGTATTCGGATGCCAACGGTGAGTCACCATGGCCGGGAAGGTCGGCGGTCACGATCCGGTAGCCGTCCGCAGCAAGGGTTGCCGCAAGGAATCGGTATTCCGAACGGACGTCGCCCGCCCCGGGCAGAAGAACCAGAAGCGGACCGGAACCCCCGGTGTCGTCGAAAGCAAGTGTGGTCATACGAACCTCTAGGCTAGTCATGTTCATAATATAACTAATACTCTTAGTTGTGTCAAGTGGGGACAAAAGACCCTGGTTCCAACCGGGTTACGAGAACAACCTGGGACGGGAGGAGGTGCTCACGTGTCGCAATACGGATACCGATTCGGATCGGTATGGCGTCCGCCGCGTACGGTGGCGTGGCTCGCCGGCCTGCTTCCCACCCTCGGCATCGTGGCAATGCAAGGAGGGATCGCCCTGCTCCTCGACCCGGACGAACCGATGGGCATGTCCGCAGACCTCCTCCGCCGCACCCCGATCGACAGCTATCTCCTCCCCGGGATCTTCTTGGTTTCGATCTCACTGGCCTCGCTCACCACCACCGTCGGGATCATCTTCGGCTGGCGCTGGCAGTGGGCAGAAGGCATCGAGCGCCGCCTCGGTAAACGATGGCCGTGGGTGGGATCGGTCAGCGTCGCAGTGGTGCTGCTGGTCTTCGAACTGGTCGAGGTGTACCTCTTCCCGTTTCATCCGGTCCTGCACCCGTTGCTGATCGCGTGGACGGTGGCGATCCTGGCACTGGCCTACTCCCAACCGACCCAGGACCACTTCTGGACACCCCCCGTTCCCGGCAAGGTCGGGCCGGCACGAGAGCACCTGCACGACCGTCGCTGACCCCGGCTACGTTCCGGGTGCATGCGCCTCGACCTGTCCCTCAGCCCGTTCGGAGCCCAGCTCGCCGACCTGGTCGAAGCCGCCCGCCGTGCCGAGGCCGCCGGATTCGACGGCATCTGGACCTACGACCATCTATCAGGATCGGTGGCGGGAGCGACGCACAGTCACGACCCGTGGGTGGTCTTGACCGCCATTGCCTCGGCAACCGACCGCATCCACCTCGGCCCTCTCGTGCTCAACGCCACCGCCCGCCATCCCGCCCACATCGCCGTCGCCGCGGCGTCCCTGCAGGAATATTCGGGCGGACGCTTCATGCTCGGGATCGGCGCCGGTGGCGGCACCGACCACTACGGAGCCGAACTCGGCATGGTCGGACTTCCCCGACGTCCCTCTCCGGAACGCCGACATCGAACGGCGGAGGCGGTGCGCATGATCCGAGCGCTGTGGACCGGCACCGGACACCTCGACGGAGAGTTCCATCCGATCACCGACGCCACCGGGTTTCTCCGCCCCGATCACCCGCCGCCGATCGTTGTCGGGGTGACCGGGCCGAAGATGGCGGCGGTCGCCGGCGAAGTGGCCGACGCGGTCGCAGTCCACGCCTGGGAAAACCCTGCCGCCCTGGCCGCCGCCGCTCGACACGCTGCGGCTGATCCTCGGTTCCCGGTGTGGGTCGAGGCCCGGCCCACCCCCGAATGGCTCCACGGATCGGGACGGCAGACCCTGGAAGACATCCGGGCAGAGCGGGTCAGCTATCTGTGGAACGTGCGGGCCGGGTTCGAGGCGATCGACGCCATCGCTGCAGCCTTGGAACTCCGGCCACCGAACCGCGGCGACCTGTCAGACTGACCCGTATGACGACCGCAACCGACCGCTACTCCTTCGTTCCCGGTGCCGCTTCGGTGCCCACCATCGTCGGTGGAACCGGCAGCTGGCTACACACCGCCGACGGTGGCCGCATCCTCGACGCCGCCGGCGGAGCCATCGTCGGCAACATCGGATGGGGCCGGGACGAGGTACGCGATGCCGTCGCCGCCGGCATGGACCACGCCGCCTACTCGATCCCGCTGTGGCCCACCCCGCATCGGATGGCGCTCCTCGACGAGATGATCGAACACTGGTTGCCGGACGGTTTCGACCGGGTCTTCCTCACCAGCGGCGGAAGCGAGAGCACCGACTCGGCACTCAGGCTGGCACGCGCCTATCAGGTGGCCAACGGACGTCCCGAACGGTGGAAGATCGTGGGCCGGCATCCCAGCTACCACGGGATGACCCTCGCCACGATGGCCGCCGCCAGCCACACCGGACGACAGAAGGGGTTCGAACCGATGCTCCTCACCTTTCCCAAGGTGGCGTGGGACGATCCGGCCGATGTCGTGGCGGTGATCGAACGAGAAGACCCGGACACGATCGCCGGATTCATCGCCGAACCCATGACCGGTGCGGCCGGGGCCTGCCTGACGGCCGACGACGAGTACTGGCGGACGGTGACCGAGATCTGCAAGGCCCACGACATCCTGCTGATCGCCGACGAGGTGATGACCGGCTACGGACGAACCGGACTCACCTGGGGGCATCAGCACTTTCCCTTCGAACCCGACGTCGTGGTGGGAGGTAAAGGCCTCGGAGGGGGATACGTCCCCATCGGTGCGGTCGCCACCCGCAGCGATATCGCCGAGGTCCTCCGTCACGCCGGGTTCATGTTCTTCACTTTCACCGGCAACGACACCGCCTCGATCGCGGCGCTCGAAGTGCTTCGTATCATGCGACGGGAATCGTTGGTTGACCGGTCGGCACAGATGGGCAAGGTGCTGGGCGACAAGCTGCACGGTGCCTTCGATGCCCACCCCGCAGTGGTCGAGGTCCGGGGCCGCGGCCTGTTCTACGGAATCGAACTGGCCGTCAGCAAGGAGCGGGTCGTGGCAGAGGCGCTCGCCCGCGGAGTATGGGTCTATCCGGCCGGGTCGGGACCCGTCTCCGATGCCGTAATCATCGCCCCGCCGTTCGTCGTCACCGACTCGGAGATCGACCGCATCGTCGAGGAGGTCGGCGAAGCGATTTCGGCCGTCTCCAGCTGAACGGGGGAACCGGTCTGGGCAGGCCGGCTCCCCCGCTATTGCACTTCGTCAGCCGGCGTCGACCGCCGCCGCGGCTGCGGCAACGATCTCGACGTATTCGTCCAGCCCCCACGTCAACGAGAGGGCAGTGGGAGGAGACACCGATGCGATGAACTCCTGGCCGACGACGGCAGCCACCCCACCGGACGCCACCTGCGGCATGAGGGCGGCCGCGTCCGAAGCGAGGAACTCGTCGATACCTGCCTGGGTGTCGGCGTACACCACAAGGACATCACTGGTGAGCTGGTCGAGCTGTTCGAGGCTGAGGGTGAAGTAGAAGGTCTCTCCTCCTTCGCCCAGCTGGGTGACGCTCGCCGCCGACTCGAAGCCCAGGTCTTCGATGAACTGCACCCGGGGATCGGCTGGCTTGTAGACGTAGAACGTGTCCGGGGTGGGCCATACGACCGCCACGGTCTTTCCAGCGATCTCGGGATGGGCCGCACCCGCGGCCGCTACCCGGGCATCGATGTCAGCCAGCAAGGCCTCGGCTTCGGCGGTCTTGCCGACTGCAGTGGCGACGATACGGATAGTCTCTCGCCACGGTGTTGCCCACGGCTGCTCCGGATAGGCGACCGTCGGAGCGATCTCGGACAACAAGGCGTAATCCTGCTCGGTGATGCCGGAATACGGGGCGAGGATCAGGTCCGGCGCAGCTGCCGCGATCGCCTCGAACGGAGGCTCGGCGCTGTCAGGGAGCACGGTGGGAATCTCGTGGCCTCCTTGTTCCAACGCCTCCCGAATCCACGGCAGGACGCCGTCGGCATCCCCTCCATAGGCCTGGAACGGAATGGCGACCGGGATCACATCCAGGGCTACGAGCGCGTCGGCTGTCGCCCATCCCCACGCCACCACCCGGGTGGGGGGAGCGTCGATGGTGGTCTCGCCGAACGCATGGGGGACCGTCACCGGAAAGGCACCGTCGACTGGCTCGGTCGTGTCAGGGACCTGCGTGGTTGGAGGCGCTTCGGTGGTAGTCGTGGACGGAGCCGTCGTGGTCGTGCTCTGTTCGGCGGCACCTTCGCCTCCGCCACATGCCGCCACCACCAGGGCAGCGGCGACCACCGGGAAAATCCGACGGAATCTCTGCTTGTTTCTCATGTTCTCTCCTCTTTCATCGATCAGCCGGCCGGCTGGCACGCCAGTAGCCGGTCATCTGTACGTGGGTCCGCTCCATCCCCACCTGGCGACGCAGGTACGAGCGGACCCGGGTGATCTGGCGGGATTCGGCTCCACCGAAGGCGTAGGTCCGGATCGGGTCGAACTCGAGCCGCGCCACCCGGTCGACCAGTTCGCCGTCTGTGCGGGGGATCCACTCGATCGAGTCGTCCTCGCCGATCTCCAGGTCCACCCGGTCGGCGAAGTCGTCGACCTGGACGAACACCGAGGCACGCTGGTCGGCGTCCCGCTGTTCGAGGATGGCCGCCACCGCCGGGAGGCCCGTTTCGTCTGCCACCAACAGCAGATGATCGATCCCGGCCGGGGGCCGATACGACCGGCGCGGACCCCACAGGTTCGCCCGGGATCCGACCTGTGCCTGCATCGCCCACTCCGCCACGGTGGCCGGGTGGTCGTGACGAAGGAACCACACATCGATTTCGCCTGGCCGCCAACGTCGGACGGTGTAATAGGCGGACGGCGGGGCGATGATGTCGGGGGTGACCAGCAGGAACTGGTCGGGGCCGAGCGGCGTGAACGTCTCGACGGCGAAGGTCAACTGGCGAAATCGTCGGTTCACGGCGGTGGCGGCCACCACGGTCCCGCTGACGGTCGGCAATTCGGTGGCTTCGGCGATCTCCACTTCAACGCTGGTGAGCGGTTCGTCGGGCCCTGCGACAGCCCGGGCCTGGGTGACCAATCCGTACAACGCAGACCGTCGTTCCTCGACACTGGTTCCGGTGAGCGGAACCACCGCCGTCATCCACCCCGTACGGTCCTTCACCTGCAGACGAAGCCCGTCGAGCGTCACCGCCTCGATCCATGCCGAGGTCACCTCCGAAGCCGGAATCAGATGGCGAGCGACGAAGGTGACAGTGTCGGGATGCTGGTCGTTGAGGCGGGCGATGTCCTCATCGAGGAGCGTGTCGGTGCTCATACCTCCCCCAGCCGTCCCGGCACCACCATCGGCGTGGCCGTCACCGGGTCGGGGACGACCACACACTCCACTCCGAAGACGCTCGCCACGAGTTCGGTGGTGAGTATCTCGGAGGGCGAGCCGGTGGCGACGACGCGACCGCCGGCCATCGCCACCATGTGCTGGGCGTGGCGTGCGGCGAGGTTCAGGTCGTGCAGGACGACCACCACCGTTCTCCCCCGGTCTCGATTGAGCCGTCGGACCAGGTCGAGCACTTCGATCTGATGTGCCAGGTCGAGGAACGTCGTGGGCTCGTCGAGGAGCAGCAGATCGGTGTCCTGGGCGAGGGCCATGGCGATCCACACCCGCTGGCGTTGTCCGCCGGACAGTTCGTCGACCCGCCGTTCGGCCAGGTCGGCGGTTCCGGTGGCCGCCATGGCTCCCTCCACGCTCTCCTGGTCACTGGCCGACCACTGCTGGAGAAACGACTGATGGGGACTGCGCCCCCGCGAGACGAGGTCGCGCACGGTGATTCCCGCCGGGGCGACCGGGGATTGCGGCAGGAGACCGAGGCGACGGGCCACCTCTTTGGTGGGAAGGGCGTGGATGTCCTGGCCGTCCAGCACCACATGCCCGCCGTCGGGCCGAAGAACTCGGCCGAGGGACCGTAGCAAGGTGGACTTCCCGCTGGCGTTGGGTCCGACGATTGCCGTCACCTTCCCGTCGGGAATGTCGAGGTCGAGTTCGTGCAGCACCCGGAACCCGTCGTATCCGAAGGAGAGCCCGGAGGCCGACAGCCGGGGTTTCACAGCACTCCCGCCTTCACCTGGCGGGCGAGGATCCACAGCAGGTAGGGCGCGCCGATCAGGGACGTGGCGATCCCCACCGGCAGTTCGACCGACGCCGGGAACGAGCGAGCGGCGACATCGGCTCCCACGGTGACCACTGCCCCGACGAGCGCCGCCGGTACCAGACAGGCGCCGGGGCTGAACGCCAGACGCCGGGCGATGGGGCCGGACACGAAGGCGACGAACGCCACCGGACCCGCCGCCGCCACGGCAAGTGCCGCAAGGGTGACGGCGAGCAACACCACCAGCAGCTTGGCTCGCTCCACCCCGATGCCGAGGCCGACCGCGGTGTCGTCCCCGAGGGCGAGACGGTCGAGCGATCGCTGCATCCCCACGATGGCCGGGGCGAGCACCGCCAGCCCGACGGCGAGCATGCTCACCTGCTGCCAGGTGCGACCGTTGAGCGACCCGGTGATCCACACCGTGGCCTGTTCGACCTGGTTGATGTCGGCACGGGTGAGCAGGAAGTCGACGAGGGCGGTGGCGGTGAATCCCACGCCGATGCCCACCAGCACCAGGCGATACGAGCGGACGCCGCGCTGCCACGCGAACACATACACCAACCCGGCGGTGATCATCCCTCCGGCGACCGCGCCGACCGCCACCGGGACGGCAGGGAACATCGTCAGGGCGACGATCGCTCCGACGGCGGCACCTCGGTCGAAGCCGATGATGTCGGGCGATCCGAGCGGGTTCTGCGCCAGGGACTGGAAGGCGGCACCGGACATGCCCAGCGCCATTCCCACCAGGGCGCCGGTGAGAATGCGCGGCAGCCGCAGGGTTCGAACCACGAAGTCGGCTCCGGCCTCTCCGGACCCGGCCATCGCCGACCACACTTGCGAAGGGGTGAGCGGGTAGTCGCCGGCCAGCACCGACCACAACGACACCAGCGCCAGGGCGACCGCCAGCAAACCTGCCACGAAGATCGAACGCCACGGAAGGCGGAACGACACGTGTCGTGTGCGGACCGCGAGTTCGGTCACAGCTCCGCCCCCCGCATACGGCGCACCACCGCCACGAACGCCGGGCCTCCGACGGCGGCCATCACGATCCCCGCCTGCAGCTCTCCGGGCGCCAGCACCAGCCGACCGGCGGTGTCACACAGGAGGAGAAGGGCCGCCCCGGTGACGGCCGAGAGCGGTATCGCCCAGCGATGGTCGGGACCGACCAGCCTACGGACGAGGTGGGGTACGACGAGCCCGACGAACACGATCGGGCCGACGGCGGCGACGGCAGCGCCGGCGAGCAGCATCACCGCCAGGCCGGCGGTGGCTCGCGCCGCTCCCACCCTGACCCCGAGCGCCTTCGCCGTGTCGTCGCCCAACGCCAATGAGTTGAGGGTGGCCGAAATCCCCAAAGCCGCAACCATGCCGACCGTGATGAATGGCAGCACCGTCCACACCACGTCCATGTCTCGACCGATGAGGGATCCGACCACCCAGAAGCGGTACTGCTCGAGGCTGGCCTGGTCGATCAGGGTGATCGCTCGAGTGAGGGAGAACATCAGGGCGCTGGTGGCGGCTCCGGCCAGCACCAAACGGACAGGACTCGGCCGGCCCTTACCGACCGTGCCGAGCCCGTAAACGACCACTGCGGCGACGAGTGCGCCGGCCAACGCCAGCCACACCCGGGTGACGGGCCCAGCCCCGAGCGTGGAAGCTCCCAGTACCACCGCGAAGGCTGCACCGGCGTTGACCCCCAGCAGACCTGGATCGGCCAACGGGTTGCGAGTGACCGCCTGCATGAGTGTCCCGGCGACCGCGAGGGACGCCCCGGCGATGATCGCCAGGATCGTGCGCGGGATCCGGAGCTGACGGATCACCACGTGATCGGCGATCCCGGCATCGAAGCCGGTGAGGGCGTCGACCACGGTGCCGAGGTCGACGGTTCGGCTGCCCAGGGCCACCGACGCCCCGATCGCACCGAACAGAACGACGACGGCACCGAGTGCGCGGAGCACTTTGGCCGACGCCGGTCGGCGTTGTGGATGGCTGAGCGCCCGAGGGCGGGTCCGGGTGATGGTCATGGGAGGTCAGGGGTTGTTGCGGTTGCCCTACCATCACTCGGTAGGTGCCCCTAACCTATTTGCACTACCCGGACAGTGCAAATAGAGAGCGCGGCCCCAGCCACACTCCGCAATCGACTGTCTGCGGGTCGAAGAGGCTGTCTCCGACCCGCAGCTACCAGATCAGACGATCATGGCTGTCCGTGGACGCATCCCGAAAAGTACGGGGGAGCAAGGATCACCACCGCCGACGAGTTCTCCAGGGTGCGCTGACACGCCTCCACGAGTCCGCTGGCGTGCGAGGGTGGGAGCATCCCGACCGGTGATTCCACCAGCCCCTGACCCTGTCCGGGCACCGGACCTCCCCCCACCCACACGCCGTCGTGACCGGGCGCTACCACCACATGGGCCGAAGCCGGAAGTGCTGTCAGCACCATCAGTGAGGCACCCACCACCCCTGCAATCAGCTTCCTCATCGCTTCTCTCCTTTCCGGCGGACACCGTCGGTCCGCACATCCTCCATGAGCTCGCGACGGGTACGGGCGGCCCACAGGCAGAAGGCCACCACCGCCACCGAACCTGCCGAGTAGATGACGATCTGACGAAAGCCGGTCAGAGGCTCGCCGATCCCTGCCACCACGTACGCCACCGCAGTGACGAGCGCGGTGGTGTGCCAGCGACGTGAGAAGCGACCGCCCTCCCGGCGCACCGTCGCCAGCAACCATCCACCGAACGCCGCCATCGACAGGAACTGGACGGTGAGGAACGCCCTCCCGCCTTCGATCTGCAAGGTGTCCGAGACGATCAGCCCCAGTGACGAGGTGATCATCCCTGCGGCGGCCGCCAGTCCGGTGGCGGCCACCCCGTCGACGCCGGAACGTCCGCCACGCCGATGCAGATGCAGCACCACAGGCATCAGTCCCACCCCGATGACACCGGCGGCCAGATCGCTGAGTGGGGCGAAGATCCCGCCGACGGTGAAGTACCCCACCCCCAGAACCGCGCCGGCCACCGTCCCCCACAGTGCGACCCGCGCCCCACGGGCTGCGGCAGCCGCGTCCGGCCGAACCTCTGTCGAAAGCGAAGTGGTCATGCCGCCACCGCCGTGCGATGCCGGTTCACCAGGATCAGGTGGCGTGCCACCAGGAGGCCGGCGATCAGCATGGTGAGGTGGAAGCCGTATTCGATGGCGGCCAGACCCGCCCAATTGTCGTGGGCAGTGGACTGGTGGAACGCCCCGTGCGGGAACCAACTCACCAGCGCCCAGCCGACCGCCAGATGCGCAGCGATCGCCCCGGGACCTCGCAGCACATCCCGACCGAAGATCAGCCACACCAGGCCGATCCCGAACACGACCGCCTCGATCACCGAGTAGAGGATCAAGGCCCCCAACACTCCACCTTCGAGTCCCGGCGCCGGTTCCACCCCCCAGAACCCGCCCAGCGGACCGTTGGGTCCGGCGAGGCCGGCGATCAGCGTTCCTGCCACTGCCACTGCGATGCGTGTACCTCGTGTGCCTGTCATTGCGTTCTCCTCCTCATCGGGACCGCGCACCGGATGACATCCAGTGCGCGATCGTTTCGTCGTCTTCGCCGTCCAGGTAGCGCCGGGTGGCTTCCCCGACGAGATCCGGGAAGTCGAGCCCAGGCAGGTGTCCGGCGTTCGGGATGTCGAGCTGGCGGGCGTCGCCCATGGCAGCGACGATCCGGCGGCCGACGGCGGGGCCGCCGAACCGGTCGTCGGCTCCCCACAGGAAAAGGGTCGGCGCCTGCACCTGGGCGAACAGGTCAGCGTTCAGTAGTACCGGCGGTCCCGAATCCGCCCCGCGGATGACACTGCCCAGCATCTCGGTTTCGAACCGCATCGTGTCGGTGTTCGCGCCAAGGGCCTCCGACCACTCCCAGAACCCGGCCGGCAGGCCATGGCTGTCGAGCGTGGCGCCGTGGCCCATCTGCCGGAAGATGACCCGCCCAACCCTCCGATTCGGGGGCAGCGCCGAAACGAGCCATCGGATCGGGCGATAGCGAAACCCACGGATGAACGGCGGCAGCGTCTCCCCCGGCACCAGTGCCGGACAGGACAGCAACACCATGCGGTCGACACGGCGCGGCTCGGCGGCAGCGGACCGCAGCGCCAGGTGACCGCCGAACGACGAGGCCACCACGTGCGCCCGGTCGATGCCCAGCCCGTCGAGCACGTCACCGACGAAGCGTGCTCCGAACTCCGGTAGACCGGCCGCATCCAGCCGGTAGGGAGCGCTCAACCCGACACCGGGGCGGTCGACGAGAAGGCAGCGGTAGCCAAGAAAGTCCGCCAGCATCGGCACGAAGGTGGCTCCGGCGTTGGTTCCGCCGTGGATGAAGACCACGGGTTCTCCCTCGCCCACCTCCTGCACGCGGACGTCGGTCCCGATCCGAGGAAGTCGGATGTAGGACTCGGTCGGCTTCCGATCGATCGTCGCCCACAGGCCCGCCTCCGCACTTCGATAGGCCGTCTCGTTCAATGCGCACCTCCTGGATGGCAACGTACGAGGCACCCGGAGGCGACAGAACCGTGGTCACTTCAGTCCTGTGGTGGTGTCTACCGCACCACCGCTGGCACTGAGGAGTGCAGCAAGCCGCAATGGACACCCGACCGACCCACCGTCGACAATGCCGGTGTGCAGCGAATCATCTGGGTCGTGGCCGTCGTGGGATGGGGAGTCATCGGCGCCGCGCTGTGGGTCGCGTCTGCGGCGTTCGGAACCTCGCTGCTGGGTGAGGCCTCCGTGCAATACCTGTTCCTGATTCCAATGCCCTTCCTGGCCGCCGGGACATGGCTCCTGGCGCGGCGGCCGGATCACCGCATCGGCTGGCTGCTGATCGTCGGAACGGTCGGAACGATGGTCTTCAGCGCCTTCGGTGAACAGGCGGTCCGCTACCACCTCGCCACCAGCGACACCATCCCCGTCTGGATACGACACACGCTCGCGCTCGAGACCCTCGTGAGCATGGTCGGCCTGGCAAGCCTCAGCATGCTCATCGCCCTCTTCCCCACCGGACGGCCCCGGGTCCAACGAGAGCAGAGGTTCTCCCGCTGAGTGTGGTGGCTTCCACTGCCGATGGCAGTGGGACTGGTCTCCAACCCCGACCTGCCGCTCGACAGCGTGGTGTACGGGGACCTCCGCCTGGCCAACCCCTACCACCTCCCGGCTTTCTCGCCCCTGGGCCCCGCCACCGCCTCGATCCGCTACCTGCTGGCAATGGTGCTGGTGGTGGCGTTGGTGATGCTGCTGCTCCGCTATCGGGAGGCCTCCGCCGGGGAACGACGCCAGATCCGATGGGTGCTGTTCGGGACGTCTGCCGCTGTCGCCCTCGGCATCATGCCGTTCGTCATCGCACCGATCCTGTGGCCCGGCTCGTTGGGTCACGGCGGATGGCTGTTCGTCAGCACCGGAGCACTGCTGCTCATCCCGGCGTCGGTCGTCATCGCAGTCGAACAGCCCCGCTGGCTGGACACCGACGCCGTCATTCGCAAGTCCCTGGTCTACGGAGCGCTCACGGTGGGGATCTTCGGCATCTACGCCGCCGTCGCCGCCGGGCTCGGCCTGGCGGCCGGGGCCCGGCTTCCGGTGGAACTCGCCATCGTCCTGACTGCCGTGCTCGCCATCGCCTTCCAGCCCACCCGCTCGCGCATGCAGTTGGTGGCCGATCGCATGGTGTTCGGATCTCGACCGAGTGCGATCGAGGCCGTCGCCGGGTTCGAGGAAGCAGTGCGGATGGCTCAAGATCCGGGCGAGATCGGCTCGCAACTCGCCGAGCTGGTGCGAACGGCCGCACGGCTGCATTGGGTCACGGTCGAGATCCCGCCCGCTGAGCCGCGAACGGTCGGAAACCCGGTTGGCGAACCTGCGCACATCGAGGCAATCACCCGCAACGACGACGAGTTCGGACGGATCCTGTGTGGACCACGCATCGCCGGGCCGTTCGGCGATCGGGAGCGCGACCTGGTACGTGCCCTCGCCGGCCAGGCCGGACTGATCCTCGCCAATCTGCGACTGGCCGGACGGCTGGTCCACGCTCAGGAATCCGAGCGGCGACGGATCGAACGGGACATCCACGACGGAGCCCAGCAGGAGTTGGTGGCGCTGGTGGCGAAGCTCGGTCTGGCCCGGTCGAGAGTGCGGGACGGTTCACTCGACGAGGCGTCGCTGGTCGATCTGCAACGAGACGCCCAGGCGATCCTCCGTGACCTGCGGGAGTTCGCCCAGGGCATCCACCCGTCGGTTCTCACCGACGGAGGCTTGGTCGAGGCGATCCAAGACCGGTGCGCCAGGCTGCCCCTGGAGGTGACGTTCGACACCAACATCGGTCGTGCCCGGTTCGCCGACGACGTGGAAGGGGCGGCCTATTTCTTCGCCTCGGAGGGGTTGACCAACGTGCTCAAACACAGCGAAGCCACCCGGGCCGCCGTCCGCTTGCACCTCGCCGACGGCTGGCTCGGCATCGAAGTGCAAGACGACGGACGGGGACTGGTCCCGGGACCGACCGGTAGTGGCCTGACCGGCCTGGCCGACCGGTTCGAGGCGCTGGGCGGGTCGGTTTCGGCCGATAGCCGTGGCGGGCAGGGAACAACGCTCACCGGGCGGCTTCCCCTCCACCGGAAGGCCGACACATGAACGTGGTGATCGCCGACGATCACTATCTGGTGCGGGAGGGAACCAGACGCCTGCTGGAGTCTTCCGGGGCGGTGACCGTGGTCGCCGCAGTCGAGAACGCCGACCAGTTGGTCGAGTCGGTGGATCGCCTGGCACCGGATGCGGTGATCGCCGACATCCGCATGCCTCCAAATCATCAGATGGAGGGCATCGAGGCGGCGCACCGGTTGCGGGCCGGCCACCCCGACCTCGGCATCGTGATCCTGTCCCAGCACGCCAACCCGATGTACGCCTTCGAGCTGTTTCGGGATGGCACTGCCGGTCTCGCCTACCTGCTCAAGGATCGGGTGGGCGATCTCGACGAACTACTGCGAGCGCTACGCGAAGTGACCAGCGGAGGATCGGTGATCGATCCGACGGTGGTGGAGGGCCTCCTCGGGCGAGAACGACACGCCGGTCGTCGCCTGTTGGACACTCTCACCGACCGAGAAACCGAAGTGCTGGCGGCGATGGCGGAGGGACGCTCCAACTCGGCGATCGGTGAGGCGCTGTTCATCTCCCAGTCGGCGGTGGAGAAGCACATCAACTCGATCTTCGCCAAGCTCGGCCTCTCCCCCGACGCTTCCGAGACCCACCGCCGGGTCGCTGCGGTGCTGGCGTTCCTCCGCCAAGCCGACCCTGCCCCCTGACGCTTTGCACAGTCACGCCGGTAGCGTCGGACGATGCCTCGCCTGGCTATCGCTCTCCTCCTCGTCCTCACGGCGTGCTCTCCCGGCGTCACCGCAGAGGTCCGGCCCTTCTCGGAGATCGCCGACGGCGAACCGCAGATCAGCTTCGATGCGTCCGGCACGGTGGCGACGCTCACCATCCGCACCACCGTGGATGCGGTGTGTGCGGTGGTGTACGGCGAAGACGAACCGTCGGGAGGAATCGCCACCGACCGGGACATGGGAGGCGGAGCCCACTCCGATCACCAGGCGGTGATGACAGGTCTGCGTCCCGAGACGACCTATCAGTACCGCCTGCAGGGCGTCGCCGC